>DATFHG010000105.1:0-49715 GCA_035248725.1 Gemmatimonadaceae bacterium | reverse complement strand
GGAGGCGGCCATGCTCGCGGCATTCTCACGTGGCTGATCGGCATCGTATCTGGCGACGCGTCGTGTGGATCGCGAGCGCGCTGGTGCTCGCCGGCACGGGAGTCATTGGGCTGCTAAACGTGTTCGACGAGTGGAGCACCGCCGCCACACTCGGACAGCGGTCGGTGCAGGTCGCGGTCGCCCTCTACGGCGTGTGCGGCCTCGTCGCGGCGATCGGCCTCCTGGCGCGCAAACGCTGGAGCGTCCCCGTGGCAACGGCGTGGGCAGTGACGACGACGTACGCCGCGGCCATGGCTGTGATTGCGTACGGCGGTCCCGACGCCAACGTCATCGGCATGGTGTCCGCCTGTCTCGGAGCGGGCCTCATTGGCGCGCTGATCGTGTGGGGCACGCGCTATTCGCTGCGCGCCGTCAGCGACGCCGCCGCGGTCAGATAGATTCCTGCGCTGACATGAGCGCCGCCGCCGATTCCGAGTCCCAGATCTCGCCGCTGGATGCGCTCGCGCGCCTGCGCGAGGGCAACAAGCGATTCGCAACGGGTGTCCGCAGCCTGGACGCGATGCTGAGTCACACTCGGCGCGCCGAGCTCGCGAACACGCAGAGTCCGTTCGCGATCATCCTCGGCTGCTCCGATTCGCGCGCGCCCGCGGAGATCCTCTTCGACCAGGGACTGGGCGACCTCTTCGTGATTCGTGTGGCCGGCAACATCGTAGCGCCGTCACAGGTGGGAAGTGTGGAGTTCGCCGCGGAGCGCTTCGGGACGCCGCTCGTGGTCGTGCTGGGCCACACGGGGTGTGGCGCCATCGCGGCGACGCTCGAGACGATGCAGAATCGCGGCTCGCAATCGCCGAACATCCTGTCGATCGTGCAGCGCGTTCGGCCGTCCGTCGAGACGCTCATGGCCACGGACCTGCGCAACGATCCCGCGCGCCTGTATCATGAGGCCGTGCGCGCGAACGTGCGCGCGTCTGCCGATCACCTGCGCCACGGCTCCGCGCTGCTCGAGCGTCTCATCCTCGACGGCCGGCTGCTGGTCGTCGGCGCCGAGTACTCGCTCGATTCGGGCGAGGTGGACTTCTTCGACGGCGTGTGACGCTCATGGAGCTGCTCCTCATCCCGCTCGCAGCTGCCGCCGCGTACGTCCTCGGCAGCTTGCGCGTGCTGAATCAGTACGAGCGCGGCGTCGTGTTCTTCCTCGGGCGCTATACCGGGATGCGCGGACCGGGACTCACGTTCATCCCGCTGATCCTCTCGCGCATGCGGACGGTGTCGATGCGCATCGTGGCGATGGACATTCCGCCGCAGGACGTCATCACGCGCGACAACATCTCGGTGAAGGTGAATGCCGTCCTGTACTTCCGCGTCGCGCAACCGGATCTCGCCGTGCTCGAGATCCAGGACTATCTCTACGCCACCGGCCAGCTCGCGCAGACTACGCTGCTCTCGGTGCTGGGCCAGGTAGAGCTCGACGAGCTGCTGGCCGACCGCCGCAAGGTGAACGACCTGCTCAAGGAGATCATCGACGAGAAGACGGACTTCTGGGGCGTGGAAGTCTCCGCGGTCGAGATCAAGGACGTGCAACTGCCCGATTCCATGCGTCGCGCGATCGCGCGCCAGGCCGAGGCGGAGCGCGAGCGGCGCGCCAAGGTGATCAGTGCGCAGGGTGAGCTGCAGGCATCGGAGACGCTGGCGCAGGCGGCGAAGATGCTGTCGAGTCAGCCCGCCTCGCTCCAGCTGCGATACCTGCAGACGGTGACCGAGATTGCGGCGGAGAACAATTCCACCACCATATTTCCTCTGCCGATCGATCTGCTGCGGCCGTTCATGGAGAAGCTCGCCGCCGGAGCGCCGGCGCCTGCCGTGCCGGCGGCGCAGAGCACACCGGCCGCCTTACCCGAAGGAGAACCCCATGTGCAGGAACATCAAGACGCTCGCAAACTTCGAACCCCCCGCAACCGATGACGAGGTGCGCGCGTCCGCGGTGCAGTTCGTTCGCAAGCTGAGCGGCACGACGCGCCCATCGCGCGCCAACGAGGCGGCGTTCAACGCGGCGATCGAGGAGGTCACCGCCGCGGCGCGGAAGCTGGTGGATTCGCTGGAGATCCACGCGCCACCGCGCAACCGCGAGGAAGAGGTCCGCAAGGCGAAGGAACGGTCCGCCCGCCGCTTCGCGTCCTAGTCGGCGCGCGAGCGCTCGAGCAGGTTCCGGAAGGTCACCGAATAGCGCAACGCGTCGACGGGTGGGATGCTGTGCTCCCACACCGTGCGCGACTCGCCGCTGAGCAGGTAGGCCGACCGCGGCTCCGCCACCACGTTCACGCGATCCCACCCGTCGCCCACCTTGCGGCGCAGACGGAAGGTGGCCGGCGCCAGCAGTGAGACGCCGACGACCTCGCCGAAGACCGGCTTGTCGCGGTGCCATCCGATGCCGGCGCCCGGCCGGTATTCGATCACCAGCGCCTGCTGCAGCTTCGCGGGCGGCAGTCCGGCGAACTTGGCCGCCACGCTTCGCAGCGTGAGCAGGAACCCGGGGATGTCGTCCGCGGTCCGCAGCGACTCCGTGCTGAAGTCATAGCTCCAGCCGAAGGACACGGTGCGCCGGTTCCCCGTATATCCATGAAACTGGAATTCCTTGAACGGCAGCGATTCGAACTCGCGCAGCAGCGCCTGCTCCTGCACCTCGGAGATGACGTCCGGCTGATACCTGAAGCCGGGCGGCGGCTTCCTTGTTTGATCGATGCCGAATAGTCCGAGCTGGGCCATACGCTCGATATCAGTTCACGTTCTGCGCCAGCCTGGTGCTTTCGATGCGAACAACTGATGGACGCAGAAGACGCAGAAAACGCAGAAAAACGCAGAAAAACGAACGGCGGTGGGATCTTTGGTTTCTAACTCCAAAGTTCTCGCCGCCGTTTGTCGTCCTGCGTTCTTCTGCGTCTTCTGCGTCTTCTGCGTCTTCTGCGTCAATGGGTTTTTCGCACCGACAGCGCCGACGCGGAGAGCTCAGCGCGCCAGATTTCGCACCGCTGTCGCGAGCGACCGGACGCGCGCCGCGTCACTGGAGCCCGACACGTCCGCGTCCAGCTGCGACGCGAGCGTGGTGAGCGCGGAATTCCGCGCCGTCCCCGACGCGCTTTCCGCGGACGCCAGCGACTGCCGGATCGCCGCCACACGCGCGGCGTCCAGCCCATGGCCACGTTCGAGCTGGTCGACGTACGCGCGCGCCAGCGCGAAGCTCGCCGGCCACACGAATTTCTGCTGGTCCTGCGTGTTGTAATAGTCGAAGCGCACGGTCTTGGCGGCGTCGATCTCGTTCTGCGTGAGCAGCGGGTTGGGCGTCAGCTCGAGAATGTCGAGACCGCGCGAGATCTCCGAGCTCACGATCACGCCGTTGTACCAGTACGCCGACCATGTGCCACCGCTCGCCATCCGCGTGGAATCCACCGGACCGCGGTCGAAGAACGCGATCTCGCGCGGATGCGCCGGGTCGGTCCAGTCGAACACTGAGACCCCGCCCTGATACCAGGACTGCACCATGATGTCGCGGCCGGGCACGGGGATCATCGAGCCGTTGTGCGCGACGCAATTCTCCTGCGGCGTCTGCGGCGCGGGCAGCTTGTAGTAGCCCTGGAACTTCATGGCGAGCGACGCGGGGTCCTGCACCACGCCGTCCGGCATGATCTGCGTGCCCGAGCTCCGGTTCACTATCGTGAACAGCGCGTCGGCGCCCCAGTCGCGCGGGTCCGTCGCACGGCACTTGGGCTGTCCACCACCGCCCCACTCGTCGGAGAACAGGATCTTCGTCCCATCGTTGTTGAACGTCGCGGAGTGCCAGTACGAGAAATTCGAGTCCGACACCGCGGCGACACGACTGGGGTGGGCCGGATCGCGGATGTCGAGCAGGAAGCCGTAGCCCTCACACGCGCCGCCGGCCAGGCCGATCGCCGGATACACGGTGATGTCGTGGCACTGCGTCGGCCCGCGCGGCGGACCAACCTGCGGCGCCCGCTCGCCGTAGCCCATCTTGTTCAGGATGCTCTGGAGATTCGTGCGCAGCGCCGCGCTGTCGGCCGCGTTCGGCGCCGTGCGTCCGTTCGACTGCGCGATGCTGTCCAGGAACGCTCGCGTCATCTGCGGCGGCATCGGACGCTCGGAGCCGAAGATGATCGCCGTATAGTCGCCGCGCGCCTTCGCGTCCGCCAGCGCCTTCTTCGCGGCGGCGACGTCTTCCGGCGTCTCACCGTGACGCGGAGGCGCCATGAGGTCCTGGAAGATGCGCGGCGAGCTCACGATCGCCGCCTGCTCGGGATGCGCGAGCGGCACCTTGATGACCTCGATGCGGAATCGCGCGGTGTTGGGATCGTTCGGATCGCTGATGCACCCGGGCAGCTCGTTGGGCGACCGCACCCCCGCGGACCCCGAGATGTAGATGTAGACGTTGTCCGCGTCCTTCGGATCGACGAGCAGGGTGTGCGTGTGCGACCCGCGGCACGTCTGCACGTTGCCGACGTTCTTCGGGTTCTCCATGTCCGAGATGTCGAAGATGCGCAGCCCGCGCAGGCGCGCCGTGCTCACCGTGTCCTTCACGCCTTCGGCGCCGCAGTCGATGCGGCCGCTCAGCCCTTCGCCCGAGACGAACAGCAGGTTGCGATACACCGACACGTCGCTCTGCGACGCGGGGCAGACGAAACCCTTGCGCAGCGTCGGATGCGCCGGGTCCGAGATGTCCCACAGCTGATAGCCATTGTAGCTCCCCTGGATCGCGAAGTTGCGGAGGAACGCGAGGTCGGAGTTCGTCACGCCCTCGAAGTCCTTCGAGGGACGCGTCTCGGAGACCACGCGCATGTTCCACGTCGCTTCCTGCGCGTTGTACAGGCCCGCCTTCAACCCGACGCGCGGATCCCGCGACGGCATCGACGACATCGAGGCGTTCGTGGTCCCCGTCGAACCGGCGCACGCCGCCAGGATCGCCGTCGCCGCGGTGAGCGCGACGCGCGACGTGAGACGTCGAGAGTGCTGCACGATCATATGATCAATTCCTCTGCGTGGACGTGGATGACAGTGAGCTCAACATCTGCTGCATGCGCGCGACCTCGGTGGTCTGATCCACGTTGACGTCGGACGCGAACTTGAACACCACCTCGTCCTGACCGGCCCCATAGGAGCCGAACAGCTGGCGCACCATCTGGATCGCGCCCGTGTGATGCTGGATCATGAACGTGAGAAACAGGCGGTCGAACTCCGCGCCGCGCGCTTGATCCAGCTGCTGCATCTGCGCCGGCGTGAGCATCCCCGGCATGAGCATCTCGTGCTCCATGCCGTCCATGGTCATGCGCATCGGGCCGGGGATCGCCGCGGGCACGGGCAGACGTCGATCCGCCAGCCACTGCTGCATCGTGAGGATCTCGTCCGTCTGCGCATTGATGATGCGGCTGGCGAGTCGTTGCACCGCGGCACTCGCGCCATGGGTCGGGGCCATGCGCGACATGGTGATGGCCTGCGAGTGGTGCGAGATCATCCCCGTCATGAACTCGACGTCGGCGTCCGTGTACGGATGGCGCAGACTGTCCGCGTGCACGCGCGCGATGACATTCGCGTCAGGGGGCACGATGCGCGTCGGGACGACCGGCTCTATGGTCGAGGCAGGCCGGCCTGCCCTCGATGCGCACGCAGCGGCCACGAGCAGCGCGAAGGCCAGCGGCCATCCCGGGGACAGGCCGCGTGATGTCGTGTTCGAGTCCATCTGTATTGCCTCCATCCCGTCCGGGACATTCCCCCAGTACGGAATAGAAAGCTATTGAGCTTACGACACAATTACCGGGAGCACGCGCGCAGCAATCGCTTGGGCTCCCCGGCACTCGGGAACAACGCGGCCGCCCGGCGCGCATACACGCGCGCCTCGGCGCAGTGGCCCCGTCCCGCCATCTGCTGGGCGACGCGCACGGCGATGCGATAGCTCCCCGGATCGAGCGTCGCCCCCTGCATCCAGCCGCTGCGCGATCCGCCCTCTCCGACCGTCACGATCGCCGCGGCCTGCGTCGCACTGCGTGCGATCGATACGCCTGTCACGAGCAGCAGCATCGCCCAGACCATGCCCCACCGCGGGCCGATCGCGTGCAGGGTGCGTCCGCCGCGACCGAGACCACTCGCCGCGCCGATGATGCACCACGCGAGCAGTGCGGGCGCCGCGAGCAGCAGACACGCGTCGAACGCGCCGACCACGAGCACCGCCGGAATCGTCGCGGCGAGGGTCACCTTGGTGAGCACGGATTCGGGCGTCGGCAGCTGACTCCACCGGCGCAGCGCGCCGAGCATCAGCACCACGAACACGCCGAAGAGCGCCACCGCGGCGACCACCCCGCGCTCCGAAACGAACGCGACCCAGTCGCTGCTCGGCCACGGATTCGACGTCATGCCGTCGCCCGCGAGCGACGCGTCGTTCGACGGGGCATGACGAGGATACGACACCGGCCAGTTGCCCGGCCCCGCGCCGAACACCGGATCGGCGAGCGCGATCCGCATCGAGTTGGCGTACTGCGTCAGCCGACCGCGCCCGCTGCCGCTCGAGTAGTCCACGACATTGCGCGCCGTGTCCAGGTACGGCGAATCGCTCGTCCACCGCAGGCTGTTCGGCAGCGCGATCGCGACGCAGACGCCGATCACCGTGGCGAGCAACAGCAGCACGAACCGGCCGCTCGGAATCGCGCCACGCCAGTACTTTCGCGACGCCAGCAGAGGGATCGCGACCACCGCCGCCGACGCGCCCACCGCCAGCCACGCGGCGCGCGAGCGCGAGAGCACCAGCAGCGCCGCCACCGCGGCCACCCCGATGGATCCGAGCAGTGCCCCGCCCAGCCGCCGCGCCGTCACGATGCTGTAGACGAGCGCCGGCAAGCCGATCACCGCGAAATGCGCGACGAAGTTCCGGTTACCGAACGTGCCGCCCGGCGCGCGGTTGAAGCTGAACCAGTCGGTGTTCACGCCGTACGCCTGCGCCAGCCCGGTCGCCACCGCGCACACCGCGGCGATCGCGGCGCCGACGAGCAGTCGATGCGAGCCCGTCTCCGCATCCGCGGAGATCCGTCGCGCGCTCCAGAAGACCAGGGCGCCCGAGACGCTCACGCCCAGCGCGCGTTGCGCGAGCCAGTGATTGGTGGCGAATACCGTGGCAAGCGCGCTCCACGCCAGGAACGCCGCCAGGAGCGCGTCGGCGACGTCGAGCTCGATGGTGCGTCCGCGCGCGAGCACGAGCAGCGCGGCACTGAGCGCGACGACATGCAGGACCAGCTCCTTCGGGACGAAGTAGCGGTCCAGCTCGAACAGCTTGTATGGCAGGACGACGAGCGCGACGGCGATGACTCCGACCTGAAGTACCGCCGTCGCGATCTGGTTGCGTCTCAAATGTTCTTGATGGTTTTGCTCGCCTCGTCCCAGGTCACGCTGACGCGGCGGAAGTACGACTCGTTCGCCATGTGGCACGCCAGCGCGGCATTATGCCCGAACACGGCATCTTCGACGACCGGCTTCCGCGTGCGCACGCCGTTGAAGAAGCTGTCCAGGTGCGGACGCAGCTCGTCGAAATCGGGGCCGCGGAACGTGGTGACCGTCTGCGTCTGGTATTGCTGCATCCTGGCGTCGTTGTCGCGATGCCACTGCTCGATGTACGCGTCACGCATCTTCTGCGGGAAGCTCCCGATGTAGTAGCACGGGTAGGTATCCACGCCCACCTGCGGCGAGAATGTCACCTCGGAGCCCGTCACCTCGAGCGTGCCCTTGGAACCGGCGAAGCGGTACATCTCGCGCGACTCGTTGCCGAGGTTGAGCCGCAGATACACCGGCAGATCGCGCCAGTAGTAGTTCACCGCGTGCACGTCGGGCATGTTCCGCCCGTCTTTCCAGTGGCGGATGCCTCCCACCGCCGCCGCGAAGCTCGGCGGTTCGTTGAAGCCCATCATGAACATCATGCCGCTCACCAGGTGCACGAGCAGGTCGCCCGCGACGCCGGTGCCGTATTCCTTCCAGCAACGCCAGCGCGCGAAGAGGTACGGGTCGAACGCGTGCTTCGGTGCGTCGCCCAGCCACGTGTTCCAGTCGAGGTTCGCGGGCGAGAGATCCGGCGGCGGCGGATACTCCCACGCGCCACACGGATCGTTCCGGCCCAGCGATCCCTCGATCATCATCAGGTCGCCGAGCATCCCGGACGCGATCATCTCCTTCGCGTGCGCGCAGACCTCCGAGCTCACGCGCTGCGACCCCACTTGCACCACGCGCCCCGTCTTCTTGTACGCCTCCACCATCGCGACGCCGTCCATGGGGCTGTGTGACATCGGCTTCTCGATGTAGATGTCCTTCCCGGCGTTCACGGCGTCCACGACCACCTGCTTGTGCCAGTGGTCCGGCACGGCGGCGATGATCGCGTCGATGTCCTTGTTGTTGAGCAGGTCCTGATACCGGCGCGTTACCGGCAGGCTGGGATTGTTCGTGATCTCGCGCGCCAGCTGATGCCGTCCGTCGTACAGGTCCGCCGCCGCCGCGCATTCGACACCCGGGATGTGAATGGCCGTGCCCAGCAGACCCGACCCCTGCATGCCCACGCCGACCATGCCGAAGCGAACGCGATCGCTCGGCGCGACGCGCTTCGCTGTCCCCGCTGGCTTCGCGCGCGCCGGCGTACCGATCAGCGCCGCGCCGCCTGCCACCGCGCCCAATTCGATGAACTCTCGACGAGAGACTTTGTCGTTGCTCACGTGATCTCCTGGAGGCTGGTCTTGGTGATCAATTATGGGCGCGCACGCTGCGCCCCGGAAAGTGCCGCGGCTTCGCGGCGATACACATCGATGGATCGCTGGATGTCCGCGTCCCTCGGCATGCGCGTGCGCGCGGAATCCAGCACCGCGAGCGCGTCGGGCAGCCTGCCCTGCGCACGCATCACCGCGGCGAGAAAGACCACCGCGCGCGGATAGTTCGGCTCGAGTCGCAACGCGGCGCGGTATTCCGTCGCCGCCGAATCATACCTGCCCTGCTGGGCGTAGAACGCGCCAAGCGCGAGCCGGTCCTCCGGCTGGTCGGCATTGTACCGCTGGCTTTCGACGAACTCCGCGGCCGCGCGCGCGAACGCCGCGCGGTCGTTCGCCGGCAGCGAGCTCGCGAGCGACGCCAGCACCCATGCCGCCCCCTGGCGCAACGCGCGGCGCTCGTCGTGCAGCAACAGGGCTGCCGGTTTGATGCGAAAGTCCGCGGGCGCCGACTCGAGGAGCTGCAGCGCCCCGAGCCGCACGAGAGGGTTGGGGTCCGCGCTCGCCACACCCGCGACGCGATAGGCTGTCGTGTCGGAATAGCCCGCGAGCCGCGCGAGCGCCGAGCCGCGCGCGATCGCGGACTCGGTCGAGTCGCGCGCGACGCGCAGCAGCGAATCCGGGCCGCGGGCGTCACCCGCGTCGTCCGCGGCGAACGCGAATGCGAATCGCTGATGGCCACCGGTCGGTCGCGGGTACCAGGTCGCGACCGCGCGAGCGGCCCATTCCGCACTCCGATCCGAATGACATCGCGTGCAGGCATTTGGGACGCCGAGCGTCACGGAGAGATCGGGGCGCGGAATGCGCATGCTGTGATCGTGGCGCGCGTCGATCTGCATGTAGGTGGTGTCGGGCATGTGGCACGACACGCACGCGCTCCCGCTGGACGTCGCGCGATGGAACGTGTGCGCGCTGGTGTCGTACGCCGAGGCGACGTGGCACTGCGTGCAGACCTGATTCCCGGCACGACGCGTCTTCCCCGTGTGCGGGTCGTGGCAGTCCGAGCACGTGACGCCCGCCGCGTACATCCGGCTCTGCAGGAAGGAACCGTACGTGTACACCTCTTCGCGCTGCTGCCCGTCCGCGTGATACAGGTCCGACGTCAGGAGCGCCGGGATGTAGTAGTCGTACAGCGGTTTGCCGGCGACGTATCCGTCGGCGATGTGCACCCGCCGCGAATGGCACTGTGCGCACGTCTCGATTTCGCGATCCGTCCTGCGCGGGGCGCTCCGCGATGCGATGCGTCCGCCGGAGGCGACGGTCCAGCGCACGCCGCGCCGTTCCGTCAGCTGCGCGACGAGGCCGTCGTTGCTGTAGAAGAGCGACCGCACCGGCTTCGATCGGCCGCCCCACTCCACGTGCGACGACCCCGGCCCGTGACAGCCTTCGCAGCCCACGCCGATCTCCGAATACGTGGTGTTGTACGTGGACGTCGCGACGCGATACCCCTTGCGGACACCGACCGCGTGGCAATCCGCGCACATGTAGTTCCAGTTGTAGCCGCGCCCCATCCAGTGCGGCGCGTCTGCCCCGGCCGCCGCGTGCTCCGCAACCTGTTCCGGCTCCAGGGAGAACCATCGTTGCCCTCCCGCCTGCGCGGGTCGAGCGTCCCACGCGAGCGTCAGCGCCTGCAACCGGCCGCCAGTGTACGCCACGAGATACTGCTGCAGCGGCCACACGCCGAACGTGAAGCGCACGGGAAAGTCGTGCGTGCGTCCAGCGCCACTGGCGGTGTTCACGACATACCCGGCGCTGTCGTGTATGAACGTCGTCGTCACGCCGCCGGCACTGACGCGCGCGTTGTTGAAGTCGCCGAGCACCGCGTCCGGCGACGCGGCCCGCATGGCGAGCGCGTGCTGCGACGGCTCCCACGCGTTGTACTCGGCGGCGTGACACGCGCGGCACGCCGTCGACCCGACGAACCGCGCCGCGTCGGCCGTGGGGCTGCGGTCACAGCCGGCCGACAGCGACAGCGCAAGGGTGGCGACCACACCGCCGTGTCGGGCGACCGATGACATGCCTAACGTAGCGGCCCTCCTACGCTCCGGCGGAAGGGCTGAGTACCCTTCTCGGGAATCCGTTCAACAGGACAACACCGCCATGCCGAATATCGCGCCGTTCCACCCGCAGATCGTTCACTTCGTGATCGGCCTGCTGTTCGTCGCGGTGGCGTTTCGCCTTGTCTCGCTCACGCCGTGGTTCCGCTTCACCAACTATGCGGCGACCACGATGCTGCTCATCGGCGCGGTGTCCACATGGCTGGCCGTACGATCCGGCACGGCGGCGCATGGTCCGGTGGAGCGCATTCCGGGGGCACGCTCGCTCGTGCAGGAGCACGAGGAACAGGGCGAGACGACGCGCAACATCTTCCTCGGCGTCGCCGCCATCGAGATCCTGGCGTGGGCATTCTCGCGCCGCGATCGCTTCGGTCGCTACGCGTACTGGACGCGAGTGGCGTCCGCCGTCGTCGGTGTGGTGGGATGCGCGATGCTGTACGAGACGGCGGAGCATGGCGGACGCATCGTGTATTCCTTCGGCGGCGGCCCCGGCCTGCGCACCGGCGACCCGGCCGACGTGGAACGCACCTACATCGCGGCCTCGTACAACCAGGCGCAGCTCGAACGACGCAACGGGAACGGCGCCGAAGCGGCGGCGATCATCAACGAGATCAGCCGCCGCATGCCGGCCGACCTCACCGTGAAATTCCTGCGCGCGGAATCGCTGTTGCGCGACACGAAGAATCCGGCGGCCGCGAAGGCGGCGCTCGATTCCATCGTGGTACCCGCCGACGACCTGCGCGACGCGTCCCAGAAAGCGCAGCTGGCCGCCAACATCTACCTCGCCGAGGGAAAAACGGACAGCGCCCGCGCGGTGCTGCAGCAGGCGCTGTCCGCTCAGCCCCAGAATTTCCGGCTGAAAGCCAAGCTGGATTCGATCAGGTAGCCGGCACTTTCTTCGCGGGCACGTAGATCGCCGGCACTCCCAGCTCGGCGAGCAGGCGATTGAGTGTGGCGAGATCGCTGTCCTCGATCCCCTGCAGCGCGCGCAGCTGATTGCCGACCTTGTTCGAGAAGTCGGCGAAGAGCTCGCCGTGCTGCCTCGTGGGCGCGTAATCGCCGGTCTGCACCTGCAGCGCCGCCGTGAGCAGGATGTTGTACAGCTTGATCGGCTGATCCAGCGTGCATTGATCCGCGTGGCAGCCCACTTCATAGAGGTCGGCGCGCACCGTCTCCAGCTTGTCGCGCACCGGCTTCGCCGCGTCGGACACGCGCTTCGCGAACGCCTGGTCCTTCGTCTGCGCGACGCGTTTGTCGATCTGTCCCTGGAGATCCTCCACCCGCCCCGCCGCGTCCACCACGTCGTTGATCCGGTCGCGGATCTGGAGCGCGAGCTGGAACTGCTTCATGAGATCCGCGGTCGACGTCTTCACGCGTGGATCCGCCACCACCGCGAACGTTCGCGTGAGCGTGTCGCGGCCCGCGATGAGACGCACGCTGTAATTGCCCGGCGGCGCCACCGGCCCGTCGTACGTTCCCTCGTCGAGCACCGTGTTCTCCAGGTGCCGCGCGCCCGGGTAGCGCAGGTTCCACACGAACCGATTGGTACCTGCACGCGCCGCGACCACGGAGTCGGCCGGCTCGTATACCAGGCTGTCCCGCAGCGACGCGCGCACCTGCTGTCCGATGGAGTCCGCGGCGGTCTTCAGCGTGTCCGTCGCGGGTGCCTCGCTGCTGAACGTGCGTATCGTATTTCCCTGCGCATCGCGGAACTCCAGCGTCACCGCGGACGCCGGCGCGCTGCGCAGGTAGTAGTCGACGTAGGCGCCGCCGAGCGGATTGGTGCCATTCGTGAGACTCGATCCGCCGCCGCTGCCCCATCGGATCGCGGTGGACGGCTGAAACAGGTACGCGCTCTTCGCGGTGATCGAATCCGCCAGCTGGCGCAGCAGTGAGATGTCGTCGAGCACCCAGAACGCCCGGCCGTGCGTCGCGGCGACGAGGTCGTTGTCGTGGATCGCGAGATCGCGGACGCTCGAGCGCGGCAGATTCAACTGCAGCGGCTCCCAGCGCGCGCCGTCGTCGAACGAGACGTACACACCCGTCTCCGTTCCTGCGTACAACAGCCCACGATGCTTCGGGTCTTCGCGAATCGATCGCGTGTACGCGCCCGTCGGGATGCCCGCGTTGATCTGCATCCACGTCTTGCCGTAGTCCGTGGTCTTCCACAGGTAGGGCTTGAAGTCGTCCTGCTGGTAGCGCGTCGCGCAGACGTACGCGGTGCCCGGATCGAAATGCGATGGCTCGATCACCGTCGTGCGCGTGAAGCGCCCGTAATTCCTCGGCGTCACGTTCTCCCAGTGCGCGCCGCCGTCGCGCGAGACGTGCAGCAAGCCGTCGTCGCTCCCCGCCCAGAGCAGGCCTTTCGTGAGCGGCGACTCGTTGAACGCGTAGATCGTCGCGTACCACTCCGTGCCGGTCATGTCACCGTGAATCGGACCGCCGCTCCGTCCCAGCGTGGCGGTATCGTGCACCGTGAGATCCGGCGAGATGATCTGCCAGCTCGCTCCCTCGTTCGTCGACTTGTGCACGAACTGCGAGGTGACATACAGCGTGTTCGGGTCATGCGGCGAGATCAGCACCGGGTACGTCCACTGAAAACGGTACGGGACGTCCTTCACCGCCCAGCCGTCGTAGTTCGCCATCCACACGGAGACGTCGCGGTCCTGGCGGATCGCACGGTCGGTGCGCGTGAGGAATCCGGTGTAGCACCCGCCGTACGTGACATTCGGATCACGCGGATCGACGGCGATCGTGGCGTTCTCGCAGCCGGCCACCGGGAACCAGTCGCGCTCCGTGATCGCGCCTTCATCCGACCGGCTGGCGATCGATACGGTCGAGTTGTCCTGCTGCGCTCCGTACAGCCGATACGGCCACTGGTTGTCCGTGGCGACGTGATAGAACTGCGCCGTCGGCTGGTTGTAGATGCTCGACCACGTGGCGCCATAATCGAACGAGATGGTGGCGCCGCCGTCGTTGCCGTTGATCAAGCGACGCGAATCCTTCGGATCCACCCACATGATGTGGGTATCACCGTGCGGCACGCGCAGGCGCGAAAACGTCCGGCCGCCGTCCACCGAGCGCCATACCGAGAGATTCATCACGTAGACGGTGTTCTCGTCCGTCGGATCGGCCGTCACCGCCGAGTAGTACCACGGCCGCACCGCCCAGCGCTGGTCGCCGCTGGTGCGCTCCCAGGTGGCGCCGCCGTCGTCCGACCTGAAGATGCCCCCCGACGAATCCGGCGCCTCGATGCTGGCATATACGCGCTGCGGATTGGCTGGCGAGATGGCCACGCCGATCTTGCCGAGCAGCTTCTTCGGGATGCCGGGATTGAAGGTGACCTCTTTCCAGCTGTCGCCTCCATCCGTCGTCTTCCACAACCCGCTGCGGCCGCCGCCGGCATTCATCCCCCACGGTGTCCGCTGGAACTTCCACATCGACGCGAACAGGATGCGCGGATTCGTGGGGTCGATCGTGAGATCCATCGCGCCCGTGGAATCGTTGAGGAACAGGATCTTCTTCCATGTACGGCCGCCGTCCGTCGTGCGAAACACGCCGCGCTCGGAATTCGGTCCGAAGGCGTGACCGATCGCGGCGACGTAGACGCGGTCGGCGTCGCGCGGATCGATGACCACGTCGCCGATCTGCTGCGTGTCGTTGAGACCGAGGTGCTGCCAGCTGCCGCCGCCGTCGGTGGAGCGATACACGCCCGTTCCATACGTGAGGTCCTCGCGCGGCTGCGACTCGCCGGTGCCTACGTAGATCACGTTGGGATCCGAGGGTGCCACGGCGATCGCACCGACCGACGAGATGTCCGACTTGCCGTCGGTGATGTTGCGCCACGTCTCCCCGCCGTTGGTCGTCTTCCAGACACCGCCGTTGACTGACCCCATATAGAAGACCATCGGGCGCGACGCGTCGCCGGCCACCGCGTCGACACGACCGCCGCGGAACGGCCCGACCAGCCGCCATCGCAGCGCCTTGAAACGCGACGACGTCGCGCCCGGATTGCTGTAGAGCGACGAGTCGTACGCCGGATTGAGGAGCGCTGGGGGCGTGGCGCGCTCGGTGGTGCGCGGTGCGCGCTGCGCTGCGGAGGTGGCTACGCTGCAAGCGACAGCGAGGAGCGCCAGGGAAAGTCGCCGGAGGAAGATCGGAAGCATCTGGAATGGAGAGGGGAGCCGGACGTTAGAGCGCATCAACGGCTTAATCCAGCCAGCGACCGGAACACGGAACCCAGCCACACTGAATGTGCCTTGCGTCACTCCATGCCGAGCCGTACCGTTTCCCCCTAATCTGGCGTGCAGTAAGACACCCGTCCCGTTCGATCGAAAGGCCCGCGCGAAAGCGCGGGCCTTTTTTTCGGTCGCGAAGGAATGGCGGGCGCCGTATGTTCGACGCGACACCCTCACGGATCCGGCCATCGCATGCGACGCATTGCACTCGCCGTCTCTGCTTTCGCGCTCCTCACGGCCTGCTCGTCGTCGGGAGGCAACAATCGCGACACCATGACCCAGCGCCAGAAGGACAGCGTGCTCGGTCAGTCGGGCATCCCCGGAGCGCAGGGCGTCACGAAGGCGCTCGTGGCATCCGACTCCGAAAAGGCGCACCAGGCGGCCATCGATTCCGCCTCGAATCCGTGAACCGCGCCCTCGCCGTTCTCCTGCTCGCGGCGCACGCCGCGATTGCGCAGAAGCCTCGGGCGCGCGACCTCGGCATCCCGCTCGAAGGGACACCGGGAGCGCTCGACGCCATCACGGACGTCGCTGGCGTGGAAGTCGGACACACCACGCTCATCGCGGGCAGCGGCAAGCTCGTCGTCGGCAAGGGGCCTGTGCGCACGGGCGTCACCGTCGTGCACCCACGCGGCAAGAAGAATCCGGACCCCGTCTTCGGCGCCTGGTTCACGCTGAACGGGAACGGTGAGATGACCGGGACCACGTGGTTGCAGGAGTCCGGCATTCTCGAGGGACCCATCGCGATCACGAACACGCACAGCGTCGGCGTCGTCCGCGACGCGATTCTGCAGTGGCAGGTTTCCCGACCCGGCCTGCAGCCTTGGGGTCTACCCGTCGTCGCCGAGACGTGGGATGGCCGGCTCAACGACATCAACGGCTTTCATGTGAAGCCGGAGCACGTCATTGCTGCCCTCGAGGGTGCGACCTCCGGTCCGGTGAAGGAAGGCAACGTCGGCGGCGGCACCGGCATGGTGTGCCATCAGTTCAAGGGCGGGATCGGCACGGCGTCGCGCGTCACGCGCGTGGAGAACGCGACGTATACCGTCGGCGTGCTCGTGCAATGCAACTACGGACTGCGACGCGATCTGCGCATCGCGGGCGTGCCCGTGGGGCAGGAGATCAGCGACATCATGCCCGGCCCCGCGGCCGCGGGCGCGAATGGCGCCGAGGCGGGCTCGATCATCGTGGTCGTCGCGACCGACGCGCCGCTTCTGCCGCATCAGCTGAAGCGCATCGCCACGCGAGTCTCCCTCGGCCTCGGGCGAATGGGCAGTTACAGCGGAAACGGATCGGGAGACATTTTCGTCGCGTTCTCGACCGCGAACCCGCATGTGTAC
Source organism: Gemmatimonadaceae bacterium (assembly GCA_035248725.1). Lineage (GTDB taxonomy): Bacteria > Gemmatimonadota > Gemmatimonadetes > Gemmatimonadales > Gemmatimonadaceae > DASPMP01. The sequence continues at coordinate 33,285 of DATFHG010000105.1, read as the reverse complement.
GGAGATTCGGGCGTCGCTCGCGTGGAGATGCTGCGCAACGACCTCCTCAACCCGTTGTTCTACGCGACCGCGCAGGCGACGGAGGAGGCGGTGATCAACGCGCTCCTCGCGGCGGAAACGATGACGGGCAGCGACGATTTTCGAGTCTACGCGCTGCCCGTCGACCGTTTGCGAACGGTGATGGCGAAGTACGGCCGACCGCTGAAGTAGCCGGGAGGCCGGAGGCGGTAGGCGGGACTCATCGACGCGAGCTCCCGCCTCCCGGCTCCCGGCTCGCAACTTATCTCGTAAAGAACGAGATCCCCATCAACAGATTCAGCGTGGTGGTCTCGGCGTCGTTCTGGTGTGCGACGTTCACTTCGCCGCGCCACGCCATGCGACCGTTCAGCTTCGGCCACTTGAGGCCCACGCCGGCACCGAGCTCGATGTCCGAGTTGCTGTTACCGCCGCTCGACGCCCCGATGATGTTCAGGAACGGGCGGATGTAGGTCTGCCGCTGCATGCGGTTGGTGCTGAGATGGTACAGGCCGGCGAAACCGAGCGTGTACGTGCTGAATGACGGCGTCCCCTGCGTCTTCGCGTACAAGTAACGGAACGACGGCTCCAGCGACCACTGGTCGTTGATGAAGAAGCCGGCGCGAATGGACGTCAGCGGAAGTTGCAGTGACGTCGTCTTGTTCGCGCCATTCGGCACGGACAGCTCGAAACCGAGGCCGCCGTCCGCACCGATCTCCCACAACGTGCTCGGAGACGAGCTGCTCGAACGCGCGGTGGTCCGCTGCGCGAGCGCGGGGGACGCGGCCAACGACGACATCAACAACGCGAGTCCAACGTTTCGAACGGAACGCATTGATGCTCCGGGAGGGGTAGAGCCTGCGCTGCACCAGCGCGGCATCTGCGCCGCGCTGCATCCCGGACGACTCTTCGGCACAGGAGTCAAAACGAAGCCCGCCGCGTGTGTGACGGCTGTCACCACGCGGCGGGCGTTAGGGACCGCTCAGGCGATCAGCTGGCGCGCACGTAGGCGCATCCGGCTTCCTGCGCCCGGACGCACGCGAACACACCCGACGGCTGCAGTGTCACACCCGGCAGGAATGCCGCAAGAGCGCGCGAGCGCGCTTCATCCTGGCTGATGTTGAGCTTCTGGGCCAAACCCATCGCGAAGAAACCCAGCGCCACGTTGCACGCGAGCACGATGCCGCCGCGCGCGATGAAGTTGTTCAGCGCGAACGCATCGAATTGCGCGGGGAATCCCTGATCTGCCGCAGAGCTGAGCAGCGCGGGATTGCGCGCGATCCCCTGTTGCGTCAATGGATGTGTCGCCTTGCTCGATTCACCGATGGCGTTCGCATCCCAGAACGGCTGCTGGAAGGCGAGCACGATCGCGTTGTGCCTGAGGACGAGCACCGTCTGTGTGTCCGCCGGCTTCAACCCGAACGATTCCTGATACTGCCCCTCCCACATCCCGGCGCGCCACACGCCGTACGCGCTGTCCACTTCGGCGTTGTCGAACACGGCCTTGTGCGGCTTTCCCTTCAGCTTGTTGGTCCACGAGAAGTCGAAGCCTTCCGCGGGTGCGGGAGCGCTTTCGGCGAGCGCGCGAAGGCCTGGCGTGGTGGTGAGCGGAAGCGCGCCGAGCATGGCGGCTGTGCCGAGGTGCTCGAGGAACTCCCGACGATTCGTCGTCATGGGGGGTCTCCGGGGTGGACGGGGGAGGGGTGACTGCGTACCTAATAGACGATGTCGCGAGCATTCGTCAATGAGGACGCCGGCGGTGGGCCGCGGCGCGATTTCCATCTCCCGGAGCGGGATGATCCCGCGTACGACTCCATCGCGGCGCGAGTGCTCCTCGAGGCGGCGCGCAGCGGCGATACCGCCGCCGCCGAAGACGCGACCGGCTATCGCTGGGGCGAGCCGAAGCTCGCGTCGCATGTGAAGCGCATGCTCGCTGAGGCGGAACGATCGGGAGATGACCGCCTCGAGCAGCTGGCCCGACGCTTCCTGCGCTGACGTAAACCCGCCCGCTCAGCCCCGCAGCGCTTCGACCGGATCCACGTGCGCGGCGCGCCGTGCCGGTCCCACGCTCGCCACCGCCGCGACGATCAGCAGCGTCGCACCCGTGATCACCAGCACCACCGGATCGTTCGCGCGAACCTCGAAGAGCAGCGACTCGAGCACCTTCGTGCCGGCGAGCGCGAGGGCGACACCAACCCCGACGCCGACCACGCCGAGCATCAGCGACTGGCGCAGCACCATCGAGGTCACCTCAATCACCCGCGCGCCCAGGGCCATGCGGATGCCGATCTCCGAGCGCCGATGAGAGACGATGTACGAGATCACGCCGTAGAGGCCGACGGCGCTGAGCACCAGCGCAATCCCCGCGGAGATCAGGAGCAGCATCATCGTGAACGAGGTCTGGGCGAGCGATCGACTCACGATGAATTCCATGGGCCGCACCTCATCCACGGGCACCTGGCGGTCCATCTCCGACGCAATCCGTCGTACCAGCGCGCCCGCGCGATTGGCGTCCATCGACGGTGCGCGCACGACCAGCGCCATGCCGTACCCCGCATTCCAGAACCTGGTGCCCGCGGGCGGCACGAGCGGGAAATACACGATATTCACCGGCGGCTTCTGCAGGCCGTTGGCGCGCACGTCCTCCGCTACGCCGACGATGCGGAAGAACTGGAATGCGTCGTTGTTGATCTTGATGCCGTGCCCGATGGGATCCGTCCCGGGAAAGAGCTGATCCGCGATCGCCTGGCTGACGACCACAGGACCGATACCGGACTGGGTGAGGCTCCAGTCTGGTGCAGTACCGCGCACGCGAATGTGCATGGCCTCGAAGTAGCCCGGCGTCACCGGCACCGTGGGCACGCATCCGCCGGTGCGCGCGGTGTCGTTCACGAAGTCCGTGACCACGGCGGTGCACCCGGATTCGCCGGTGAGTGGCAATGTCTCCGTCGCGCCGACTGCCTCCACACCGGGGAGCGCGGCGACGCGGTCTTCCAGCTGCTGCCAGAACGCCGAGGTCCGCTGATACGTCGTATACGAGTTATATGGTAGCGCGAGCGTCATCACGGACACGCCAGACGGGTCGAACCCCATGCGCACGTCGCGCAGGTGGGCGTAGCTCTTGACCATGAGTGCCGCGCCCGCGAACAGCACCACGGCGAGCGCCACCTGTGCGACGACAAGGGTGCGCCGCGCGAGATTGTGGGCGCGGGACGTGGTCAGTCCCCTGCCCCCCTCGCGCAACAGGCTGAGGTCCATGGAGCGTGTCGCCACCGGTATGACGCCGAACACGACGCCGGCCGCGAGCGCCGCTGCGAAGCAGAAGGCGACGCCACGCCAGTCCAGCGAGATCTCCTCGAGTCGCGGAAGCTCCTGCGGGGCCAGCGCCAGCACCACGTGCAACAGCGCGTAGCTCACGAATGCCGCGGCGCCGGCCGCGACGATCGTCAACAGAAGACTCTCCGTCAGGAAGTGCGCCGCCAGATGGCCGCGATTGGCGCCAAGCGCGGTCCGCAGCGCCGTCTCGCGCCGGCGAGCGTCGATGCGAACGAGAAAGAGGTTCGCGACGTTCGCGGCGGCGATCAGCAGCACCACCGCGACCGCGGAGAAGAGAATCCACAGCGCGCGCGTCACCTTGTCCCCGACCACCTGCTGCCGCAACCAGTTCACGTGCAGCGCGAAACCCGTGCGCTGCTTGAATGACGGCGGATAGACCCGCGGCCACTGCTGCTCGAACTGTGTCTGGAGACGCTCCAGGTCTGACTGTACCGCCTCGATGCTCACACCGGGTTTGGCGAGTCCGATCGCGCTGTGCGTGTGATTGTTCTGCGGCTCCGCGGCGGGGTCCAGCCAGTTCGGGATCCAGATGTCGCCCTTGAAGTCCGGCAGGCCGGCACCGGCGGGAAGCACGCCAATGATCTCGACGGACGACTGCTTGTCGAAGTAGAGACGCTTGCCGACGACGTTCGGGTCCGCGCCGAAGCGGCGCTGCCAGTACCCGTGACTGATCAGCGCCACCGCGGGATCCCGCGATATGCCCTCCTCCGCGCGGAAGAGGCGGCCGCGCTCGGGCGCGATGCCGAGTACGTCGAACAGGCTGGCACTCGCATAGATCGTGGGCACGCGCTCCGCCGGAAACCCTGCGTCGCCCGAGATCGGCATCATGTCGGTGTCGTACAGGCCGATGTTCGCAAGCGCGGCGCTGTGCTGCTTGAAATAGAAGAACTGGCCGCGGGAGATCGCGAACTCGGCGTCGGCGCGCACGCCCGGCCACAATGTGCCGATGTGGACGAGGCGGTCGGCGTCCGGATACGGCAGCGGACGCAGGACGACGCGGTCGAGCAGCGTGAAGATCGTCGTCGCCGCGCCGAGGCCGAGCGCCAGCGTCACCAGCGCGATGAGCGTGAATCCCGGCGAGCGTCGCAGCGTGGCGGCAGCATGGCGCGTCTCGCGACGGATGGTGTCAATCACCTCGAGCTGATGCTGATCGCGCATGATCGTCTCGTCGATGTGTCGGGTTTCGGAGCGGTACGCGTCGTAGTTGCCGAAGCGGCGGCGCACTTCGGCCTCGGCCTGCGTGCGCGACAGACCGCGCGCCTCGAATTCGCGTATCCGCTCCTCGATGTGAAAGCGCAGCTCGTCGTCGAGCGCTTCGTCCATGCGCCCGCGTGTGAAGGGCAGCCGGAAGACGCGGCGCATGTCAGCGCGCCCCGTCCGCGGCGAGCACGTATCCCACCGCCTGTGTGTAGCGCGACCACTTCGTGACCTGCGACGCGAGCTGCCGGCGGCCGACCGGGGTGAGGCGATAGAACTTGGCCTTCCGATTCCGGTCCGTGTACCCCCAGTCGGCGTCCAGCCATTTGCGCTGCTCCATGCGATGGAGCGCGGGGTACAACGCGCCCTCTTCGATCTGCAGCTGCTGCCGGCTGACGTCTTCGATCCAGCGCAGCACCGCCAGCCCGTGCATGGGCCCCCAGCTGAGCGCGCGCAGAATGAGCAGGTCCAAAGTGCCGCGCAGCAGATCGAGGTCTTCTTCCCGTGCAGCCATCGTCCTCACCTAAAGTTCTTAGGTTAAGACAACGCTACCCGCTTTGTGGTTGGGAGGCAACCGGCCGCCCGTCGCAGCCGGACCAGCGTGGTCTACGCGCTTCTCCGCCGCTCCGGCACCAGCTCTCCCGCCAGCTCGCGGAGTCGCCGCGCGACGTCCGTGCGTCGATCTTCCGGCCAGTCGACCGCCAGCTCCTCCAGACGGACGCGCCGCGCCGAGATCAACTTCTCCAGCACCGCACAGCCCGCGTCGGTCACGTCGATGTTGGAGTGGCGCCGGTCGTCGCTCACCGGTCGCTCGATCACGAGGCCGCGTGTCTTGAGCTCGCGCTCGGCGTCCGTCAATCGCGCGAGATCGATGCGATGCTCGAGGCTCAACCGCTGGAGCGACGCCCCCTCCTCATATTCGGCGCGCAGCAACAGCCACGCCGCCAGCGGCGTGAGCTGCACGCCGGCGCTCTGCACGAGCCGTTCGATGTACTGCTTCTGAACATCGCGCTCCGCGATGATCCGGAGTCCCTGGAGCAGCTGATCGATCGCTTCGGGGCTGACCGGCATCGCGAATGCCTCTCGCGCCTCTTCACCCACCTGACTCGCACGCGCCGCGACGGTGGCCCGCAGCGGCTTCTCGGGCAGCAGGAGCGCCAGCAGGATGCCCGTTGCCGCGACGAACGCCGCGATGACGAAGATGACGTCGATGGCGTTGGTGAACGCCTGGATGTACGCGGTGCGCGCCTGTGGTGGCAGCGACGCGAGCGCCTGCAGGCTCATCCCCTGTCCCTGCACGGCGGTGCCGGCCGGCATCGCTCCGCGCAGATTGGCCGCGAGGCGCGAGGCGAACACCGCGCCCAGGATCGCGGTGCCGACGGATCCGCCGATGAGACGAAACAGCGTCGCGCCGGATGTCGCCACACCGAGATCGCTGTAGTCGACCGCGTTCTGCACCGCGATGATCAGCACCTGCATCACCATGCCGAGTCCCAGGCCGAGCACCAGCATGTAAATGGACGCGGTGCCACGCGTCGTATCGGGATGCAACCGCGACAGCAGGAACAATCCCACCGTGGCAACGGCCATTCCGGCGATCGGGAACTTCCGGTATTTCCCCCGGCGACTGATCAGCTGCCCGGAGGCGATGGACGTCACCAGCATGCCGCCCATCATCGGCACCAGCTGCAAACCGGAACCGGTTGGACTCGAGCCGGTGACGATCTGCAGGAAGACCGGCATGTACGTGACGCTGCCGAACATCGCGAAGCCCACGACACCGCCGACGCTCATCGCGGCCACGAACGTCCGGTTGCGGAAGAGGTGGAGCGGCAGCACGGGCTCCGATGCACGATGCTCCGCGAGCATGAACGCTCCCAGCGCCACCGCGCTCGCGACGATCAGTCCGATGATGAGCGGAGACGTCCATGGGAACTCGGCGCCTCCGAGATCTGTCGCCAGCGTGACGCCACTCAGCACGACGGCGAGAAGCGCCGCACCAGCGTAGTCGATGCGGTGCGCCTTCCGCGTGGCCGTCCCCGGCAGCGTCGCCGCAAGGACCGCGAGCGCGAGCACGCCGAGCGGCAGATTGATGTAGAAGATCCACCGCCAGGACCAATGCGTGGTGAAATACCCGCCGAGCAGTGGACCCGCGATGCTGGCCACACCGAAGACCGCGCCGAAGATGCCCTGGTACTTTCCGCGTTCGCGAGGAGGCAGGATGTCGCCGATGACCGCTTGCGTGGTAACGACCAGCCCTCCGCCGCCCAACCCCTGCAGCACGCGGAACAGGATCAACTGCGTCATGCTCCGGCTCAGCCCGCAGAGCGCGCTTCCACACAGGAACGCCACGATAGCGATCTGCAGGATGCGTTTGCGTCCGTACAGATCGCCGAGCTTTCCGTAGAGCGGTGTCACGATCGTCTGCGCGAGCAGGTATGCCGTGACCACCCACGCGAGGTGCTCCAGGCCGCCCAACTCGCCGACGATCGTCGGCAGCGCTGTCGCGACGATCGTCGAGTCCAGCGCGCCGAGCAGCATCGCCAGCACGAGGCCGCTGAAGATCACCAGCACCTGTCGGTGGGCGAGTGGCGCGGCGGCGACGGGTGGGGATTGGGTCGTCATCGACTCGCCCGGCAAGCAAGAACTCAACCAAGCGTGCACTTCGTGACGCACACGTGCACCTCGTAACATCGCGCGGACCGTGTCAGCGCAGCGCCCGTACTACTGGTCATCGCAACACACCTCATCACGGGAGAAGCATCAATGCGTAAGCAGATTTTCGCGGGTATTGGCCTGGCGCTGACGCTGGCCGCCGCGGTCGCGGCGCAGCAGCCCGCCGACCCGGGGCATCATCGCGGCGGACGCGGCGGTCAGTTCGAGGGCCGTCGTGGCGGTCCGGGCGGTCCGATGGGCCTGCTGTTCAAGGACATCACGCTCACCGACGCGCAGAAGGCGCAGCTCAAGCAGCTGCGAGAGGCGGATCGCCAGAAGTTCCAGGCGAACCGGGACGCCATGAAGCAGCAGTTCGACCAGGCGCGCGCGGCACGCGAGAAAGGCGACACCGCCACGGCTCGCGCCATCATGACGAAGAACCGCGCGGCCATGCAGGCGCAGCGGGATCAGGACCTCGCGGCCGTCCGGAACATCCTCACTGCCGATCAGCGCGTGCAGTTCGACAAGAACGTCGCCGAGCTGAAGCAGCGGGAGGCACAGCGGGGCGAGCGCGGTTTCGGCGAAGGCCGTGGCCGTCGTGGTCGTGGGCCCGGCGGTCAGGACAGGTCCGGCGGTCGCCAGGGCTAAGTCAGGCCGAGCTTCCGTTCCAGGGCTTCCAAACGAGAGCGGCTGACGCGCAAGCGTCGGCCGCTTTTCAATTGTACCTCGTAATCGCCGCCGGCGCCCTTGTGCAGCGTGTCGATGAGATCGAGGCGCACGATCACCGAGCGGTGCGTACGAATGAAGGTGTTCGGATCGAGTCGCTCCTCGAGGTTCTGCATCGACTCGCGGATCACGTACTTCCGATCGCCGGAGTAGAGCTCGGCGTAGGGCCCGCTCGCGATGATGAACTCGATCTCCGAGACGGGCACCACGCGCACCTTGCCCCGCATCTCGACGGGGATGCGCTCGAGGTACTCACCGCGTGGCGTCGCCGCGGACGACACACGATCGTCGGCGCGCTCGCCTTGCAGGACGGCGAGCAGGCGGCCGCGCAGCTGATCCACTTCCTTGAGCTCCAACATGCGGCGCGCGCGCGCGAATGCCTGCTCGAAGCGCTCATCGTCGAACGGCTTCACCAGGTAGTCGACGGCCGCCACCTCGAACGCCTGGAGTGCGTGCTTGTCGTACGCCGTGACGAAGATGGTGAGCGGCATCGCGTCGACGCCGACGTCCCGCACGACTTCCAGTCCCGTGCGTCCCGGCATCTGCATATCGAGAAACACGAGATCCGGATGCAGCGATCGGATCGCATCGACCGCGGCATTCCCGTTGTCCGCCTCGCCGACGATCTCGACGGCGCCTGCGTCGGCGCGCAGCATGTCCGCGATGCGCTGACGGGCGAGCGGCTCGTCGTCCACGATGAGGACTCGTATGCTCACGCGCCCAGTGCTCCGTCGAGTGGCTCGACGTGATACGGGATGCGGATGACCGCTTCGGCCCCGCCGCCGGCTGCCCGGTTCAATGCCGCGCGGTACATGTCGCCATACATGGCCGAGAGCCGCGCGTTGGTGTTGGTGAGTCCCACGCCCGCGGCGGCATGTCCGTCGGCCGGACCCGGCCCGTTGTCCGTGACGGTCAGCAGGAGATCGGATCCGGCGCGCGATGCTCGCAGTGCGATGCGTCCCTCACCGGTGAGCTGCCCGACGCCGTGCTTGATCGAGTTCTCCAGGATCGGTTGCAGGATGAGGTTCGGCACCAGCGCGCGGCGCACATCATCGTCGATCCGCATGTCGACGTTGAGCTTGCCCTGGAAACGAATCTGCATCAGCTCGACGTACTCCCCCAACAGGTCCAGCTCGCGCTCCAGCGGCACTTCCTGCTCCGTGCTTTCGTCCAGCGTGTACCGGAGCAGGTCGCTGAGACGCGCGATCATGCGACGCACGCCGCGCGGGTCGCGCTCCACCAGCGCGGACATCGCATTCAGCGTGTTGAACAGAAAGTGCGGATTGAGCTGCGTACGCAAGGCGTCGAGACGCGCCTGTACCAGCTGCGCGCGCAGGCGGGAGGTTTCCTGGAGGCGCGCGCGATAGCGCAGGAAATAGTCGCGCGCCACGCCCGACCCGAACACGGCGAAGTACACCATCAGGTCATCGAGAAAGCCGAAGCCGAACAATGGCGGCGGCCCGCGTCGCCGAAAGCGGCCGCCGCGCACCAGCGGCGACATGAGCGCTTCGCGCACGTGCGACAGCAGGCTGTCCATCGCGATCGCCAGCACGATGCCCCCAACGAGGAACAGCACCGCGCGCCCCCAGCGCCGTCCGCGCTCGATGCTGTATCGCGATGCCAACCACCAGATGGGTACGGTCATCAGCGCCCAGAGCGCGTACTCGAGATACTCCGCGCGCAACACGCTCTGGACGACCGCGCCAGGCACTCCGGGAATGCGCGGATCCAGCTCGCGACCGGCCGCGGACAGGAAGGCGACGAACAGCCAGAACAGCCCGATGGCGGCCAGGTCCACCGGCCGCAACGGGTAATACTCGCGTCTGTCTGAGGCCGCCGTCGGGTCCGTCATGGGGGTCAATATCGCCGATTGGCAGGGCACGTTGTGAACCGCTCGTGACGCGTCCGTGCCATCCGTGACAGGACCGTGCATGATCGTCCTGCCGCAACGTCGATCCGCTTACACTGCGACTGCGATCGCGATGGAGCGACGCAGTGACCTGGAGAAGTCATGCTCAGAGCATCGATCACGGCCTTCCCCAGAGCGCTGAGGCGTCTGGGGCATCGAAAAATCGAAACGGTCACGCTCGCCGCGGTGGCGGCGGTCTCGGCGATCGGGATCGCCCGGACGGATGGGCCTGCCACATCCGTGGCGAGCGCGACCACGCGTGCGGCACTCGCCGTCGTGTCACCGACACCGGCTCAGCCTTCTGCGACGACGCGTTCCGGATCCACGACCGCAGCCGCTGCGCCAGCGGCGAAAGCTGCGGATCTGCCGATGATCAAAAACGCGCGCGTGGATACGTGGATCAAGCGATTCACCACCGACATGCGCTCGAGCATGACCGTGTATCTGGATCGCATGGACAGATACGAGGGTCTCATCTCCGGCGCGCTCGCGGATCGCGAGATGCCACAGAGTCTGATCTACCTGGCGATGGTGGAGTCGGGCTTCAACCCCAAGGCGCGGTCGCCCGTGAAAGCCTCTGGATTGTGGCAGTTCATGGCGTCAACCGCGAAGCGATTCGGTCTCACCGTCAATCGCCGGCTGGATGAGCGGAATGATCCCGCCAAGGCCACCGATGCCGCGTTGTCGTATCTGTCGTACCTGCACGACCGCTTCGGATCCTGGTATCTCGCGGCCGCGGCGTACAACAGCGGCGAGGGTACCGTGAGCAAGGCGCTCAAGCGCGTGACCGGAAAGACGAAGGGCACGGACGCCGACTTCTATCGCATCGCGCCGCGGCTCCCGAGGGAGACACGCGACTACGTGCCCAAGATCATCGCCGCGGCGCGCATCGGGCAGGATCCCGGGCGCTACGGCTTCTCGACCGACTAGGGCTTCTTCGTCGACGTCGACGCTTTCGGCCTCGTGGCGGGAGCCTTCGTCGACGTCGAGGTCCGGGTCGTCTTCGTGGACTTTGTCGTCTTCGTGCTCTTCGGCGCAGTCGTCTTCGCTGCCGACGGCTTCGCGGTGGTCGGCTTGACCGTAGATGTTTTGGTCGACGCAGCCGCCTTCGGAGCCGGCGTCACCACCTTCGTCGAACCGGCTGGGATCACGCTCGCCTTTTGTGCGGCGGCCAGCTGCGCGGCGACCACGCACTGATCCGTCGAGTCCACGCGCGTCGCAGGCAGGGCTCCCGTCCGCACGAACTTGAGCACGGGATCCCAGTCGCATTCGCGTGTGGAGGCCAGGAGCGCCGAGTGGCCTTTGCGCCAATGCCGGACCAGCGAGTACTGCGTCGGCACGGCCTGCACCACGCGCTGCGCGTCCTCGATCGGAAAACGCTGATCGGCGTAGCTGTGCACGGCGAGCACGGGCACTTTCACCTCGCGCGCGGCCGTGACGTTGTCGCCGATGTCCACGAGCAGCGGCGCGACGATTCGTGGAACGCGGCCATCGCGCACCGCCGACTCGCGCACCGACGCCGTGACGCCTTCGAGCACGACGCCATTCACGTGCGGCTGCACGCTGTCGATCGCCTGGAGCAGGACGGTCGCGCCAAGGGCGCTGCCCATCGCGACCTTCCGCGCTGCGGTGCCCGCACTGTCTGCGAACACCTTCGCCACGGCGCCCGCATCCTGGATCGCGTTCTCCAGCGACGGCGTTCCGCCGCTCGCCCCGAAGCCGCTGTAATCGAACACGAGGGAGCTGATCCCCTGCTTGTACAGGAACTTCTGCAGCGTCACGTAATCGGAGATCGACGAGCGGTTGCCGTGCAGGAAGAGCAACGCGGGAGGGGTCTTGCCGGAATCGGCGCGCGCGCGGACCCACCAGCCGATCAGCGTGCGATTGCCGCGCTCGATGGCAACGCGCGAGAATGGAATCCCGACCGACGCCGGCGTGCTCGACCCGAGCGTCTTCGCGGATACGGCGCGCGACGACATCGCGTGCGTGGCATACGCCCGGCCGCCGAAGCCCAGACCGACCAGCGCGATCACGGCAACGAGCGCGATGAGAGGAGCTTTAGGCATGGCCGAACATGTGACCGTGCACCGGCGCGGTCAACTACTCCGCGATCATCGCCTCGTGTCCGTCCGCATGTCCGGCGCGCAGCAGCAGCACGAACGGGAGAGAGATGAAGAACAGAATGGCGATGAGCACGAACACGTGGTTCAAGGCCATCACCACCGCCTGCCGCGTCATGCTCAGGTCGAGCAGCTTGAGCGCGCGCATGCGAGCGGTATACGCGTCCACTCCGGTGCGCATCATGCCCGCCGTCGCCTGCTGCACCCACGTCACCGCCGACGAATTCGCCATGCTGGCGCGCTCCGCCAGGACGGCGTGATTGGCCTGCGTCATGGTGGTCAGCTGTGACGCCGCGATCGCGACCCCGATACTGCCGGCCACGGTGCGCACGACGTTGTACAGCCCCGACGCGGCGGTCACCTTCGGCTTGTCGATCGTCGCGAAGGCCGCGGTGGTGAGCGCCACGAAGATGAGACTGAAGCCGGCGCCCTGCAGCACCTGCGGCCAGAACAGATCCCAGAAGCCTGTGTCCACCGTCATGTTCGCCAGTTGCACGAACGACACTGCCGAGAGCACCAGACCCGCCGTTACAAGGATCTTGGGACCGATGCGATTGTAGACGCGACCACCGATGGGCATCAGCACCGCCATCGCGAGGCTGCGCGGCATCAGCGCCTCACCCGCCTGCATGGCGTTGAAGCGCAGAATGTTCTGCATGAACAGCGGCAACAGGAACACGCTGCCCATCAGCGCCATGCCCAGCACGCCATTGAGCGCCGTCGCCGAGCTGAAGCCGGCGTTCTTCATGATGCGGAGATCGACCGCCGGACGCGGCGTGCGCAGCTCGTGCCAGACGAAGAGCAGCAGACCGAGCGTACCCACCGCGAACAGCCGGATGATGAACGCCGACTGGAACCAGTCGTGGCTCGAGCCCTCCTCGAGGCCAAGCTGCAGTGCTCCGAGGCCGCCGATCATCAACGCCAGGCCTGTCCAGTCCACCGCGCCCTTCTCGCGCACGAGATAATGCGGATCGTGCACGAATCGCTGCACGAGCATGTAGTTGATGACGCCGATCGGGACGTTGATGTAGAAGATCCACGGCCAGGAATACTTGTCCGTGAGCCACCCACCCAATGTGGGACCGAAGGCGGGAGCGAGCACGACGCCCATGCCGAACAGGCCCATGGCGATGCCCTGCTCCTTCGGCGGAAACGTTTCGCGCAGAATCGCCTGCGCCACGGTCATGATCACGCCGCCGCCGATGCCCTGGAATGCCCGCACGGCGACCATCGTGGGCAGTGAGCGAGCCAGTCCGCACGCCATGGACGCGAGCGTGAACAGCGCGAGACTCGACAGGTACAGCTTCTTGCGGCCGAAGCGCGCGCTCAGCATGCCCATCATCGGCATGACGAGCACGTTGGACAGCATGTAGCCAGTCACGACCCACGTGATCTGCTCGATCGTGGCGCCGAGCGTGCCGCTCATGTCCGCAAGCGCCACGTTCACGATGCTGGTGTCCAGCACCGCCATGATGGTGCCGATCAGCACCGAGCCGGCGATGAGCCACTTGTGTGGCTCGCCTTCGCCCGAATCAGGCGCCGATGTCGGCGGAACGTCGCGTGCCGGTTCCGGCGGCAGGCCGCCCGTATCGGCGTCGCGTGGTACGGTCGCGGTGGCCATGGTGTCAGCCGGTCTTCACGTGCGCGGTGACCGACATGCCCGGACGGAGCGGTTTGTCGTTGCCGCAGCCCTTGGTGACCTGGATGCGCACCGGAATGCGCTGCACGACCTTGGTGAAGTTGCCGGTGGCATTGTCCGGCGGCAGCAGCGCGAATTTCGCGCCCGTCGCGGAGCTGATGCTCAGCACCTTGCCCTCGACGTGACAGCCCTCATAGGCGTCGACGTCGACGTCCACGGGCTGTCCGGGATGCATGGACGACAGCTGCGTTTCCTTGAAGTTCGCGGTCACCCACTCGCCCGTGTCCGCCACCACCCACATGAGGGGCTGTCCGGCCTGCACGAGCTGACCGACCTCGACCTGCTTGCGGGAGACGACGCCACCCTCGGGCGCGATGACCTTCGTGTACTGCAGCTGCAGCGCGGCGAGATTGCGCGCCGCACGAGCTGCCTGCGCGCGCGCCGCGGCGAGACGCACGCCACCCTGCGCTCCGGACACCGACGCGCCGGCGGCCGCGGCCTGTCGCTCGAGCGCCGTCACATTCGCCTGAGCCGCCTCCGCAGCGTTCCGTGCCGCGTCGAGCTGCGCACGCGAGATGATCTGCTGCTTGGCGAGTTCTTCGGCGCGCGCGAGATCAGCCGACGCGCGCTGCGCCGTGGCCCGCGCGGCGACGATCTGCGCCTCGAGCGCGGACTGCTGGCCGCTGGCGTTGGCCACCTGCGCCTGGGCCTGCCCGGGCGCCCCGTCCGAACCCGCGGACGCGAGCGCGCCCTGGAGATCGGCGTCGGCCTGGGCGAGGCGCTGCCGATATTCGGCGGAGTCGATCTGCACGAGCACCTGACCCGGATGTACGGGATCGTTCTCGTTCACCATGACCTGCTGCACGTAGCCGCCGACCTTCGCGAGGATGGGCACGATGCGCCCGTCCACCTGCGCGTTGTCGGTGCTTTCGTGATTGCGTGAGAACGCCCAGGCGCGGATTCCCCAGATGAGGAGAACCGCGCCGACAATGCCAAGAATCGTGAGTGTGATCGTGCGGCGGTTCATGGAAGCTCCAGCAGTCGTCCTTCGGCGCGCGCCAGAGCGACGCGGGCCATTTCCAGTGAGGCAAGGGCGTCGATGTACTGACTCCGTGCCGTATCCAATCCGAGTTGCGCGGTGATGACATCGGCATTGCCGGCGACACCGGCGCGGAAGCGCTCGCGCGACTGTGCGAGCTCCTGCTCTCCCAGCGCCAGCCGTTCGCGCGCGGCGGCCAGCGCCTCTTCACCCGCATTGAAATCCAGGAGCGCGCCCCGAACATCGGTCACGATCTGCAACTGGAGATCATGCTGGCGCGCCTCCGCTTCCTTGAGCGCCGCCGATTGTTCCTGCACGTGCGCGCTGGTGCGAAAGCCGGAGAACAGCGGCACCGACAGCTGGAAGCCGTAGGTGTACGTGTTCAGCAGATGGGTGTACGTGTTGCTCGTTGCGCCATCGTCGCCGAACACGCCGAGCGTCGGCAGACGCTCCGCCCGCGCGGCCGACACCGCGCGCCGCGCCGTCTCGGTCGCCGCCATCGCGGCGCGCAGATCGGCGCGACCGTTGAGCGCCACGGTGATCGCTTCGGCCTCTGCCGGCACCGCGATATTGGCCGTGACGCCGAGCGAGTCGGCCAGGACGACGGAGTCGGTGGGCTGCATGCCGAGCGCGCGCAGCAGATCCAGCCGCGCACGATCGCGCTCGTTCCGCGCCACGATCAGCGACGCGCGCGTGCCGGCCAGCTGTGCGCGCGCCCGCGTGACGTCCAGCGCGACACCCACGCCCGCCTGCAGCTGACGGTTGGCGATCGCCAGGAGATCGGCGGCGAGCAGCGAGTCCTGCGCGCGCGCGTTGACCTGCGCCTCGGCCCGCAGCGTGCGAACGTAGGCCGCGGTCGCGATCGCCGCTGCCTGGTTCGTCACCGCCGCCGCTTCGGCACCGGCGCCCGACGCCGCCGCGGAGGCCGCGCGATACCGCGCGAGCGCCGACGGATCGAACAGGTTGGCGATCACGCGGCCCCGAAAGTCCACGGTCCGAACCGGACCGATGATCTGTCCGTTGGGATCGAAGCCGGGAAAGGGCAAGCCGAAGCTCGCCGTGTTGTACGTGCGCTGGCCGTCGGAATAGCTGCCGCTCACCTGCGGCAGCAGCGCCGAGCGCGCCTCGAGGGCACGGCCGCGCGCCTGCTCGGCGCGGTATTGTGCGCCGAGCGCCACGCCGCTCTGCTGACCCGCAATGCGAGCCGCGTCACCAAGCGACAGCGCTCGTGTGGTATCCCGCTGCGCATGCGCGCCGGACACCCACAGCGGCAACATCGCCAACGAAAAGAGAAATTGCCTGGAATTCATCGCGAACGTACAGGTGATGGTATTGCGCGTTTGGCGCCCTTCGTGCGCCAGTCGCTCAGGACGCGCACCGTGGCGTCCAGCATGTGACCGTAGACGTGCGCCATGCCGTCGAGACGCTGCCGCACGACGTCGTCGCGGTTCCCGCATGCGACGCAGGCGCCAGCGAACGTCTCCTGAAAGCGGCGCCATCGATTGATGCGCTGCTCCAGCGTGCGTTCGAGCATGTCGTCCGCCACGCGATAATAGTCACGGCGGTCGGCCTGACGTCCCTCACGCTCGATGACGCCCTTCTCCTCGAGCAGTCGCGCATTCACGCTGACGCTCGCCTTGCTCACGCCGAGCTGCGCCGCGAGATCCTCGAGCGAACGCGCCTCGGCGGAGATCAACAGCACACCCAGCAGGTGCGCGGCGACGCGCGGGACACCATCCGCCTCCAGGAGGAGGCCGAATTGCTCGACAAACTGTTGCGGATTTTCCGGACGACGCGCCACGTTAGCCCACGTTTAGCTGTTTCTTAACGATGTAAACGTAGTCAATACACGCGCCGCCGCGCAAGGCGGCCGGCGTCAGCTCAGATCGGCCGTCGGCAGGAACTGCGGCGCGCGGCGCACCTTCGTGGCCTGCTCGTACGCGTACGCCAGGCGGATGAGCGTCGGCTCGCTCCACGCCGTGCCCGTGAACGAGATCCCCACGGGCAGCCCGTGGATGTACCCCGCGGGCACCGTGATCGACGGATAGCCCGCGACCGCGGCGGGCGTCGAGCTGCCGCCCGTGAAATGATCGCCGTTCAGGAGATCGGTGGTCCACGCGGGGCCACCCGTTGGCGTCACGAAGGCGTCGAGCCGGTACTTCGCCACGAGCGCATCGATGCCTTCCGCACGAGACATGCGACGACACTTCGCCAGAGCGAGGCGATACGCCCGATCCGTGAGCGGCCCCTTCTTCTGGGCCTGCTCGAAGATCTCCTGGCCGAAATACGGCATCTCGTCGTCGCGGTGCGCGTTGTTGAACGCGATCAGGTCCGCGAGGGTGCGATACTTCGACGACGACTTCGCGAGATACGCGTTGAGGTCCGCCTTGAACTCGTACAGCAGCACATCGAACTCGGCGTCGTCGAACTTGCCCTTGGTCACGAAGTTTGCCGGATCGACGATCACGGCGCCTGCATCCTTCATCGCCGCGATGGCGTCGTTCATGATCGCATCGACGCGGTCGCTGAAGCCGAAGTAGTTGCGTGACACCCCAATCCGCGCGCCCTTCAATCCGTCGGTCGTGAGGAATCCGCGATAGTCGCCGCGCAGGTGGCCGCGCGCGGCGGCGGTGGCCGCGTCATCCGGATCGACGCCCGCGAGGGCACCGAGCAGCGTCGCCGCGTCCGCGACGGAGCGACACATCGCACCGGCCGTGTCCTGCGTGTGCGAGATGGGTACGATGCCGGCTCGGCTCACGAGGCCAACCGTCGGCTTGATCCCGACGAGGCCGTTGGCCGCTGATGGGCACACGACGGAGCCGTCTGTCTCGGTACCGACACCGACCGCGGCGAAATTTGCGGACACGGCGGCACCCGTGCCGGAGCTGGACCCGCACGGATTGCGATCGAGCACGTAGGGATTGTGCGTCTGCCGGCCGCGCCCACTCCAACCGCTCACGGAGCGCGTCGAGCGGAAATTGGCCCACTCGCTGAGATTCGTTTTCCCGATGATCACGGCGCCGGCCTCGCGCAGGCGACGCGCGACGAAGGAATCGCGGGGCGCGGGGGTATCCGCGAGCGCGAGCGAGCCCGCGCTGGTCTTCATCTTGTCGCCCGTGTCGATGTTGTCCTTGATCAGGACGGGTATGCCGTGCAGCGGCCCGCGCGCACCCTTTTCGCGGCGCTCGCGATCCATCGCGTCGGCGATGTCGAGCGCGTCGGGGTTGGTTTCGATCACCGCGTTCACCTTCGGGCCGTTGCGATCCATGGCATCGATGCGCGCGAGGTAGGCCTCCGCGAGCGAACGCGCGGTGTAGCGGCCGGACGCGAGTCCTTCGCTCAGCTGCGCCACGGTCGCTTCCTCGAGCTCGAAGGGCGCGGCGGCGTTGGCCAACGTGTCACCGCCTGCAGTTGGCTGATCCGCTGCGTCCTCGCGCAGCAGACCATGTCCCATCGGGTTGATGGCGAGCGCGCCGGCGAGCGCGCCGCGGCGTACGAATTCCCGGCGATCGATTGTCATCGGTTCGATTGGAGAGGTGCTGGTGGAAGGAAAGCCGCGTGGTGCCGCGTGTGCACGGTGAGAAAGCGGATGCTCTGATCGAGCGACACGCGGCCGAACAATGGATGCTGCAGGGTTCTTCGCGGCATGGTGCGCCAGGCGCCGTCGAACGTGAGGTTGAAGCGACGCACCCGATCCTCGAGCTCGGCGAGGACGGCGTCGGCGGATCGCTCCTCGGTCTCGGGGCGGATCTCGCGCGGAGCGTTGACGGCCGCGGGGATCTTCCGGAACCAGAGAATCGACGTGAGGCCGATGGCGCGCCAGAGGAGTCGCTTGAGGGGCGTGCCGCGGAGCCTGATCGGTGGACCGTCCGCAAGCTGGCGGAGAAACTCCTCATAGACGAGCGTCACGTGCCTGGTTTCCTGCGCCGGCGTCCATTTGCCCGGTGCCCGAGGCGTCTGCCACCGCGACGGCGGAATGCTCGCGGCGCGCGTCACGAACTCGCGAACCGCGAGGTCATGGTCTCCCGTGAGCGTGGCGAGACGACGATCGGACGAAGTCATGATTGGAAAGGTCCGCAAAACATCAGAGATTCGCGAGCCACCCGTCCGCGGCGGTGCGTACTTCGTCCATCACCTCGGCATCGGTACGTCCGGACGACTTGAGGACATGGAAGCTGTGATCCGCGCCGTCCAGCCAGTGCATCGTGAAGTTGCTTCGCAGCCGGGGCAACACGTTCTCCATCAGCGTGCGATCGCACAGTGGATCGCGGGTCCCGTTGAGACACAGCACGGGCACCCGGATCGCCGGCAGATGGGCATCGCGCAATTTCGACGGCTGCCCGGCCGGATGCAGCGGATAGGCCAGGAGGAGCACGCCGTCACACGCGAAACCGTCCGCGGCCATCATAGACGCCGCGCGGCCGCCCATGGATCGTCCGCCGATTAGCAGCGGCGACGCACGGGATCGGAGCTGTGCGCGAGCATGGTCGACGACCGCCGCAAAACACTGCTCCAGCCGCGGCATGGGATCGGGACGCCCGGACTTCTTTTCCTTATAAAGGAAGTTGAAGCGTACGACGTCCAGTCCAACGCCGCGCATCGTGCTCGCGACCGCGTTCATGCCGCGATCGTGCATCTGGCCGCCGGCGCCATGGGCGCAGATGTACAACCCGCGTCGCGGGGCGGTGGCCTCCTCGTAGATCGCGGACGTCGTCGCATCGCCGACGTCCACCGTCCAGCTAGCGGGCGGCATATACCATATATGTAGGTAAGTACGTTGATCCGGCGAAATCGCCCGTCCGCACCTTCCCGCGCGCTTGATTCTGCGCGGATTGGCCCACATCATGGCCAACCACCGTGCGGAAGATCAACACACGCAGTTTCCGCGTGGCTACGCGGGCCACGCCACGCGAGGTCAATCGGCAGATCGTCCTGAATCTCATTCGGGAGCATCAGCCGATCTCACGCGCGGAGCTGGCGCGTCGCATGAATGTCCGACGTGCAGCGCTCACCGAGATCGTGCGCGACCTGCTGGACGCCGGTGAGATCATCGAGACGGGGCGCGCAGTCGCCGCACGCGGACGCCGGCCGACGCTGCTCAGGATCCAGACGAGCACCCGCCTCGCGACGGCGGTGGACGTACGTCCTGCACAGACGACGGTAGTCCTCGCGGACTTCGGCGGAAGCATCCTCGCGCGCGACGTATTCGCGACGCCCTCGCAACCTGCCGATCTCGTCGCGGAGCTGGGAACCCGCGTCGTCGCGCTGCTCGCCGGCGCGCACGATCTGGGCAAGGCATGTCAGGGCATCGGCGTCGTGGTGCCTGGCATGGTGGACCGGCGCGGCGGGCGCGTGCTGTACGCGCCGCGGCTCGGCTGGCGCGACGTGGACCTCCGCGACTCGCTGGCGCGGCAGGTGGACATGCCCGTGTTCGTGGAGAGCGCACCGATCGCGTGCGCGCTGGCGCGGCTCTGGACGGTGAGCGGCGAATCCCGCGCGGTGAACAACTTCGCGTACGTCAGCGTGTCGGACGGCGTGGGCGTCGGCATCGTGGTGCACGGCGAGGTGCTGCGCGGTGAGGCGCATACCGCGGGCGAGTTCGGCCACGTTTCGCTCGATCCCTTCGGGCCGCAATGCGCATGCGGAAAGCGCGGTTGCTGGGAGGCGTTCGCGTGCAATGCCGCGACGAGCCGCCGCTACGTCGAGAACGTCGGCGGCTCACAGACCGGCAAGCGCAACGGTGGCCGACATAGCCCGCTGCTTCCCGTCGAAGAGATCGTGCGACGCGCGAAGCGCGGCGAGCACGCCGCCGAAGCGGCCATCGAGGCGACGGGACGTGAGATCGGTCGCGGGCTTGCCGCCGTCGTCAGCGCCATCAACCCGAAGCGCATCTACCTCGGTGGCGAGATCACCGCGGCATGGGAGCTCATCGAGAAACCGATGCGCGACGCGCTCGTGGAAGGAACGCTCACGGCGGCGGCGCGGGAAACCCCGATCATCCCCGACCGTCAACCCGGCGAATACCGCGTGCTCGGCGCCATCGCGCTTGTCGCGGCGCCGAACTACGCCGCACCTCGAGTCGGCTAGCCCGCTTTCCGATTTTGTATCGCGCGGCGACAAAAGATCGCCTCGTGGATGCTTGGCCGAGTCGCCGGTGCGCCGCAGGTTACGGTCAATGTGTGGCACGGGCTTCGTCGCCCATCTGCGCGGCGAACGATCCTCGCGCGTGATCCAGGACGCGCTGACCCTGCTCGCGAATCTCGAGCACCGCAGCGCTATCGGGGGCGATGCCGCGACGAGCGACGGCTCGGGCATTCTCTTCCAGCTGCCGCACGCATTCCTGCGCGGCGCCTGTGCGGCGATCGGCGTCGGCCTGCCCGACGCGGGCCAGTACGGCGTCGGCATGTGTTTTCTCCCGCGCACGCCTCGCGCACGGCGCGCCGCTGAAGCCCAGATCGAGAGCGTAGTGCGCGTGAACGGCTGTCGCGTGCTCGGCTGGCGCGATGTGCCCGTGGACCGGGGTCAGATCGGCCGAACGGCGCGACGCACTCGTCCAGCCATCGCCCAGCTGTTCGTCGCGCCCGCGGGGCTGGACACCGACCAGAGCGACGCGTCGACGTTCGAACGTCAGCTCTTCGTCGTGCGACGGAAGATCGAGAAGACCCTCGCCGCAAGCGAGCAGTTCGCGGATGCCTACATCGCGAGTCTGTCGTCCCGCACCATCGTCTACAAGGGGCTCGTGCGCTCGTCGCTGCTCGGCGCGTTCTTCCCCGACCTGCGTGACCCCGCGGTCAGCAGCGCGCTGGCGCTGGTCCACTCGCGCTTCTCGACCAACACCTTTCCGTCCTGGTCGCGCGCGCATCCGTATCGTTTTCTCTGTCACAACGGCGAGATCAACACGCTCGCGGGGAACCTCAGATGGATGTCCGTGCGCGAGCCGCGCATGGATTCCGCGCGGTTGCCGAACGTGCAGGAGCTCTTCCCGCTCATCGCTCCTGGCCAGAGCGACTCGGCGTCCCTGGACAACGCGCTCGAGCTGCTCGTGCACGGCGGCCGGTCGCTCGCGCACGCAATGCTCATGCTCATTCCACAGGCCTGGGAAGCAGACGACACGATGTCCGCGGATCGCCGGGCATTCTTCGAGTTTCACAGCGCACTCATGGAACCGTGGGACGGGCCGGCGGCCGTCGCGTTCACGGACGGACGCCACGTTGGCGCGATGCTCGACCGGAACGGCCTGCGACCCGGACGGTACGTCGTCACCGACGACGACTTCGTGGTGCTCGCGTCGGAGGCCGGGGCGCTCCCCGTCGCCCCCGAGAACGTGCGCGCCAAGGGACGCCTGCGCCCCGGCAACGTGCTGCTCGTGAACACGACGCAGGGGCGACTCGTCGATGGCGAAGAGATCAAGGACGAGCTGGCGTCGCTGCATCCGTACGCACGCTGGATCGCCGACGAGCGCATCGTCGTGCGGCCGTCGCCCGCGGCTGACGACGTGGACGAAGACATCCCCCTGACGACGCGACAGCTCGCGTACGGCTACACGCGCGAGGAGATGGAGACCATCCTGCTGCCCATGGCGACGACGGGCGAGGAGCCGATCGGCTCCATGGGCAACGACACGCCCATCGCGCCGCTGTCCGCACAACCGCGGCTCCTCTTCGCGTATTTCCGTCAGCTGTTCGCGCAGGTCACGAATCCAGCCATCGATCCCATTCGCGAGCAGATGGTCATGTCGCTCGCGGTGTCGCTGGGGCCGCGCGGCAACCTGCTCGACGGGGCACCGTCACACGCACGCGTGATTCACCTCGACACGCCGATCCTCACCGCGGCGTCGTACGCCGGCCTGCTGCGCCAGCGCCTGATGCCGGTGACGCCGTTGTCGGCTGTGTTTCGCGCCGCGGGCGGAGTGGATGCGCTCGAAGCGTCGCTCGCTGCCCTCTGCGCCACGGCGGCAGCTGCGGTGCGATCCGGGGCGCAGCTGCTGGTCATCGACGACTCGGCGTCGACGCCTGACTGGGCACCGATCCCGTCCCTGCTCGCGACATCCGCCGTGCACCATCATCTCGTGCGCGAACGCCTGCGTGCGGACGCGAGCATCATCGTACGTTCCGCCGAGGCGCGCGAAGTATCGCACGTCGCGCTGCTCATCGGCTTCGGTGCGAGCGCGGTGTATCCGTCGCTGGCGCTCGAGTCCGTCCGGTCGCTGGCGACATCGACACCGCGTGCTTCGGGCGACGCTCACGTGTCGTCACCGGCGGATCTGTACGTCAAGGCGCTCAACAAGGGTCTGCTCAAGATCCTGTCGAAGATGGGCATCTCCACCATCCGGAGTTACTGCGGCGCGCAGGTGTTCGAGGCCGTGGGTCTCGCGTGCGAGCTGGTCGACCGCCATTTCTCGGGCACCGTTTCGCGCATCGGTGGCGTGACACTCCGCGCGATCGCCGAAGACGCGACGCGCCGTCATGCGCGCGGGTTCGGTTCGCGTCCGTCCGAACGATTGCCGTCCGGTGGCGAGTATCACTTTCGCGCCGACGGCGAGACGCACGCCTGGAATCCCGCCACCATCGCCGCGCTGCAGCATGCGACCCGCGCGGCGGACCCGCGCACTTTCGCCGAGTTCTCGCGCCAGGCGGACGACGCAGCGATCGCCGGCGGGACGCTGCGTGGATTGCTCGAGCTGGTGGAGCGGGAGCCGATCCCGATCGACGCCGTGGAACCAGCCGCCGGGATCGTGCGCCGGTTCGTCACCGGGGCGATGTCCTTCGGATCGCTCAGCGCGGAGGCGCACGAGACGCTCGCCGTCGCGATGAATCGGATCGGCGCGCGCAGCAACACCGGCGAGGGAGGCGAGGACGGCGCCCGGTTCGGCACGGAGCGCAACAGCGCGATCAAGCAGGTCGCGTCGGGTCGTTTTGGCGTCACCGCCGAATATCTCGTCAACGCGCAGGAACTGCAGATCAAGATTGCGCAGGGCGCCAAGCCGGGCGAAGGGGGGCAGCTCCCCGGCCACAAGGTGGATGAGATGATCGCCCGAACGCGACACTCCACGCCCGGCGTCACGCTCATCTCGCCGCCGCCGCACCACGACATCTACTCGATCGAAGATCTGGCGCAGCTCATCCACGATTTGCGCAACGTGAATCCCGCGGCAACGGTATCCGTCAAGCTGGTCGCCGAGGCCGGCGTGGGCACCGTCGCCGTCGGTGTGGCCAAGGCGCAGGCGGATCTCATCACGATCTCCGGCGATTCGGGCGGAACGGGCGCGTCACCGCTGTCGTCGATCAAGCACGCCGGCGTGCCCTGGGAGCTCGGTCTGGCGGAAGCGCACCAGGCACTGCTGCTCAATGGGCTGCGCGGCAAGGTGCGCGTCCAGGTGGATGGACAGTTCAAGACCGGACGCGACGTCGTGATCGGCGCGCTGCTCGGCGCCGACGAGTTCGGATTCGCCACCGCCCCGCTGATCGTCGCCGGATGCGTCATGATGCGAAAATGCCACCTCAACACCTGTCCGGTGGGCGTGGCGACGCAGGACCCGGTGCTGCGCGCCAAGTTCACGGGCAAACCCGAGCATCTCATCAATTACTTCTTCTTCGTCGCCGAGGAAGTGCGCGCGATCATGGCTGGACTGGGTATCCGCACCATGACGGAGCTCGTGGGACGTACGGATCTCCTGCGTCAGCGTACGGAATCCGGGCGTGCCAGCTCGCTGGACCTGCGGCCGCTGTTCGCTGCGCCGGCGCACGATGCTGCGGTGGGTGCGACGCAGGGCGCGCGGTCCGTGGCGCTCCTCAACGCCCACCTGCTCGAGCTGGCAAAACCCGCGATCGAGCACGGTGATCGGGTCGCCGTGACGCTGCCGATCCGGAATGTGGATCGTACGACCGGCGCGACGCTCGCCGGCGAGATCGCGCGGCGATACGGAAACCGAGGGCTGCCCGACGACAGCATCGCCTTCCGATTCGAAGGCTCCGCGGGTCAGAGCTTCGGCGCGTTTGCGACGACGGGACTCACCCTCGAGCTCATCGGCGACGCCAATGACTATGCCGGCAAGGGACTCTCGGGCGGACGCCTCGTGGTGCGCCCGCCGAAAGGCGTGAAATGGATGCCACACGAGACGGTGATCGTCGGCAACACGGCCTTGTACGGCGCCACGGGCGGCGAGGCGTTCTTCGGCGGCGTCGCGGGCGAGCGCTTCGCCGTACGCAACAGCGGTGCGACGGCGGTCGTGGAAGGCGTGGGAGATCACGGCTGCGAGTACATGACGGGTGGCGTCGTGGTCGTGCTCGGACGTACGGGGCGGAATTTCGGCGCGGGCATGAGCGGCGGCGTCGCGTTCGTGCTCGACGCGTCGCGAGACTTCGGGTCGCGGTGCAACGCGTCGCTCGTGCAGCTGGCCCCGGTCGCCGACACGCCCGACGTCGCGACATTGCGGCGACTGGTGGAGCGACACGCGAAGCTCACCGGCAGCGCGCGCGCGCGACACATCCTGTCGCATTGGGACGACGCGGTACGCGATTTCGTCCGCGTAATGCCGACGGAATATCTCCGCGCGCTCGAACGGACGCGCGAACAGTCATCCGGAGCGGCCACGTCGCATGCGTGATCCTCGGGCATTCGTGACGATCCGCCGTGCCACGCCGCGCCGCGAGCCCGTGGACACCCGCGTGCAACACTGGCGCGAGTTCTACGAACCGATGACCGAGCCAGCGCTCAGCGAACAGGGATCACGCTGCATGGACTGCGGCGTCCCGTTCTGCCATGGCGATCGCGGCTGTCCGGTTCAGAACGTCATCCCGGAGTGGAACGCGCTGGTGCAGCGCGGCGCGTGGCGCGAGGCGCTCGCGTCGCTCCACGCGACGAACAACTTTCCGGAATTCACCGGCCGGCTGTGCCCGGCGCCCTGCGAGTCCGCGTGTGTGCTGGGTCTCATCGGTGAACCCGTTGCCATCCGCGCGATCGAGCAAGCCATCGTGGATCGCGGCTTTCAGGAAGGATGGATCACCCCGCGTCGGCCACGTCAGGACACTGGCTCGCGCGTGGCCGTCGTTGGATCCGGCCCGGCCGGACTCGCCGCCGCGCAGCAGTTGCGGCGCGCCGGCCACGCCGTCACGGTGTTCGAGAAGGCAGATCGGATCGGCGGACTGCTGCGCTACGGCATTCCGTCCTTCAAGCTCGAGAAGACCGTGCTCGATCGACGCCTCGAGCAGATCGCAGCGGAAGGCGTCGTCTTCCGGACGAACGTGCTCGCCGGTGCCGATGAGCTGCTGAGCGACTTCGACGCGGTGCTGCTCGCCACGGGCGCAGACACGGCCCGGGATCTCACCGTTCCCGGGCGCGACCTCGCCGGCATCGAGCTCGCGATGACGTACCTGTCCCAGCAGAATCGACGCGACGCGGGCGACGCCATCGACACCGATGTCACGATCGACGCACGCGACAAGCATGTCGTCATCGTCGGCGGTGGGGACACGGGATCGGACTGTGGGGGCACGTGCATCCGCCAGGGCGCGCGCAGCGTCACGCAGTTCGAGCTGCTGCCGGAGCCTGCCGTCGAGCGCGATGCGTCCACGCCCTGGCCCATGTGGCCAATGCAGCTGCGCACGTCGCACGCCCATGAGGAGGGATTGAGCCGCGAATGGAGCGTTTCGACGACGGCATTTCTTGGCCGCAACGGCCGGGTCGAGGAATTGCGAGCGGCGCGCGTCTCACCCGTCGTCCGCGACGGCCGAGTGGTATACGAGCGCATGGCGGAGCCGGAGATCGCGATCCGCGCCGACCTCGTGCTGCTCGCGATGGGATTCACGGGTCCGCGGCGTGCCGGCGTGTTGAACGAGCTCGGCGTCGAGCTCACCACCGGTGGCACAGTGCGCACCGGCCACGATCACCAGACGAGCGTCGCCGGCGTCTTCGCGGCCGGCGACGTGCGTCGGGGTGCTTCGCTCATCGTCTGGGCGATCAGAGAAGGCCGGGATGCGGCGCGATGCGTTGACGAATACCTGCGGACGCGGGCGGCCGCGCACGGGCGGTCCGCTCCCGACTCGACCGCTCGAGCTGTAGCAGGTCGTTGAAGACGCCGGCGGCAGTCACCGCCGGGCCAGCGCCAGGGCCGGTGATCACGAGCGGCTGCTCGCGATAGCGTCGCGTGGTGAACGTGAACTGGTTGTCCGTTCCCGTCAGCGTGGCGAGGGGTTCGGTGAGCCGCACAGCGACCAGGCCCACGCTGATTTCACGCGGCGTCACACGCGCGCGGTAGCGCAGCACGCGACCCTTGCGTCGCGCTTCATTCACGCGGCGCGACCAGGATTCGTCCACTTCGTCGACGCGCGCGAGAAACTCGGCGAGTGGCACGTTGGCGAGGTGCGGGGGCACGAGCGACTCCACGCCCGCAACGTCGAGCTCACCGCGATAGCCGATCGCGCGCGCGAGGATAACGGCCTTCCGCGCCACGTCCAGCCCCGAGAGATCCACGCGCGGATCCGGCTCCGCATATCCAAGCGCCACCGCGCGCTTGAGCGCCGCGGAGAAGGCCTCTCCGCGCACGAGCGCGCCGAACAGGAAGCCCAGGGTTCCCGACGGACATCCCTCGATCGACAGCACGTCGTCACCCGCCTCGACGAGCTTGCGCAGCGTATCGAGCACCGGCAGCCCTGCCCCGACCGTCGCCTCGTGAAGGACGCGGCGCTGTGACGCGCGCGCGGCCTCCGTCAGCCGATCGACGCTGTCCTGTGTCGCCGCCAGGGGCACCTTGTTGGCGAGCACGAGATCGAACCCACGCGTGAGCGCATCCTCGAGAATGACTGACGTCTCCGCAGCCGTCGTATCGACGAGAATCGGCCGGCTGAGCGGCGCGGAAGCAATCTCGTCGAGCGCGGCGAGCGCTGTCGCGGTGCGCCCGTCGATCGCTTCGCTGAGCGGCTGCCCGGACGCTTTCAGCTTGTGCAGCTCGCGCAACCGCGCCGTCGGGAGACCCTGCTCCGCGAAGACGTACCCCGAGCGGTCGATCAGCGCACAGATGCGCACCGGAGGCCGCTCCGCGGAATCGAGGATCTGCGCGATCAGCTCGCGACCGATCGCGCCCGGGCCGAGCACCACGACATCGGCGGGCGTCGTGTCGTGGACGTCCACACTCACCGTCGCGCGACTGCGACTGAGGCCAGCCGCACGTGCGACGGCGTCGAGCGCTCCGGTCACATCGGCGACCAGATCGTCGGCGCTCTCGATCCCGACCGACAGCCGGACGAGCGAATCGCTGATACCGGCGGCCGCGCGTGCGTCCGCGTCCATGGACGCGTGGGTCATCGTGGCCGGATGCGCCACGAGACTCTCCACGCCGCCGAGCGACTCCGCGAGCGTGAAGCAGCGTAACTCCGAGACGAATGTCTCGACCGCCGAGGTACCGCCGATCAGCTCGAGACTGACCATCGCACCGAATCCACGCTGCTGCGCGCGCGCGATCACGTGGCCCGGGTGTGTGGACAGCCCCGGGTAGTACACCCGCTGCACGGCGGGATGCGTGCGCACGGCGGCGACGACGGCATCGGCGTTCGCGAGATGCTCGCGCACACGCGCATGCAGCGTGCGAATACCGCGCAGCGTGAGATAGCTGTCGAACGGCGCGCCAGTCACGCCGAGGCAGTTCGCCCACCAGCCGAGCTGCTCGCCGAGCGCCGGGTCCGCCGTGATGACGGCGCCGCCCACCACGTCGCTGTGTCCGTTGATGTACTTCGTCGTGGAATGCACCACGACATCGGCGCCGAGGGCGATCGGCTGCTGGAGCGCGGGCGAGAGAAACGTGTTGTCCACGACGACGAGGGCGCCGGCGGCATGCGCGGCCGCCGCGACGCGGCGCACGTCCGTGATACGCAGGAGCGGATTGCTCGGCGTCTCGATCCACACGAGTCGCGGGCCATGCACGGCGATGGCCGCCGGCGCGTCCGCGACCGTGAGATCCGTGAACACGACATTGAACAGCCCGCGCTTTGCGCAGGAGCGCAGCAGCCGCTGCGTGCCTCCGTAACAGTCGTGGGCCGCGACGATCGTCTGCCCCGGATCCACGAGCTGCGTCACGAGGGTCACCGCCGACATGCCCGTGTTCGTGACGATGCCGCACGCGCCGCCTTCCAGCTGCGCGAGCGCGTCGGCGAGCTGTGACCGCGTGGGATTGCCGCTCCGCGTGTAGTCGAAGCGACGCGGCTTGTTGAATGCCTCGAACGCGAAGTTCGCCGACAGGTGAATCGGTGGCACGACGGCGCCATGCTCGGCGTCGCACGCGATGCCTGCGCGCACGGCGCGCGTGGCGGAGCTCAACGGGATCTGGTCACTCATGGGGACGCGGCGGTTGAAAGAGCGGCACGAAGAATCGGATCGAGATGCTGGGGATCGGTGAGGAAGGCATCGTGGCCGTGATCGCTGCGGAGTTGCACGAGCCGGCTCGGGCCGGCGAGCAGACCCGCGAGCTCCGCGGTGTCCTCCGCGGGAACGATGAGATCCCCTTCTTCCGCGACGACCGTCGTGGTTGTCGCGATGCGCTGGGGATCCACAGCGTGCAGATCGCCGGACAGCGACAACGCCAGAAACCGTGCGGGCGTGAACCGATCGGCGAAGCGTTCACCATTGTTTCGCAGATAGCTCTCCACGGGGAACGTCGCGTCGTTCTGCGTCCGCGCGGACGGCGCGACGTCGAAGCGGCGGGCGAATTCCTGTCCCGTGCGGAACGTGGTCATGGCGAGGCCGCGCGCGATGATCAGCGCGTCGCGCGCCCGGCCCGTGGCCAGGCCAAGCTCCACGATGCGTCGCTGGGTCACGCGCCACGCCGTCGTGAGCGGATGCGTCCGGTGCGCGGCTCCGATGACCACGAGCCGCTCGAGACGGGCGGCATACCGCTCGGCGAACGCGAGCGCTACCATCCCACCGTACGACGCACCGACCATCGCGTGCACGCGGGCGACGCCAATGTGGTCGACCAGATCGTGAATGGCCTGCGCCTGCTCGTGCGTCGTGACGATGCGCTGGGGGCGTCCGTCCGCGCCCTCGCCCCCGTCGAGGAATTCGACACCGACCAGCCGGAAGGCGTCGGTGTCGAGCGCCTTCCCGCGGCCTGCGCTGGACTCCCACCAGCCGGACCGGGCGTCGTCCTCGTGCGCGCAGATGTGGGCATCCGCGGAGATGCCGCCGAGAACGATGATCACCGGCGCATCCGTGGGGCCGACGATCTCGTATCGGGGCAACGCTCCGGGCGCACCCGACCGGCGATCAGCGTGCACGACTGCGGTCATGGATCAGCGACGTCTCCTCCCTCGAGAAGTGCCGCCGAGATCGCCGGGTGCATCGAACCGGCCACGACGCCGGATCTTCATAAAAACGAATGCGCCCGGACGGGAAAGGCCGCCGAGCGCGTCGCGTTTTAGCACCTTGTTTAACGTGGCGGCAATAGGCGGCAAATCACCACGAAACTACGATTGTGACCGTACGCTATCGTCGAATGCCGAACGTGTCAAGCGGGGGCGGACGCCGCTCCCACCGGTCGAACGACGCGTGACGCGGCCGAGTGCCGCGCGTACGTGCCCAGCACGCGGCAGCTCCGAGCAGCCGCGCGAATCGCGTCGAGTACGCCGGCGAGGATCGCCTCGTGCGCCTCATGATCGATGTCCGCGAAGAACCGATACGACCACGGCTCGCCGGTCGGCCGCGACTCGAGCTTGCTGAGATTCAATCCGCCGGCCGCGATCGGCTCGAGCACGCGAAGCAAAGCACCCGGCACGTTCGCCGTCTCGAAGACCACACTCGTTCGCGAGGGCACTCCTGGTTCCACCACTGCCGCATGACGCGCCACGCCGAGAAAGCGCGTCTGGTTGTCGGCACGATTCTCCACCCGCTCGGCGATCACCTCCAGGCCGTAGCGTTCGGCGGCGAACCGGCTGCCGATCGCCGCATGCGTCCGGGTGCCCTGCTCGGCGACCGCGCGTGCCGCACTCGCGGTGTCCGAGGCGACGTGTTCCTCCACATCGTTCAGCCGCGAGAGGAATCTCGAGCATTGTGCCAGGGCGACCGGATGGCTGGACACGACGCGCACGTCTTCGACGCGTGTGCCGGGAACCGCAAGGAGGCATTGGCGCACCGCGAGGATGACTTCGCCGACCGCGTGAAGATCGTCAGCCTCATGCAGCGCATCGTACGCCGCGGTGACGCCGCCCGCGACGGAATTTTCCACCGGCAGGATGCCGGCGTCGGCCTCGCCTCGCGACACCGCTCGCGTGACGTCGACCACGGTGCGAAACGACACGTACGCGGCGCGCGGCCAGAGAGCGCGGGCGCCCTCCTCGGCGAACGCGCCGCTCACACCGGGAAAGGCGACCCGCGAAGCCTTCATGCGACCGCCGTCACGGCTGCGCTGCGCGTGACCTCGTCGGCGACGGCGTCGGCGACAAGTTCCGTCCCGACGGGAGCGCCGTCGTCGGCGAGGTCGGCCGTGAGCGCGCCACGCTCGATGACGGCGCTCACGGCACGTTGCACCGCCGCCGCTTCGCCACGCAGGCCGAGGGACCATTGGAGCAGCAGACTCGCGCTGAGGATCGCGCCAATGGGATTGGCCACACCTTTTCCGGCAATGTCCGGCGCCGAACCGTGAATCGGCTCATAGAGCCCGCGCCGGCGCTCTGCCATCTCCCCGACGGACGCGGACGGAAGGACGCCAATCGATCCCGCGAGCACGGCGGCTTCGTCGGTGAGAATGTCGCCGAACATGTTTTCCGTCAGGAGCACGTCGAATTCCGCGGGCCGCAGGATCAGGTGCATCGCGCACGCGTCGACGAGCACGTGCTCGAGCTGGAGGTCGGGAAATTCGTCGCGCACCACGCGCGTCACGACTTCGCGCCACAGACGCGACGTCTCGAGCACGTTCGCCTTGTCCACCGACGTGACCTTGCCGCGCCGGCCGCGCGCGAGCTGACATCCCACGCGCGTCACCCGTTCGATCTCCGCTTCGGAATACGTGCAGACGTCGCGCGCGACGACGCCGTGCTCGCTGTGCTTGCGTGACTTGGGGCCGAAGTAGATGCCGCCGGTCAGCTCCCGCACGACGACGAAATCGACGCCACGCAGCCGCTCGGCCTTCAGCGCCGACGCCCTCGCGAGACGCGGGTGCGGAGCCACCGGCCGGATGTTGGCGAACAGATCGAGTGCCCGCCGAATGCCCAGGAGACCGGACTCCGGACGAACCCCGTCGCGGCGGCCGTCCCATTGGGGACCGCCAACGGCGCCGAGGAGTGTCGCGTCGGCCCGACGACACAGGCCGATCGTCGACGACGGCAGGGGCGTCCCTGCGGCATCGATCGCCCCGCCCCCGACGAGCCCATACTCGCATGAGAACTCATGACCGTACGCGGCCGCCACCGCGTCGAGTACGTGCACGGCCGCGCGCGTCACTTCGGGTCCGATGCCGTCTCCCGGCAGGACGGCGAGCGTCGCCCTCATGTCGTCACCAGGTCGAGCGCGCGCCCATCGCGCGTCTGCTCGAACGTCGAGATCTGCGCGTCGAGGCCGAGCAGGAACTCCAGCTCGTCGAGCCCATGCAGGAGGCAGTGCTTCGCGAACCCATCGATCTCGAAGTTTGCGGCGATCTCCACGCCGCACGATACGCGCTGGTTCGGCAGATCGATGGAGAGCTGTCCGGCGCCCAGGGTGTGCAGCACCTGCACCACGTCGGGCGGGAGCTGGACAGGGAGAAGACCATTGCCGACGGCGTTCGCGCGAAAGATGTCCGCGAAGCTCGATGCGACCACTGCACGGAAACCGGCGTCGGTCAGCGCCCACACCGCGTGCTCGCGTGACGACCCGCACCCGAAGTTTCTACCGGCGACGAGGACACACGCATGGCGAGCCTCGGGGCGATTGAGCGCGAAATCGGGCTGCGCGGCGCCGTCGGATGTCCGACGCCAGTCGGCAAAGAGGTGCTCGCCAAGTCCGGTGCGTTGCGTCGTCGTGAGGAAACGCGCCGGGATGATCTGGTCGGTGTCGACGTCATCGGCGCGAAGCGCGACGAAGCGCCCAGTGAGCTCACGAAATCCTTCTCTCATAGTGTTCGCGGGTCGGTGACGCGTCCCGTTATCGCCGCCGCGGCGGCGGTGATCGGGCTGGCGAGGAGCGTGCGTCCGCCTTTACCCTGGCGGCCTTCGAAGTTGCGGTTGCTCGTCGAGACGGCGAGCTGTCCCGGACGCAGCTGATCGCCGTTCATCGCGATGCACATCGAGCACCCGGCCTCGCGCCATTCCGCACCTGCCGCGCGTACGATGTCCGCTATGCCCTCGCGTTCCGCCTCTCGCTTCACCCGTTGCGAGCCCGGCACGACGAGCATTCGCACACCCGACGCGACGCGCCGGCCGCGGAGCACCGCCGCCATCGCACGCAGATCGGACATGCGCGAATTGGTGCAGCTGCCCACGAACACGACGTCGACCGGCGTGCCGGCGAGCGGCTGACCGGGGGCGAGGCGCATGTACTCGAGCGCGCGCACGAGCCGGGCGCGTTCGGTGGCGTCGCCGATCGCGTGCGGATCGGGAACGCGTCCGGTCACCCCCGTCGCCATACCGGGATTCGTGCCGTAGGTGATCATCGGTTCCACGCGGCTTGCGTCGAGGGACACCGTGCG
>DATFHG010000104.1:0-7175 GCA_035248725.1 Gemmatimonadaceae bacterium | reverse complement strand
GAGATGTACACCTGGTGATGCGCCGGTACCGCGAGCACGCCCGTCGCGCGGCGCATGCCGGAGATCTCGCCGATCACGCGGCCGTGGTTCGCGTCGAACACGATCGTGCGGCCGGCGTTCATGTGGTTCATGTAGATGCGGCCGGACGCCGTATCGACGCTCTGGTAATCGAACCGGTTGGGCGGCCCGGGGAGCGGCACCTCGGTGACGAGCGTAAGTCCGCTCTTCGGAGCGGCAGCTGGTGTATGCACCGGCGCCGCCCAGGTCGCGGGAGTCATCGACGTCGGCGTGGCCATGCACGCTGACGCAGACTCCTGCGCCAGCAAGCATGGCACCGCGAGGGTGTTAGCCGCCAGTAAGGTGGCGCCGAGGCGTTTCATTCCGCACATGGCTTCGGTAGGATGCGAGATGGCCGCACGACCTGCGGACGACGATAAACATCTTCCCGAGAGCTGACGATGCGCAACTATCACACGCTGACGTCGAGCGCCCTGTTCGTCTTCCTCACCGCCGCGCCAATAGCGGCGCGCGCTCAGGCATCAGATTCATGGGCGGCAGTCGACGATGCGCTCGGGCGGAAGGGAGCGGCGCAGCCGAGCAACGTGATGAAATACGGCTTCCCGCGCAGCGATCTCTCGGTCGTCGTGGATGGAGTCACGCTCAAACCGGCGCTTGCGCTGGGGTCGTGGGCGGCGTTCCGAATGATCGGCAAGTCACGCGCGCTCGTAACCGGCGATCTGGTGCTCCTCGAGACTGAGGTGACTCCGGTCATGCGCGCCCTGCAGGCCGGCGGCATCGAACAGACCGCGTTGCACAATCACGTATTGAACGAGTCGCCGCGTGTCATGTACATGCACATCATGGGCATGGGCGATCCCGCGAAGCTGGCGCGCACGATCCACGACGGTCTCGCAAAGAGCGAGACCCCACTCGCTGCGCCGGCGCCTGGCGCGCCGCCGGCAAGCGTCGATCTCGACACCGCCGCAATCGCGAAGGCGCTCGGCGTACATGGCAAGCTCAATGGCGTCGTGTACCAGGTGAGCGTTCCGCGCCGCGATCGCATAACGGAAGACGGGTACGAGGTCACACCCGCGATGGGTGTTGCCACGGCGATCAACTTCCAGCCGACCGGCGGCGGCAAGGCGGCGATCACCGGCGACTTCGTGCTTCGGGCCAGCGAAGTCAATCCAGTCATCCGCGCACTCACACAACACGGCATCGCGGTCACCGCCCTGCACAGTCACATGCTGACCGAGTCGCCGCACCTGTTCTTCATGCACTTCTGGGCGAACGACGACGCGGTCACACTCGCGACAGGACTGCACGCAGCGTTAGCGGCGACCGCATCGAAGATGTAGCGACGGCGCGAAGGGGCCCACCGTGTCTCACACGCCTACCCGTGGTCGTGGCGATGGTGAACGTCGGGGTAGTGAGGATGTGAATGCACGAGGCGATCGTGCCGATGCGCATGCGTGTGCGGCTCGCCCGGCGGATCGTCCGCCGAATGCTGGTGCTGATGGTGCTCGTCGTGCACGTGCGCGTGAGCATGTTCCATGGCGTCGTGAGCGTGCATATGCTCGTGTCGCTCGCTGACGTGCAGCCATAAGCCAAGAGCCATCAGTGCGGCCGCAATCCAGAACATCGCCGCGGGTCGTTCGGCGAACACGACGAGTGAAACAGCCGCTCCGACGAACGGTGCCAGCGAGAAGTACGCGCCGGTGCGCGCGGTACCGAGGTGGCGCAGGCCGAGCACGAAGAGTACGAGGCTCAAGCCATAGCTCACGAAGCCGAGAAGTAGCGCCATCACCACCCGCGCGACAATTGGGAATGTCGCACCGAGGAGAAGGGCAATCAGCGTGTTGACCGCGCCGGCGCACAACCCCTTGAGCATCGCGATCTGCACCGCGTCCGAGGCCGCAACCTTCTGCGTGAGGTTGTTGTCAATCGCCCAGCACAGGCACGCGCTGGCGATCGCGAGTGGTCCCACCGTGCCCGCCCACGCAGCGCCGCCCTGCCAACCCAGCAGCACTCCGCCGATCACGATCGATAGCATACCGAGCGCGATACGCCGATCGACATTCTCGTGGAACACGATCCAGGCGAGTGCCGCGGTGAAGACGGCCTCGAGATTGAGCAGAAGCGACGCGCTGGATGCAGGCGTATGAATGAGCCCGATCATCAGCAGTACGGGACCAACGACACCGCCGGAGACGATCGCTGCGCCGAACCATGGCAGGTCGCTGCGGCTCAAGCTCCCCTCGACCTTTCGTGCGGTGCGTGTCTGCAGCAATCGCACGATGCCCAAACCAAGCCCAGATCCGAGATACAGCAGGCCGGCGAGGAGCTGCGGCGACACGGCGTCGAGGAGCGCCTTTGCCGCCGGCGCGCTCGCGCCGAACAGCACCGCCGAGCCCAACGCGAACGCTACGCCTTTCCGTACCATGACGAATTCGTAATGGCCACTTGCGCGTTCCGTAATGTGGTGCGTCACATCTTCCGTCCATGAGACCAGCAGAGGAGCTCGGAGGCGACCGGGGCGGCAAGCGGGAGTCCGCCAATTACAAACGACTGGACGACGAGACGTCGATCTGGTGGTGCGCCGAGTGTGGCGCCGTGTACCGGCAACCGAGCGACTCCTGTGCGCTGCGCTTCGGCGCCCTCCTCGCCCTCGACCATTCGCGCCGCGAGCCCTGGGGCAGCAGACACGGGCTGGCGTTCGCCGCGTTTGCGCTCCAGCACCCGCAGCGTCATGCAGCGTCGCTCGACCGTGCGTGGGCGACGCTGTTTCGTATCTATGTCGTGGGCGACCGCCCCGACCAGGTGTTCGAGCGGCTGCGCACGATCGCCAGCGGCGTTCCGCCGGAGTGGCTGGTGCTGCCGCGCCCGAGCGCGCCCGTCGAGCCGCCGCGCATGACCATCGTGGACATGGGCGAGTTCGTGGCCGACCGCTACGCCGCGCAGCTCGATGACTGGTGTCGCGCCTCGCTGGCGATGTGGGGCCACCCGGTCGTCTGACGCCAGCTTGCTGCATCTCTCTCTCCGGCTAGTGATGATGTCCGAGGCCGCCGCCGGCGATGTGAATGATGAGAATCGTCGCAACGATTGCGGCAATGACCAGCGCGAAGGCCCGAAACCCTGCGGGCGCGCTTGGCTGTTCATGCGAAGCTGTGCTCGGCGTTTCCTGTGACCACGCGGTACGTCCCCATGGCTTGTAGATCGACAGCACGGTTGTCGCAATCAGCAATGCGATCGCGGCCGCAGCATCGACGAGGAGCTGTGTCCGCAATCCATCAAGACGGGGCAACGCAGCCGGGGTTGCGCCAACTGCGCGCGTGGCTGCCTCGGACACTGCTGTGAACTGGTGCAGGAGCAGCAGCGCGGTTGCGACAACGGTCAGAACGAACTTCGTGAACACCCAGTAATACCGGAACAATCCCCAGCGCGTCCACAGGGCCTGCACGGTGCCCGATAGAAGTGCCG
This sequence comes from Gemmatimonadaceae bacterium, assembly GCA_035248725.1. GTDB lineage: Bacteria > Gemmatimonadota > Gemmatimonadetes > Gemmatimonadales > Gemmatimonadaceae > DASPMP01. The sequence goes on along the minus strand of DATFHG010000104.1, from coordinate 3,695 downwards.
CAATGCTCAGCGGTACAATGATGAGTTGACCGACCAGGTTCATGGCGACGTATGCGCTTCGGACGGTGTCAGGACTTCGACTGGTAAGGCCGGCGGCACTCAACGCGAGAAATGCGGCAACCGCGCCGAGCCAACCCACCGAGGTGAGCACGTGCGTCGTGAGCAACAATCGGCGGGCCGGGGGTGACATGGTGTCCGCCGTGTCGTTGCGCGGACGCGTCATGATGTCGGACGCAGGCACGGATGCGAGTAGTGGATGTGCACCACGCGCCATACGCCGTCGCGGCGCATCCACCCCATCGTCTCGTTCCCACGCGCGTCGATGGGCTTCCCCTGCATCGTGGCCTGGATGGAATACTGACGAGTAACCACTGCGACATCACCCGCCACCCAGATGCGCTCGTGTGTGTAGCTGGCCTTGGCGTTGTCGAGTTCTTCAACCTCGGGACGCAAGTGATTTTCCCAGGCATCGTCGAGTCCGATGTTTCGGACGCTGTGCTCGTAAAGGACGATGTCCGGCGCAAGCATCGCCTTGAGTGCGGGCAGATCCTTGCGGATCATGGCCTCGTTGTATCGGGCGACTGCGGCTCGGACACCGGCAGCGTCCTGGGCATGCATCCACGCTGGGACAGTGGTGAGCAGCAGTACACCGAGCAGAATCCTGAGCCTGGTCATTGATCGTGGGGTGAGAGTGTGAATGTGTGGATCAGATGGGCGTGCGTCGGAGAAGCTGCGCGTTGATCGCCACAACGACAGTACTCACGGACATGAGAATCGCGCCAATGGCAGGCGACAGCAGAATCTCCTGCGACGCGAGCACGCCGGCGGCGAGCGGGATGGCCACGATGTTGTAGCCTGCCGCCCACCAGAGGTTCTGAATCATCTTGCGATAGCTCGCGCGCGAGAGCGCGATGATGCGAGCCACGTCGCGCGGATCGCTGCGCACGAGGACGATGTCCCCCGCTTCAACAGCCACGTCGGTTCCCGCTCCAATGGCGATCCCGACATCTGCGGTCACGAGCGCCGGGGCATCGTTCACGCCGTCGCCAACCATCGCGACCTTCTTCCCTTTCGCTTGCAGCTCTTCGATCCGCGACGCTTTCTGTTCCGGGAGCACCTGCGCGAGCACCACGTCGATGCCCAGCTCCCGCGCGACCGCCTTTGCGACGGGTTCCGCGTCCCCGGTGATCATCACGACCTCGATGCCCTTCGCATGCAATTCGACGATGGCTTCGCGGGATTCCTCGCGAATGGCGTCCGCCACAGCGAAAGCGGCAACGGCTCGGCCATCGTCGATGAGGTACACGGCACTCTGACCCGCGGCTGCGGCGCGGTCGGCCGCCTGCTTCAGGGTGGCCGGCGGATCGACGCTCATGCTCTTGAGCAGGTTCGGACCACCGCCGGCGAGCTGGCGCCCCTCGACAGTGCCGGTAACGCCGCGCCCGGTCAGATACTCAAAACCGGTCACGGCCGGAATCGTCAGACGGCGGTCTTGAGCGCTCTTTACGATGGCATGAGCGATTGGATGCTCGGAGTCTCGTTCCAGCGCCGACGCCAGGCGCAGCGCGTCGTCGGCAGACAGACCGGAGACGGTAGCGACGTCCACGACGCGATGCTGGCCCAGCGTCAGCGTCCCTGTCTTGTCGAATACGACCGTCGTGAGGTTGCGCGCCTCCTCGAGCCCACGCCGGTCGCGGACGAGCAGTCCCGCGCGCGCGCCAAGCGTCGTGGAGATAGCGATCACCAGCGGAACGGCCAGGCCCAGCGCGTGAGGACACGCGATGACGAGCACCGTCACCATGCGCTCGACCGCGAACTCGGGCTCGCCTGATCGCAGCGACAACCACGCGAGCAGCGTGAGCGCACCGGCGACGATGGCCACGATCGTCAGAATGAATGCCGCACGATCGGCGATTGCCTGCGCTCGCGAACGCGATGACTGTGCCTGCTCGACGAGCCGCATGATGCCGGCAAGGGCCGTTTTTTCGCCCGTTCCGGTCACCTCGACTCGCAGCGCGCCAGATTCGTTCACCGTGCCAGCGACAACCGTGTCTCCGGGATTCTTGCTTACGGGCTTCGATTCGCCGGTGAGCATCGACTCGTCGACGCTGCTTCTGCCTTCCCGCACCGCGCCGTCCGCCGGGATTCGACCGCCAGGGCGGATCAGCACCAGATCGCCGTCGTGGAGCGCGGACACCGGCACGTCCTCGGTACGATCACCAATAACCCGAGTGGCCGTGTCAGGAAGGAGTTCGGCCAGCTCGTTGAGCGCGCCCTGCGCCTGCGTGATCGAGCGCATCTCGATCCAGTGCCCGAGCACCATGATCGTGACGAGCGTGGAAAGCTCTTCCCAGAGAGGCATGGCCGGAAAGCCGAACGTCACCGCGATGCTGAAGACAAAGGCAACCGTGATGGCGAGCGCGATCAGTGTCATCATCCCCGGTACCCGCGAGCGCAGCTCGTCGAACGCTCCGCGCACGAACACGATCCCGCCGTACAGGAACACGCCGCAACCGAAAACCGCGGGGATCCAGTGCGCTCCGGGTACGTGCGGCGGCGTGAAGCCGAGCGCGCGCGGGAGCATGTGACCCCACACGAGCGTCGGGATGGTGAGCAGCAGCGAGACCCAGAATTTGTCGCGGAACATCGCGACGCTGTGGCCGGCGTGCTTGTCATGACCGCCGTCCGCCGCGTGAGTGGCGTGTGTCGCATGAGCGGCGTGTGTCGCATGAGCGGCGCGTGCCGAGTCATGCTCGTGGCCAGCGTGTTCGTTCATGTGCTCACCGGTCATGAGGTGGGTGTTTCCGTCGCCACGAGCACTGCCGTTACGGCCACGACGACGATTCCGATCAGCAGCTCGATCGTAGCGGATCGTTGTAACCTTCGCGTTGCGATCTCACTCCCGAGAGCCGGACGCACGCGCCGCCAGTTGTACGCACCCGTTGCCACAACGCCCATGAGGACCGCCAGCTTCCAAAGAAGTATGCGGCCGTAAGGAGTAATCCAGAGCGCCGGCACAGAGCCGAGCTGGAGCCACGCGGAGGTGATGCCGGAAAGCGCGACCAATGCGGTGAAACTCAAAGCCGCGGGGGAAAACGCGTTGACGAGCTGGCCGATGACTCGCCACCGGTCGTCCCCGGCGAGGCGGGTCACCACTGGGATCGCGGCGTACGTCAGGACGGCCAGCGTCCCGAGCCATCCGGCGGCACCGGCGACGTGAAGAGAATCTGCGACGACAGCCAGCGTCGATGACCTCGCGCCGACGGCATGTCCTCCAAACGCCGGCGTAGCGACGAGTACAATGGCCGCGACGAGAGCCACGGCCCACGCCGCACTGGTGCGCCGGGCGAAAGCAAACGCGATGGCTGCAATGATGCCGAATGCGACTTGCGCGACCCACGCCCATCCCCAACGCGTGTTGAAGAGGAGATCGCCCACGCTGGGTGCCGTCTGCGCGAGTACCCGCCATTCCATCGCGAGACGCATGCCGTCGCCGACGATCAGAGCTATCGCAGCGAGAAACCCAAACGCCGCCGCGCGAGCACTCAGCTCCGTGTCACCAGCAACGCGCGCCCCGGGGAGCACGACGTAGCGAAAGACGACGACGCCCACGACGATCAGTAGCGCCGCGAACGTCAATGCTCGTGCGGCGACGTATACGGGATCGTTCGCGCTTCGTGCGACACCGGGAGCCG
>DATFHG010000103.1:0-5835 GCA_035248725.1 Gemmatimonadaceae bacterium | reverse complement strand
TACTTGCCGTCGGCTCGCGGCGGTACGCGCATGAACTGTTTGGTGACGAGCGAATGCTGCTCGTTGATGCCGGGATAGAGCTTCACCGGCAATCGGATGAACGCCTGCACGTTGCGGTGGCCACACAGATACCTGCCGACGAGGCCCGAGCTGTTGGCGAGGCTGGAGGACAGAAGCAGGTGGGACGACCAGACGTAGCCGGCAGCGATCACGAACGTTCGCGCGCGGTATTCGACGTCGAGAGAACTGCCCGCGCGGTGCGCAGGAGCGGCGACTGCGCGGGTGATGCGACCACTGCCATCGACGTCCAGGCGACGCACGAGCGTGCGCGTGTGCAGCTGCACGCGCTTCGCGGCGAGCAAGCGTTTCCAGGTGAAATCGGGGGAGTACTTGGCGCCGATGGGACAGATGGGCGTACACGTATCGTTGCGGCAGCATTGCGGTCGGCCGTCGTACGACACGGAATTCTTGGCCGACGGCTGACTCCACATCGTCACGCCGGCGTCCGTCACCCAGTGCTTCAGCAGCTCGAGGTTGTAGGTGAGCGGCAGCATCGGCTGCGGGAACGCCCCCGAGCGCGGGTCCATGTCCGGTGGCCCCTGCTCGCCCGCGACGCCCAGCGCGCGCTCGGCTTCCATATAGTAGGGCTCGAGATCGTCGTAGCTGATGGGCCAGTCCGTGCCGACGCCATAGAGCGACCGCAGCCTGAAGTCCTCGGGGCTGAACCTTGGCGTCACACCGCCCCAGTGCATCGCGAGCCCGCCCACGCACATCGAGCGCGATTGCAGCGGTCCGTCGATCTCGTAGCCGTCGAGGTGATCGCCCGGCCACGGATTCTCACCGTAGCGCTTGAACCGGTCGCGCAGCGCGAAGCGCCGCTCCAGCGGCGTGGTCCAGTCCCCTGCTTCGACAACCACGATGCTCGCGGCCGGCTTGAGACGCGCGACCTTGTCGGCGACCATCGCCGCGGTGATTCCCGAGCCGATGATGCACACGTCGGCTTCGACCACGCGTCGCTTACGCAACACCGCCACGGTCATCAGGCGCGGACATACACGGCAACTCGCCAGATGAGCGTGTCGCGCGCCGACTGAAGACGCAAGCCAGCGTTCGCGATCTCGCCCTCGATCCTCTCCGGTGAATGCACGTGGAATCGGAACTGCTCACGCGTGATTCGGCACAACAGGTTGATGCCCGCCTGCATGACACGGGTGATGCGGCGCTGTCGCGGGATGACGATGCCGTACAGCTCACGCGCGTGTGATGCCGATGCGGACACGAGTTGCTCCATGCTGGCATAGCAGCAGATCACACGGTCCAGCGTGACCACGTCCGCCGGGCCGATCCGCGCGGCGAGAGCGACAAAATCACCATGCTGGAAGTCGATGCGTTCCTGCGTGCCGCGCCGAGTGGATTCCTCGCGCGCCGCGTTCGTGGCGCCGGCCGATGCGTCGACGTGCGTCGCGCGCGCGACACCGGCGTCGAGCAGCTCGTGGTCGATGGCGCCGATGCCGCCGCCGATGTCGAGCAGCGTCTTGCCTTGCACGCCCGCCGAGCGCAGCGCATCGATGAGCAGGCGCGTGGTCTTGTCAGGACCCTTCCGGCGATAGCGCTTCAGGTCCTTCTTCGTGCGCTTCTCGCTGAAGACAGCGTCGTAGTTGGCCTGGCAGCAGTCCATCGTCACGCTGAGTGAAGCGGGAGCGGCCGGCGCGACTGTGCGGCAAGCGGCCGGCACGTCTCACGACCGATGCGCGCGTCGTGACACAGGTCTTCGGCCTCGCTGCTGCCGTAATAGAAGGACAGGAGGCCGAGTGCGACGTGCGGCGCCGCGGCGACGTCGGGCATGCGGTCCAGCTTCTCGGCTGCGAGGGCACTGGCAATGGTTGCGCGCCGCCGCTCGAGAGACTGCTGGTTGAAGCCGTTGCGACGCAGCGACTCGAGCTGGGCGGCCCACGTCGCGCGTGGACTCGGCGCGGTGAACTGCAGCGCGGACGTTCCGTATCCGTGTACGATCTCGGCGTTCTCGCGGTAGCCATCGATCCAGTGCTGGAAGTCCCGTGCTACGCGCGCCGCGCCTGCCGCACCCAGCTCTGATGGCAGCACCGCGCGCGCGAGAGCGATCAGCGTGGGTTCATCAGCGGCGATCCAGGTGGCGCCCCACGCGTCTGCGCGTCGCGTGATCAATGCGAGTGGTAACGCGCTCGCAGCCCACGCGATGAACGACCGACGCGTCAGATGTACTGGGATCGGCACGATGCCAGATCAGGGCGTCACTGTGCCCGCGAAGTACTGCTGCGCCTTGACCCACACCTGCGCGCCCACCTTGCGACCCATCGCCCGCGACTGGAGATCGCCTTCGCGAAAGTGAATGCCGCCCCAGCGACGCGACATCCCGGCCTGGTCCGCCGCGGCGCTGAAGGTGGCCCACGACAGCGTGACGTCCGCCGCGGGCACGGTGCCCGGCTCCACGGGCGAGGAGCCTTTCGTCTTGGTCACCGAGTTTCCGAAGTTGTCGCTGCCGGTGAACGACTTGAGGATCTCGGCGGCCGACGAGCTGAACGCGCTGTGGCCGGAGCTGAACTCCGGGAACGCGGGCGTGGGCTGCAGCCCGATCTGATACGCCTGGAACTGATCGCCCTTGATGGTCTCTGTCCCCTTGTACGGGCCGCCCCACGCCTGGATGTCCTGCCCTGCCTTGAGGAATCGCACGGCGGTGATGGGACGCACGTAGTCGAACACGCGCTTGCAGTCCCATACCGCGATGCTCGCGTCGAACATCGCGTTCGTGAGCGCGAAAAACATCTTCACGTCCTCATCCAGCCCGTGATGATCGCGCGCGGCGACGAACTGGCCGAAGAGCGCCCAGTGGCCGGGCGGCAGCTCGGTGCCGGGGCCGTCGGCCCAGTATTCGACGATCGTCTTCTGCTCGTCGGTGAGGTTCGCGCTCAGCTCGATGATCTCGGCTGCCTGCTGCGTGTAGCCGTCGCTGGGATACAGGTTCGGCACCGCGGCGGGACGAAACTGCGCGCCCGACGTGAGCGCGAACGGCGTCACATGTCCCCACTGCGGCGCGATGAACTTCTGCGTGATGGTGCCGCCGTTGCCGTCGGAGACGATGAGTGGCTGCCAGTGATTCGGGTCCATCAGCTGCGACGCACTGTTCACCGAGACGTAGCCAGTGTAGTCCGAGTACGCGCCGGGCGCGAGATCGCCGAGCTGGTTGGAGCCGTCGTGATGGCGGAAGTCGATGACTGCGGCGGCGGCGACGTTCCCGACACCCGTGGCGGTCGTGGCGTCCGTCGACACGTCCGACGCGTCGTAGCCGAGCTGCTGCATCACGGCGTCGAAGGCGGTCTGCTCGGTGGGAAAGAGATCCACGAGAGCGCGGTACGCCGCGAAGCTCACCGCCTGTTGCTTGTTCGCCAGCGTGCGTTCGCCGGAAGGACGCCGCAGCTGCGCGCCGAGCCGCGTACCGACGGCGCGCCCGTCATAGGCGGCCCACGCGTCGTACATGGCGGTATGGACCACGGCCAGATCGCGCGCGACCATCGGAGGCCCGGGGTGCGTGTAGCGGATGGCGGCGAGCGCGGCGTCGTCCCACGTGATGGCGACGCTGGGCCCGGAGTAGATGGGCGCCGTGACGTCCGTACAGGCCGCGACGAAGATCGCGAGAGTCAGCGCAACTGCCAACCGCGCTGCGCGAGAAGTGTGACTCATTGCGCCGTAGCCTTGAACGTCACGGTCATCGTTTCGCCGGACGCGGCTTTCGCTGTCGCGGTGACCGTCTGCTCGCCGGTGGAGGGCCCGAGGAGCCAGAGACCCGACGTGGCGATGCCGCTGGCATCGGTCACGACCGTCGCGGGTGGCTGCATGGAGCCGCCGCCGGTGGCGACCGTATACGTGACGTGCTCGCCGACGATGTAGTTGCCGGCTGCGTCGACCACGTTGGTGCAGAGCGGATCGCGGAGCGCGCTGTTCACCGCCCCGATCTGTCCGTTGCCGGCATAGATGAGCAGTCCCACCGCGTCGCCGGGCACCACGTGCACGCTGTAGGAACCATACGACGCGCCGGACTGCGCCGTGATGAGCGCGTTGCCGGCTTTCTTGCCCGTGATCAGGCCGTCGCTGGTGACGGATGCGACGTTGTCGTCCGAGCTGCGCCACATGGGCGCGGTCACGGGGCCGCCCGTGCTGGTTGTGACGGTGGCCTGTAGCGTGGACCCGGACTTGATGGAGGTCGCGGGCGCGGTGATCGTGAGGGGCGGAGGCTGTCCGTCGGCTGGATCTGTCGTGCCCTTGGAGCCGCACGCGACGCCGCCGACGACCAGGCCGATCGAGACCGGCAGCAACAGCTTCACAGATAGCGTTCGCACGGTGCCGTCTCCGAGTGTCCCGACGGCGCAACGATACGGCTCGGACCGGGGATGCACAATCTTGCGTCCAAAGGACGGGATTCCATGTTCGCTGCCATGCAACACCGTCTCGCGATCGCGTGGGCCGCGGCGCTCGCCGCCTGCTCGGCCCCGGCGCCTCCGTCCCAACAGGCGCCCCGACCTGTGACAGCAACCATCCCGATCGGCGCAATCAACCTGATGCCTCAGGTGGCGCACTGGGACAGCAGCACGCGCCAGTCGTCGCGCATGGATCGCGCGGTGGCGCTGCGCAAGACGGTGCTCGAGCGGTGGATCGTGCCGTACGGGACGTTCTTCCGCATCCCCTCGGACTCGGCGCTCGCGCGGTATGTGGATTGGCTCACACCGCGTCTTCCACAGGCGGAACGTCTGGCAGACCAGGCGGAGCGCGAGCTGCAGGCCGACGCACGAAGGATCGCGGCCGTGTTTCCTGAGCTCGCGGCGGACAAGCACGTCGCGATCGTCGGCCCGTCACTCGGCAACACCAACGGCACGGTGCGGCTGGTGGACCGCAAGCCGCTGCTCATCGTCGGCGTCGACGTGCAGACGATCCTGCCCGACTCCGACATCTACCTGCGGGCGACGCTGGAGCACGAACTGGTGCATGGCGCGCACGCGACGGTCAACCCGACGGTGTACGGCATGGTGGTCGCCGGCCTGCAGGGCGAGCGGGTGCCGCTGTACGTGAGTCTGTTCAGCGAAGGACTGGCCACGTGGGGGAGCGCGCGCGCCGACAATTCGCTGCAGCCGGCCCACTACTATATGAATGCGAACCTGGCGAGCGTGCCGAGGGCCACCTGCGAGCGACTGGCGCCGCTGCTCGCGCGCGACCTGGAATCCACCGACCCCACGCGCTACGCCGACTGGTTCTTTCTCAGCGGCAAGGACGCGAACATCCGCCGCCGCTACGCGTACGTGCTCGGCGAGCGCGTCGTGCGGCAGATGGCCAGGCGGTACTCGCCCGCACAACTGCTGCGCCTGGATGCACGCGCGATCCTGTCCGCGACGCGTTCGGCACTGGCCGACGGACGTGCCATGTGCGGGTGAGCGGCGGAGCGCGCAGCACGTTATTCTCCAGTGAGATGACCCGTTTCCTCGTTATCGCCGCGGCGGTGTTGGTGACTGCCGGGTTCAAGGCGCACCGCGGCGCGACGGGTTGCGCGACGTCCGATCCCGCCATCGACGCCCTGCACCGCGATTGGGATGTCGCGATGTCACGCGCGGATGTGGACGCGCTGCTCGCGATGACCGAGCCGCGCTTCGTGCTCGTCCCCGCGGAATCGGCACCGGTGTCGGGACGTGATCTCCAGACTCGGCTGTGGTCCACCTTCGGCCGCGAACGCGTGCAGTCGCGCTTCGAGTGCGAGGGGCGCGTGGTGGAGGGCAACATCGCCGTCGAGCGCGGCTGGACCGTGGAGACGCT
>DATFHG010000102.1:0-26859 GCA_035248725.1 Gemmatimonadaceae bacterium | reverse complement strand
GGCAACCCCGATCGATAGAGACGCTCCATCACCGCATTTTCAGCGGAGCCGACGACCACCCGGTGCTCGACTCCGAAGCGTCGAATCAACGCGAGCGTTGCGTCCAGGGCAGCAAGCTCCTTGATCTCGATGACGAGCGGTGTGTCGCGAAAGGCATCGAATACTTCCTCCAATGTGGGGATGTGCGTTCGCGCTGCGCCGACACACCGGGCACCGGCGTCCAGCGCACGAAGACTGGCGAGGTCATATGCGTCGACCCGGCCAGCGCCGTTCGTCGTGCGATCCACGGTCGCGTCGTGGATGACGACAGCGACATCGTCGCGAGTCATCCTGACATCGAACTCCAGCGCGTCGACACCCATGTCGAGCGCCTGACGCAGTGCCGGAATCGTATTCTCGGGCGCCGCCACACGATTCCCTCGATGCGCGATCACCAGCCGGGCATCAGGATCGAGCAGCGGGTTACTCGCCATCAATCCGGAGGAATGGAAATGGACGGGGGCTCGCGGCGTCGGAATTCGATCGCGGAGCCGTCGTGCGCGGGCAACTGTTGGAGGACGCGGAGCACGGACCCGTCGCTCTTGTCCACCCAGAAGAATATGTGCGCCGAATCGGATCGCAGGGTGACGACCCAGACAGGTCGTGCCGCCGTGGTGGAATCGGACGCCAACTCTTCTTCGCTGACCACGGCGAACTGGGCGGGCGCGAGTGTGTGCGACGCCGCGTCGATGAGAACGACCGTTGCCGAGTCGGACCACGCGGTCGCGAGCGGCACGGCCTGAAGCAGCACTTCTGCGAAGGCGGCATCCGGAACGATGTCGGGGGCGCCCGCCATCACCAGGTTCTGCCTGCTGACGGGCGTGCTGACAGCGCCATACACGCTGTCCCCGACAAACTCGGCTGCCATCCGCGCGAGTCCCTGGCTGGCCGCCCAGTGGAGCGGTCGGAGCTGCGGCGACACATACAGCGATTCTGTGACGGCCACGGTGGACGCGGTGTGCGTGTCGACGATCAACCACGCTGGATTGCCGGCGTACACCGTCGCAGCGAGGGAGACGTCGCGTGCGCCGATGGCGATCGTGCTATCCCCGCGATGCACGAGCATGTCGTACGACCGCGCGAACGGGCGCATTCGTGTCGTGTCGACGCTGAGTCGATGCGGGGCTGCCGCGACGACGCTGTCCTGGGCCTGAAGCGCGGCCGCACTGCCGAGGAGCAGGGCGAGAACGACAGTTCTCGCGTGAGGTCTCACGTGCGCGCTGTCACGTACGAGGACCGCAGATGCGATCGAGGTCATCGAGTCCGACGAGCACGTCGCGCGGCTTGGAGCCATCGGGTGGGCCAAGGACTCCGGACGAATGCAGCTGATCGATGATACGAGCCGCACGGCCATAGCCGACCTTGAGGCGTCGCTGCAGGAGCGACGTGGAGCCCTGCTGATGCTGGATCACGACCTCGGCGGCTTCGCGGAAAAGCTTGTCGCGGTCGCCGGCTTCCGCGACGTCCCCACCGCCGTCAGCCGCCGCTGCATCCATGGCCTCGCGCTCGCGCACCTTCGCGATGATGTCGTCTTCCGCCTGCGCCGATTCCTCGAGCACGAGGCCCTGTGCCGCGAGCGCGGCGCGCCTGGCGGCACGGCGCTCGTCGTACCACTTCATCAGGCTTTCCGTGTCATCGCTGGAGATGAACGCGCCCTGCATGCGCGACGGCTCGGACTTGGCGGGCGGGATGAACAGCATGTCGCCGTTGCCGAGGAGCGTCTCGGCTCCGGCGCCATCGATGATGGTGCGGCTGTCCACCTGCGAGGCGACGCGGAATGCGATGCGACTGGGAAAATTCGCCTTGATCAGGCCGGTGATGACGTTCACACTCGGCCGCTGCGTCGCGAGTACCATGTGAATCCCGATGGCTCGTGCCTTCTGGGCGAGCATGGCGATCGGCGTCTCCACCTCCGCCTGGACGGTCATCATCAGGTCAGCCATCTCGTCGATGACCACCACGATGTAGGGCAGGATGCCGCCCTTGTATTCCAGTGCCTCGAACGCGACGTCCTTCTGTCGCGGCATCTTCAGCGCGGCGCCGTCCTGAACGCGGCGATTGAAGTCCTGAATGTTGCGACAGCTGTTGGCGGCGAGCAGCTCATAGCGGTCCTGCATCTCGAGCACGGCCCACTTGAGCACCGCGGCCGCATCGCGGTTGTCGGTAATCACCTTGTGCCGCAGGTGTGGCAGCGTGTTGTACACCGAGAGCTCCACCATCTTCGGATCGACCATCAGCAGCCGCAGCGTACGCGGCGTGTGGCGGTAGACCAGGCTCGTCACGATGGTATTCACACACACGGACTTGCCCGAACCGGTCGCGCCCGCGATGAGGAGATGCGGCATCTTCGCGAGATCGGAGATGACGGGCTTTCCCTCGAGATCCTTGCCGATGGCGATCGGAAGCGCCGCGCGCGCGCTCTGAAAGTCCTTCGTCTCGATGAGCTCGCGGAACGAGACCATTTCCGCGTTCGGGTTCGGCACTTCGACGCCCACGGCGCCCCGCCCGGGGATCGGCGCCACGATGCGGATGCTCGACGCGCGCATCGCCAGCGCGAGGTCGTTCGAGAGATTCGCGATCTGTCGCACCTTCACGCCCGGCGCCGGCTCGATCTCGAATTGCGTGACGACGGGTCCGGTGGTGCGACCGACGAGTTGTCCTTCGATCCTGAACGTGCGCAACGCGTCCAGGAGCTTCTGCCCCATCTGATCGAGCGCCTGCTTGCCGGTGTCGCCGTAGCGCGGAGGCACCTCTGTGAGAAGGTCCGTCGGTGGGAGCTCGTCTCCGATGACGACGGTGGCCGCGTTGGCGAGCGCCGGCTCGGCATGCGGCGCGCCACTTACAGATTCCTCACTGCCCTCCTGTTTCGGTCTTTTCTTGCGGGGCTTGCGTTGCGTTGCGGTCGTGTCGTCGCTCACGCCCGCGTCGGCGAGCACCAGGGCGGGCATCTCCTCGGGTGGCGGCTCGAGGGCGAGCGCCGCGGACGCCGCGTCCGGCACGGAGGCCTTCCGCCTTTTCACTGGCGCCGGTTGCGAAGGTTCCGATTCGATGGTCTCGGCACCGCGGCCGACGAGCATGCGGATGGGATTCCACGCGAGCGTCGCCGCCGTCAGGGCCGATGCCGCGAGCGTCCACACGAGCCACGCGCCGATGCCTCCGAACCAGCTGCGCCAGTAATACGCAACGAAGGCACCCCACAGCCCCGCCGACATGCTGATGTCGCCGGGGCCCGGCTCGACGGCCAGCGCCACACCGATCGGAATGAGCACGACGGCGCCGGCGAAAAACATCATCCATTTGCGATCGGTGGCCGACTCGAGGCGTCCGAACACGCGGAGCGCGTGCACCGCGGGGGCGAGCGGGGCGAGCGCCGCCGCCGGCCAACCCACCGCGGCGACCAATGGATACGCCAGGTAATAGCCCACCGGTCCGACGTTCGCGCGAACGTCGACGCCCGCCTGCAGCTGTGCCAGCGCGAGGACTGCGAGCGCGCCCCCAAGGAAGACCGCGAACAGGAGGAGGGCGATGCCCGAGAGCTCGCGTTTGAGGTGCTCGGAGGGAGACATCAGCTCCGAACCTCGGCAGTTACCTCAACGGGCGCGCTCGGGTGGCGGACCGAGTTTGACGATTTGCCGTTCCTGATAGACCGGCAGCACGGGATAGGAGTCGACGTCGGCGCAGGCCACGAGATCGTTCGCGAAGCCGGCGTCAGCCAGCGCCGCGCCGTGCGCCGACTCGCGGAAGACGCGCTTGAGATTCTCGCCGTATTTCTTGTTGATGAGCATGGCCGTCTGCGCGGCATCGTTCGTTTCGGCCTTGGTGTGCTTCGTGGTGATATGCTGCACGAAGAGGCCGGCACATGCGGCATCCTCGAGCGCATAATGTCGCTCGTGGCCGGCGCACACGATGGCGACATCGGTGCCGCCTCTCAGCGCTGCTCGCAGCATGGTGAGCGCCGCCGAAAGATTGACGTACGAAGCGATTACGACGTCACGCGCGCCCTGCACGGCGAGCACGGCAGCCGTCCCGTTCGTGGTGCTCATCAGAATCGTCTTGCCTTCGACCGCTTCTTTCGTGAACTCGAGCGGCGAGTTGCCGAAATCGAATCCGGGGATCGTCAGCATTTTCCGTTCGCCGGCGAGTCGCACCTCGCTTCGCGCCAGCGATTTCGCACGGCTGACCACTTCCTCGGAGCTCGCGAGCGGAATCACCGCGCGGGCGCCGTTCGCCAGTGCCGCGGCAATGCTCGTGGACGCGCGCAAGACATCGATGATGGCAACGACCTTGTTCGCGACATCGGACGCCGCGACTTCCTGCGGCCCGAAGTAGACGTCGACGCGCATCAGGGCGCCTCTCCAGCGCGAAGGTCGCGAAACAGCTCGGGCTCCCGTTCGAGGAACTTCGTGTCCACGTCCCCTCGGGCAAATCGATCGTTCTGCATGACGCGAGCGAGGAACGGAATAGTAGTCGTCACCCCTTCCACCACGAAGGATTCCAGCGCCACGCGCATACGCGCGATCGCTTCCGCCCGGTCCCGTCCCTGACAGATCAATTTGGCCAGCAGCGAATCGTAATACGGCGGCACCGTGTATCCCGCGTACACGTGCGAGTCGAGTCGCACGCCGGGCCCGCCCGGTGGATGGAACGTCGCGATCTTGCCTGGCGACGGCTGAAAGTTGCGCGACGGATCCTCGGCGTTCACGCGACACTCGATGACATGTCCGCGCAGCGTCGGCAGATCCGTCACCGACAGCTTCTCGCCGGCCGCGACCCGAATCTGCTCCTTCACGAGGTCCACGCCCGTCAGCATCTCCGTCACCGGATGCTCCACCTGGATGCGCGTGTTCATCTCCATGAAGTAGAAGCTGCCATCGGTGTCGAGCAGCATCTCAATCGTTCCAGCGCCGACGTAATTGATTGCTTTCGCTCCGGCGACGGCGGCCTTGCCCATCTCTTCGCGCAGCTTCGGCGTGACGGCCGGGCTGGGCGCTTCCTCGATGAGCTTCTGATGCCGGCGCTGGACGGAGCAATCGCGCTCGCCGAGATGAATGACATGTCCGTGCTTGTCACCCATGATCTGGAATTCGATGTGGCGCGGGCGCTCGAGGTACTTCTCCACGTAGACGTCGCCGTTCCCGAACGCCGAGAGCGCCTCGGAGCGCGCGAGCTGGAACGAGCGGCCGAAGTCGTCGGCGTCACGCGCGACGCGCATGCCTTTGCCGCCACCGCCGGCGGAGGCCTTGATGATCACGGGGAACCCGATCGACTTCGCGAACTCGAGCGCCGTGTCGGAATCCTCCACCGGGCCCGGTGTTCCGGGCACCACGGGCACGCCGACACGGATCATCGCCTCGCGCGCCGCCGCCTTATTGCCCATGACGCGGATCTGCTCGGCCGTCGGGCCGATGAACGTGACGTTCGACGCCGTGCACGTCTCCGCGAACTCGGCGTTCTCTGCCAGGAAACCGTAGCCGGGATGGATGGCATCGGCCCCGGTGATCTCCGCCGCCGCGATGATGCGCGGGATGCGCAGATACGACTCACGCGAGGACGCCGGCCCGATGCACACGTCGTCGTCCGCGAAGCGGACGTGCAGCGACTCCCGATCCGCCTCGGAGTACACGGCGACGGTCTGGATGCCGAGCTCACGACAGGCGCGAATCACGCGCAGCGCGATCTCGCCACGATTGGCGATCAGGACCTTCTTGAACATTGCGGCCGTTCTATTTCTTCTCGAACGCGTTCCAGCTCTGATCGCTCGTGCCGGCCACGCCCTGAACGCGCAGCGCAAACTCGGCAGGACTCGAGGCGTAGAACAGCGCGCTCTCGTACGAGATGACGCCCTGCGAGTACCACTGCATCAACGACTGGTCGAACGCCTGCATGCCGTATTGAACGGTGCCCTCTTTGATGAGGTCGGGAATGTTGAGCGCCTTCTCCATGTCGCGGATTTGATCGCGCACCGCGGCCGTGTTGATGAGGATCTCGACGGCGGGGACACGACCGGGTTTATCTGTGCGCGGAACGAGTCGCTGCGAGACGACCGCCTGGAGCGCGTTGGCGAGCGAGAACCGGACCTCGGCCTGCTGGTGCGGCGGATAGAAGGACAACACGCGCTGGATGGTTTGCGTGGCGTCCATGGTGTGCAGCGTGGAGAACACGAGGTGCCCCGTGTCGGCGGCTTTCAGCGCGGCGTCGAGCGTCTCGAGGTCGCGGATTTCGCCGATGAGGATGACGTCGGGGTCCTGTCGCAACACGCGGCGCAATCCCTGGCTGAAGGTCGCCGTATCCGTGCCGACCTCGCGCTGGTTGATGTGACAGTTGATGTCGCGATGCAGGAACTCGATCGGATCCTCGAGTGTGATGATGTTCGCCTTGTGCTTCTCGTTGATGTGCTGGATCATCGCCGCGAGGGTCGTCGACTTGCCCGATCCGGTCACGCCGGTCACGAGGATCAACCCGCGCGGCTTCAGCGCGATGTCCTCCAGCACCTTCGGCAACTGCAGCTCTTCGAGTGTCCGCGCCTGATACGGGATCGCACGCATGGCGTAGCACAGCGATCCGCGCTGCTGGTACACGTTGACGCGGAACCGGCCGATGCCCGGGACACCGATGGCGAAGTCGCATTCCTTGTCGTCGGTGAACTGCTTCACCTGCTTCGGGTTCATCAACTGCTCGGCCAGCGTCTTGAGATCTTCCGGCTTGAGCGGGGGAAAATCGAGCGGATGCAAGTCGCCGTTGAGGCGCAGGGTCGGCGGCCGCCCGACCTTGAGGTGCAGGTCCGAGGCATTCACCTGCACGAGCTGCTGGAGCACCTGCTTGAAGTTGAACGCGCCCGACGAGGCGGCGTCCATCTGCGCCGTCGAGACCGTCGACGTGGGGCGCGGCGCGCTAGCCATTGGGTTCGATCCTGAAGAGGACCTGACCGTACTCCACGGGCTGCGCGTCCTGTGCGAGAATCTCCTTCACGACGCCGGAGTATTCCGACTCGATCTCGTTCATGATCTTCATCGCTTCGATGATGCAGAGCGTCTGGCCTTTCTGGACGCGATCGCCAACCGAGACGTAGGGACGCGCGCCAGGCTCCGGCGCACCGTAGAACGTCCCCACCATCGGAGACTTCACCTCCAAATGAGACGACGCGGCACGCTCGGCGCCACGATCGCCGGACGCGCCGTTCTCGATCGGCGCGGGAATCCCGGCGGCGGGCGTAATCCGACTGTCGAGCATCGCGGGCGGCATCACCGCGGGCATGGGGACCGGCATGGGCGTCGCGACCGAGACCGCGCCGCGCTGCACCGGGCTCTTCGCGATCCGGATCTTGATTCCCTTCTCCGTCGAGATCTCGATCGAATCCACGGACGATTCGTCGATCATCTCGATCAGTTTTTTCACGTAGCGTAGGTCGATCATAGGCCTCGATGCGTGGTCCTACCGCTGTCCCACGTTGCACCGCGACTGCGCCCCGCCGTCAGCCGATCTCGATCAGGTCGCGAGGGTACCGCGTGAGCACCTCAGCGCCGTTCGCGCTCAGATGCACGTCGTCCTCAATCCGCACTCCGCCCCAACCCGCCCGATAGATCCCGGGCTCCACCGTCACCACCGCGCCGTCCACGAGCAGACTCTCGGCGCTTTTCGCCAGACGCGGCGCTTCGTGCACCTCCAGCCCAATGCCGTGGCCGAGGCTGTGGCCGAACAGGTCTCCGTAACCGCGGTCCTGAATGTAGCCCCGCGCCAGCCCGTCGGCATCCCGTCCCGTGATGCCCGCCCGAACGGCTCGCACCGCGCGGGCATTGGCTTCCCGCACGATGTCGTACAGCTCACGCTGTTCGGCCGTCGGTCGACCGATGACGAATGTGCGCGTGATGTCGGAGCAGTAGCCATCCACACGCGCGCCGAAATCCACGAGGAGAAAATCGCCGCGCTCCAGGCGTCGCGCCGAAGGGCGCGCGTGCGGCAACGCGGAATTCGGACCCGACGCGACGATCGTGGGAAAGGCGAACCCGTCGCTGCCGGCGCGCCGCAGCTCGCCTTCGAGGACGGCGGCCACATCGAGCTCCGTCATGTCGACGCAGAACTGTGGCGTCGCCAGCTCGAGCGCATGCTCCGCGGCCGCGACCGCGGCGCGAATGTGGACGAGCTCCGTGGCGTCCTTCCGCTCGCGCAACGCTTCGACCAGATCCACGGTTGGACGCCATTGCCAGCGCGATCCCGCCTCCAGCAGCCGCTGGAAGTCGCGGTGCATGAGGTGCGCGGACTCGAACCCTGCGACCTGGACGTATCCGAGCTGCGCAAGATTCTGCCACAGCCCTGTCCAGAGACTCTGTGGCTCGATCACGATGCGCGCGAGCGCACCCACCTCCTCGGCCGCCTGCGTCTGGTACCGGAAATCCGTGATCAGGATGGTATCGCGCGCGGTGACGACGAGGAGCGCGCTCGACCCCGAAAAGCCGCTGAGATACTGGACGTTCGCCGCGCTCGTGATCAGCAGACCGTCCAGGTGCGCGGCAGTGATTCCGTCCGCGAGCAGGGCGATGCGGTTCGGACGCGGGTCAGTCATGGGCGGCGAGACGCGCGACGAGCCCCCGCAACGCGAGTTCGTATCCGAACACGCCGAGTCCGCAGACAACGCCCAGGGCCGCGCCCGCGAGCGTCGAATGCCGCCGTTCGGGCTCGCGGGCGTAGATGTTCGAGATGTGCACCTCGACGAAAGGCACGGACACGCCGACGAGCGCGTCGCGCAATGCCAGGCTCGTGTGTGAGTACGCGCCCGCGTTCACGAGCGCGCCGTCCACACGACCACGCATCGCGTGCACGGCGTCGATGAGTGCTCCCTCGCCGTTATGTTGCGCGAATTCCAGCTCGACGCGCAGCTCTTCAGCGACTTTTCGCAGGCGACGCTCGACGTCGTCCAGCGTCTCGTGGCCGTAGATCGCCGGCTCGCGCGTGCCGAGCAGGTTGAGGTTCGGTCCGTTGAGGACTGCGATCTTCACCGCTGCTTCAGCCCGTGCAGCCACTGCGTGAACTTCGCCACGTCTTCCGGCGACTCCGGCGCGCCGGCACTCACCGGGCCCGGCGCCGAGCCCGCGGCGTTCTTCGAGAAGAACTGGTCGAACGAGAACGTGGATGGCGTCGCCGGCGTCTCGGCCGGCGAGAAGACGCGGTCCAGCGACAGCTCGTTCGCGGCGACGCGCGCGGGCGCACCGACGATGGACGCGAGATCCTGCGTGGGCTGAAATCCATTTGGCGCGAATGCCAACGCGAGGGTCCGCGCCGCGGACTCGTCGGCATCCGAGACATTGCTGCCCTTGAAGAGCGACGACAACACATCGGGTCCGGCCGCCGACGGCGGCGTGGGCGCCGCTACTGGCGCCTCGGGAGGGATCGCGCGCGGCGGTGCGGCTTCCGGCGGGGTGGAACCATTCTGTTGGGCACCGGGTCGATAGCCCGGTTTCCGGAGCGCGACGAGCCCGAGCACCTCGCGAATCGTCGGCCCGGTGGGCGTGGGCGCGCGAGGAGGCTGCACGAACGTGGGCGGCGGCGTGGTCTTCGCTGGTGCCGGCGCCGGCGCGGGCGTGGGAATGACCGGGGTCGTCGCCGCGGGAACCTGAGGCGCAAGCAAGCCATCGATCTTCGCTTGCAGTGCCGCGTCGCCCGGACGCTGCTCGAGAAGCGCCTTATAGACCTTCAGCGCCTCGTCACGATGCCCTTGCGCGAGATACAGCTCCGCCATCGTCTCCGTGACGAACGGACCTGATTCCGGAGCGGGAGCGGGCGCGGGTTCCGGGGGCGTGGCGTCCGTAGTGCCCAGGTCGAGCAGCGGTAGATCGGATGAGGGCGGTGCGGCGCTGGTGACGGGCGACGCGTCGGCCGGTGCAGCCACAGGCGCGTCCACTGGAGGCAGCGCGGGTGGTGGGCTCGCGTTGGACGCCGTCAAGTCGAGAAGCTCTGGTACCTGTTCCGATTGTGCTGCGGCCGGTAGCTCGGCGGCGGGCGCCAGCTCGATGTCTGCGACACTCGGTGCCGGCGTCGCTGGCGGAGGCGTGGGCAGCGCATTGGACACCGGTTTGTCGAGCTCGATGGTCGACGCGGTGGATAGCGACGCTGGCGGCGAGTCGGATGGCGCCGCGGACGCGAGCGATGTCGTTTCCAGGCCGTCGAGACTGAACGACGCGACAGCCGGTGCACCGCCTCCGACGGTGCCTGGAACCGCGGAATCGAGCTCCAATGGCGCTGGCGCCTGGGGTTCGGGTGCCACCGGTGCGGCCGCTGCGGCCGGCCCTGGTGTGGGCTGTACAAGAGGCTCCGCCGGAAGCTGCACGGGGGGCTGCACGGGGAGTTCCGCCTTCACCTGGTCGAGACGGATTTCCGAGGTGGGGCTCGTGGCTGTCGTCGGAGGCTTGGGCGCAAAGTCGGACACCGGTGGTGACTCGGGCTTTGGCGGTACCTTGATCGCCTCCTGCACGACCGTCGGAGCCGACGACGGAGTCGGCGCGGGCGCGGCGCCTCCCTGCTCGATTTGCGCGAGCTGCGCCTGGATCTCCTCGTTCCGGGGATCCGCCTCCAGCACGCGCTTGTACCAGCTCCGCGCGGCGTCATTGTCGCCGACGATCAGCGCGATGTCTCCGAGATGGCGCAGCGCGATCAGGTTTTCCGGATCGAGCGTGAGAGCCGTCTCGAAGACCGTCTTCGACTCGTCGAACTGACGCGCTTCATAGAGCGCCTGCCCATAGACGATGTGGCCGCTCATGTGGCCGGGCTGCTGTGGCAGGTATTCCCGGCAGATGCCGATGGCCTGTTCGATGTCGCCCGCCTTGCGATACTCGTTGGCGAGCGGCGCGAAATACCTCCGCGGATTCTCCTCGAACTTCTTACGGAGCTCTTCGATGCGGGCGGAGGCCGTCACGGGTGATGGTCTGGGGACGCAAGCGAGCGCCGGAAGCGCCACGGTCGACGGCTCGACGCTGCCGAAAGGTTCGGCAAGATACATCTCGCAGACGGAGGCAGTCAATCAGAAGTCACGCGGCGACTTGATTTTAGGCCGTGTCGACGGGTAGCTTTTCACGCTTCACGAGCGCCCATTTTGGCGCGAATTGCACCACCCTCCGAGGAGTAACGCCCCGTGTTGCAAAAGATGCGGAGCGCGGCCAAATGGGTCTGGCTGTTCATCGCCGCCGCGTTCGTCGGCGTCTTCCTGTTCGCTCAGACCTCAGGACTGATCGGCCGCGCGCCGCTTACCCCCACTACGCCCGTCGCCAAGGTCAACGGCCACGACATTCTCTACACGGACTGGCAGAATCGCGTGCGCCAGTCCACGGAGCAGCAACAGCGCTCCGGCCGCACGCTCTCGCAGGACGAAGTGCGGCAGATCGAGAACGAGACGTTCGACGACATGGTGACGCAGGTTCTGCTCGAACAGGAGTACAGCCGCCGCGGTATCACGGTCTCGAACGAAGAGATGCGCGAGTTCGCGCGGTACGCGCCCCCGCCATTTCTGTACAACGCGCCGGATCTGCAGACCGAGGGTCGTTTCGATCCCGACAAGTACCAGCGACTGCTGGCGAGCCCGCAGGCGCGCCAGGGCGGCCTGCTGATCGCGCTCGAGAACTACTACCGCTCGGAGATTCCGAAGGAAAAGCTGTTCGAGCAGATCACCGACGGCGTGAACATCACCGACGCCGATCTGTGGCGGGCGTACCAGGATGAGCATGACACGGCGCAGGTGAGCTTCGTC
Organism: Gemmatimonadaceae bacterium; assembly: GCA_035248725.1. Classification (GTDB taxonomy): domain Bacteria; phylum Gemmatimonadota; class Gemmatimonadetes; order Gemmatimonadales; family Gemmatimonadaceae; genus DASPMP01. The sequence goes on along the minus strand of DATFHG010000102.1, from coordinate 15,086 downwards.
GTCTTCCGGCCGACCGTGGACTCGTCGGCGGCGACGTCGGTGAGCGATGACGACGCGCGCAAGTATTTCGACGCCCACAGGGCGGAGTTCGCCGGTACCGGCCACGCATGGCTTTCGGTGCTGCGCATTCCACGAAGGATCACCGCGGCGGACAGCGCGGCGACACGCGATCGTATCCTGAAGCTGCGCGCGGAGATTCTCGGCGGCGCAAAATTCGAGGACGTCGCGCGGCGCGAGTCCGCGGACAGTGTGTCCGGCGCGAACGGGGGCGACCTTGGCAAAGGCGCGCGTGGACGGTTCGTGCCTGAGTTCGAGAAGACCGCGTACGCGCTGAAACCCGGCGAGTTGTCCGGCCCGGTGCTCAGCCCATTCGGCTATCACCTGATTCGCGTCGACTCGAAGAAGGGCGACACGCTGTCGCTGCGCCACATTCTTCTCCGCATCCAGCAGAGCGATTCCGCGGCGACGACGATCGACCGCGAGGCCGACCAGCTGGCCACTCTCGCCGCCTCGTCCGAGGACCCGAAGAAGCTGGACTCCGCGTCACGCGAGCTGCATCTGCCCATCCAGCGTGTCGAGGCGATCGAGAACAAGCCCGCCGTCCTGCCCGGCGGCACCATCGTGCCGAGCGTCAGCGCGTGGGCATTCGGTGGCGCGCACGCCGGCGAAACGAGCGAGCTGTTCGACGACGAGAGCGGCTACTGGTTGGCGCGGCTCGACTCACTCGTGCCTGGCGGCGACGCGGACTTCGAGCGCGCGAAAGCGTCCGCCAAGCAGATCGTGGCTCGCGACCGCGCGGTCGATGCCCTCATGCCGGCGGCCAAGAGCTTCGCCGACAATGCGGCGACGCAGGGACTCGATGCGGCGGCGCGGAGCGCGAATCAGACGGTGACGAAGACCGAGCCGTTCACGCGCGTGGCGTTCGTCCCCGGGATCGGGCAATTCACGGAAGCGATCGGTGCAGCATTCGGCCTTGCGGTGGGCGCGGTGAGCGCGCCAGTCCGACAGGCCAACGGCATCTACGTCCTGCGAGTGGACCGCCGCGTGAATGCCGACCACGCGGACTTCGAGAAGCAACGCGATGCGCTCCGACGTCAGCGACTGCAACAGCTCAAGCAGCAGCGACTGCAGCTCTTCCTCGACGATCTGAAGAAGACCGCGAAAATCGTGGATCGTCGCAAGGACATCAACGCGACCGTGCGTCGCACCGAGACGTGAGCGAGACAGCCGATCCCCGGCTGTGCGGGTGCCAGAAATACGGCTGGAAATGACAAAGGGCCCTCGATCGAGGGCCCTTTGCTTTTCACGCTAGTTCAGCAGGCGCTTCGGTTCGGAGGTGGTGTCCTCGTCACGGCGCACGGCTGGCTCGCCTGCGTTCAGGCGATCCACGCGCGCATCGCGCTCCGGCTCGCGGATCGACCGGTCGACGTCGCTGATGTTGCGCTTGAATTCGCGAATGCCTTTCCCGATGGACGCGCCGATCTCCGGGACTCGTCTCGCGCCGAAGATCACGAGCACGATGACCAGGATGATGAACAGCTCCATCGGACCAAGATTTCCTAACATGACAAGCTCCTAGAAGAGCGATCGAGCGATGAGATAGGCGACGAGCACGCCGACCAGGCTGAGCAGGGACACATCCAGGGCCACCGGCCCCAATGCGAACTTGAGAATAATCAAATCGATCGGCAATGGCCCGAACGACGGCGTCATGCCGGTAGTGAGAAACTCCTTCACGGCGCCCGGTGGCAGAAACCGCCGAGCCACCTGAGTCATCACGCCGCCAACGACGAAGCCGATCGCGAGAACCACTCCGTGGAACACCGGCCGGTGCTTCGATGATCCTTTCGGAGGCATCAGGAGCGCCGCTCCAGCACGTAGACGATCGCCTCGGCCAGCGCGGCACGAACGGGTGACTCGGGTAGCCCGCGTAACGCCTCGTTCGCTTCGTCGGCGAACGCTGCCCCGCGCTGGCGCGCATACTCCAGACCGCCCGCCTCGCCGACGATCCCGACCACTTCGTCGACCAGCGCGTCCGACGGTGACTCGTCCGCGAACAGCGCGTCGATGCGCGCGCGCGCCGCAGGTCGCAGCCGCGGCAATGCCGCAATCAGGGGCAGCGTCACCTTGTGCTCCTTGAGGTCGGCGCCCGTGGGCTTGCCGGTCACGTGTTCATCCGCGGTATAGTCGAGCAGGTCATCGGCGATCTGGAACGCCAGGCCGAGGCGTTCGCCGAAGGTACGCATCGCGGGCGCATGCCGCGGAGCGCCATACATTGCTCCGGTCTGGCAGGCGGCGGAGAGCAGCGTCGCCGTCTTGCAGCGAATCAGCTCCACGTACGCAGCCTCGTCGAAGTCCAGCGCATCCACGGCCGCGAGTTGTCGCATCTCGCCGATGGTGAGCTGATTCGACACCTCCACCAGAATGCGAAGCACGGGAAGGTTGTCGAGCTCGACGAGTGCGCGGAGCGCGCGCGAGTAGAGAAAGTCTCCCATGATGACGGAGACTTGGTGACTGAACAGCGCGTTCACCGTCGGCAACCCTCGCCGCAACACCGAATGATCCACCGAGTCGTCGTGCACGAGCGTCGCGAGGTGCATCAGCTCGATCGCTGCCGCGACGGTGAGGGCGCCGGACTCACCACGCCCCTCGATTTCGCTCGACAACAGCGTCAGGGTCGGGCGAAACAGCTTGCCGCGCATGCGCAGCAGGTGGGCGCTCACCTGTTCGATCATCGGCAGGCCGCTCACGACCACGCGCTGGAGCTCGGGGACGATCTGCTCGAGGCGCTCGCGCACCGGCGCCTGAATCGACGCCAGCGTAACGCTCGACGAGGGTCCGCCGAGAGCCCGCGCGACGGCGCCGCTCATCGGGCGGCGTTCTCGAGAGCGTTCAAGCGATCTGCGACGTCGTGGAACTGGATGTCGACGACGAACACGCGCTGATAGAACGCCAGCGCCTCGTCCAGCTTCCCGGTCGCCTCGTTCGCCCTGCCAAGGAGATACAACACGCCAACGAGCGCGTCGTCGGTGTTCCCTTTTTCGCCGAGCGCGCGACCGAGAATCGTGGCCGCCATGGCGTGCTGACCCTTCTCGATGAAGCACTGCCCGATGGCCTCGTAGATCTTCACGTGATTGTCCGGTCCGCGCAGCGCCTTCTGGAATTCAGCGATGGCCTCGTCGACCAGTCCCATCTCCTTGTACGCGACGCCGAGGTCGTAATGGCTCTGGTAGTCTTCCGCCTCGACGTTTTCCGCCACGCCTTGCTTGAACTTCTTGAGCATGTCGGCGAAGTCGGCCTCTTCGTTGCCGGTCGGCTCTTCCTCGGCGACCACCATGCGGGTGTCCTTGGGCGCGTCATCCTCACGCAGCCAGTCGCCGAGGTTCACGAAGCTGTCGTCGGCGACGGGCGTGTGCTTGCGCTCCGCGCGCGGGGGTGTGACGCGCTTGTCGTGCACCGACGTCCGTTTCGCCGGCGCCGGTGGCGGCTCGGGTGGCGCCTCCGGCATCGTGCTGAGCGCCGCCTGCGCGCGCAGATCGTCCGGCGCCAGCTCGAGCACACGCTGGTAGATCGTGCGCGACTTGTCCACCTGACCGCTGCGAAACAGTGCGTCCGCCAGCTCGAGGTACGCTTCGATCAGCTGCGGACGATCGTTGGTGCGATAGGCGTATTCTACGCGCTTCTGATGATGTTTCACCGACGACGGATCGAGGCGCACGATCTCGTCAGCGACGGACATCGCCGTCGCGAGATCTCCGCTGCGCTCGAACCCGGACATGGCTGTCTCGAGCTCGCGGACGCCGCTTTCGCGATTCCCCGCCTCCAGCAGCGCCTCCGCCAGCTCGCGCCGTGAGGCCCAGTCTTCCGGATCGCCGTCGACGACCGCCTGCAACATCTCCACCGATTTAGCGGCGGCGACGTATGACGAGGGCCGCGCAGAATCGGGAATGGGAGGGACACTCACCGCGCTGATCGCCTCGAGACTAGCGTCCGTGACCGACAGGTCCGAGGCGGCAGCCGCGTCCACCGACAGCGTATCCGCCGCGTCGGGCATGATCAACGCGTCGTCGAGCATCGGGAACTCGCCTGTCCCCGCCGCCGCCGTCGCATCAGGCATGTCAGCGCCGTCGGGGATGATGAAATCGAGCGATCCAGCGCGCGACGAGCGCGGGACATGCGCCGACGGCGGTTCGGGCGGCGGCTCGTCGATGAGGGAGGTCGGCTCGAGCTCGATGCCGCCACCCAGGTTTCCGGTGAAGTCGATGTCCGCCATGGACGTCGATTCCAGGCCCGCCATCGGCGCGGCGTCCGCCACATGCTCCGCGTCGATCACCGGCTCCGCGTCGATGAACGGTTCCGGTTCTACGAGTGGAATGTCGGCCACGAGTTCCGCTTCCACCGGCGGTGGTGGCTCGGGCGCCGGAGGGGGAGGAGGTGCGGCCCGTGGGGGCGCCGGTGCGGGCTTGGGAGCCGCCTTTGGCGCTTCTTTCGGCGGCGCGGGTTTGGGGATCGCTGGCGTCGATGCACGCGGCCCCGACTTCGGCTCGTCCATCGGGACCGCCTTGAACCCTTGTGTCACCCGCTTCGCAATCGACTGACGCGCGCGTTGCGCGGCCGGCGTGTCGCCGAGGTCGATGAAGATCAGGTCTCCAGTCTTGTCGCCTCCCCGGGGGCCTCCGCCGCCCGCGCCTCCCGCCCGCGGCTCGACTGACGGATCGAGCGCTTTCAATCGCTCTGCGGCCGCCTGTGCCTCACCCGACCGTCCCTCGCCGTCGAGTTGCTCATGGAGGATCTGCAGCTGCTCGATTGCGTCGTCCTTCTTCCCCGCCTTCGCGAGTTGATCCGCCAGCATGAGGCGGATGTCGGTCTGATCCGGGCAGAGGTCTGCGAATTCACCGAGTGCGCGGAACGCTTCGTCCATGCGCCCGAGCTTCTGCATCCGATCCGCGTACTCGAGAAAGTTCTGCTTCGCGTCGGCGATGAAGCCCTTCTGGGCGCTGATGCGACCGAGCTTGTAGTAGACGCTGGACCGGCCGGGCGCGACGCGCAGGATCTTGTTGCAGAGCGCGATCGCGTTGTTGACGAAGCCGCCTTCGGCGTAGTAGTCGACGGCCTTCTCGTAATAGTCGGCCGCATCCGCGACGTTGCGCGCCTTGACCAGGATGTCGCCGAGCCGGTTGAAGATGGCAACGTCCATCTCGTCCGGATGTTTTTCCATCTCGGCGCACAGCTCGACATACACATCCACCGCCTTTTCAGGCGATTTCTTCTCGAGATCGGCTGCCTTCTTCTTGAGGGAGGCGACTTTGGACATCAGCGTCCGTGGCGGCGGCGAAGTGGCGCGGCGACACCGCGCGGAGGCACAAACAGAAGCGCTAAGTTACGTCTAAGTCGTGGACGTCACAAGCTTTGCCTCGTGTCCACAGCGCGCGGCACACGCGCGCTCCGAGCCAGTATGGCAGCTCGCGATAGTCGCGAATTTCAAAAAGAGCGAGGTCCGCGGAGAAGCCTTCGGCAAGCTGACCCACTTCGTGTTCGAGGGCGAGCGCCGCAGCTCCATTTACCGTCGCCGCGACGATTGCTTCGGCTGCGCTCAGCTTCAGCTGGCTCACGCCGAGGGTCAGGACGAGGGGCAGGCTCAGCGTCGGTGACGTGCCCGGATTGAAATCGGTGGCCAAAGCGACAGGAACGCCAGCGTCGATGAGACGACGCGCCGGCGCCTGACCTGGCTTCCCGAGAAACAGCATGGTCGACGGGAGGAGCGTGGCGACCGTCTGCGCGCTTGCGAGCGCACGGATACCCGCGTCGGATATCGCCGCAAGGTGGTCCGCCGACGTTGCCTTCAACTCGGCGGCCAATTCCGCGCCTCCGCTGGACGTGAGCTCGTCCGCGTGCAGCTTGAGACGCAGCGCGGACGCGCGCGCGGCGTCGAGTACCTCGCGACTCTCGGCGACGGTGTAGACCCCGGTCTCGCAGAACACGTCGGCGAAGACCGCGAGCTGTTCGCGCGCGACACGCGGAATCATCTCGCGGACCAGCAACTCGACGTACTCGCGACGTGACGCAGCGGAGCCGCGATGCTCGAGAGGAATCTCGTGCGCGCCAAGGAAGGTGGGCACCAGGCGCACGGGCAACTCTGCGGCGAGCGTGCGGACGACGCGCAGCATCTTCAGCTCGTCGTCGAGTGTCAAGCCGTATCCCGATTTCACTTCGATGGTGCCGACGCCGAACGAGGCCAGGACGCGAATGCGCGCACGTGCCAGCTCGCGGAGATCATCCTCCGATCGTGTGCGGACGTCGCGCACGGATGCGTGTATTCCACCACCGCGGCGCGCGATCTCCATGTAATCCACGCCTGCGGCGCGCAGCTCGTGTTCCTCCGAGCGCGGTGCGCCGAATACGGCGTGCGTATGCGAATCGACGAGCGCCGGCGTGAGGACGCCCTGCGCGCAATCGACGCGTTCAGCTCCGGCATACTCGCGTTCGAGCTCGGCCTGCGGGCCCACGCGTGCGATGCGATCGCCGCGAACCGCCACGGCAGCGTTGGCATGCACCGCGACGTCCTGCATTTCCCTGCCCCGTCTCGCGCGCGCGACGCCGGCGCAGGTGACCACCTGGCTGGCGTTGACGAAGAGCAGCTCCGTGGTTCCGCGAGGGCCGTGGCTACGCGAAGACATCGGCAATGCGCGAGAGCCGCAACTTCGCCTGCGCTTCGCCGCGACAGGCGTAGTAGCAGGCGTTGCAATCGATCGGCTCGTAGCGACGGAAGTCGCGCCAATGGAAGTCCGTAGGAAAATCGGGACAGCGTTTGACGCGCCCGGAGGGATCCAGATGGACGGTGCGGATGCCGGAGCGGCACGGCTCCTTCATCTCTCCGCGCACGTAGCGCGGCAATTGTTCGATGTAATAGTCGGAGTTGGTGATCACGCCGCGCCGGCGTCGTTTGTATGCCAGCAGCTCCGCAACGAGGGCATCGACACGCTCGTGGGTTTCCGCGTCGAGCAGATGCTCGCGATTCCCGTTCTTGGCGTCAGTGTAGACACTGAGGTTCACGCCACATCCCAGCTCCTCGGCGCGCCGCACGATGGTCATGATGTCGTCGAGGTTGTCGCGCTTGATCACCGTATTGAAGCGGATGGAATCGATTCCGTCGCGGCGCATGTTGGCGACGGTGCCGAAAATACGTTGCACGAGCCCGGGGATGCCGCGGGCAGCATCGTGCCGCGCATCGACATAGTCCAGCGAAATGTTGAACTGATTGACGCCCGCGGCCCACAACGAACGCGCGCGTTCGACGCTGAGCATCCCGCCGTGCGTGAGCACCATGATGTACTTGAGGTGCACGGCGCCCGCGACCGCGGCGACCAGCTCCTCGAGGTCGCGGCGGAGCAGCGGCTCGCCGCCCGTGAAGGCGAACAGCATCGGGTTGAAGAACCGGGCGGCTTCCGCGCAGCGGTCGGTCTCCTCCCGCCGCGCCGCCGCGTCCGTCTTCCAGTAATCGCAGAAACCGCAGCGCGCGTTGCACCGATGCGTCACCTCGAAGTGCACGAGCACGGGCATCCGCCGCGCGGTGAGCCACGCGTACTTCGCCAGGAACATGGGGATGTGATACGGTTTGAAGCGGGCGGACAGCACTATCCGGCGTCCCCGGCGTTCCCGGCGTCCATCGGGAGGCGGATACCGGTGCGTCGCGCGGTCTCGCGCGCTTCGTCGTAGCCCGCATCGGCGTGTCGCGCGACGCCGATGCCCGGATCGTTGGTGAGGACGCGCTCGAGACGAACGCGCATCTCCGGCGTACCGTCCGCGACGATCACCTGGCCGGCGTGCAGCGAATTGCCGATGCCGACGCCGCCGCCGTGATGAAACGACACCCACGACGCGCCGCTCGCGACGTTGAGCATGGCGTTGAGAATCGGCCAGTCGGCCACCGCGTCCGTGCCGTCCTTCATCCTCTCAGTTTCCCGAAACGGCGACGCCACGCTGCCCGTGTCCAGATGATCGCGGCCGATCACGATCGGTGCGGAGATCTCTCCCCGAGCGACGAGGTCATTCAACGCGACGCCGAACTTCGCGCGATCGCCCTGGCCCAGCCAGCAGATGCGCGCCGGGAGTCCCTGAAAATGAACCCGCTCGCGCGCGAGGGTGATCCAGCGTCCGAGATGCTCGTCGTGCGGGAATAATTCGAGCGCCAGCGCGTCGGTGCGCGCGAGATCGCGCGCGTCGCCGGACAGTGCCACCCAGCGGAATGGACCCTTGCCCTCGCAGAACAGCGGGCGGATGTACTCGGGAATGAAGCCGGGGATGTCGAAGGCGTCCTTCACCCCGCGGTCGAAGGCCACGGTGCGAATGTTGTTGCCGTAATCGAACGCGATCGCGCCACGCTGCTGCAGGGTGCGCATCGCGCGCACGTGTGTGGCGATGGACTCCTCGCTGCGCTGCACGTACTCCTTCGGCGCGCGCCGACGCAGCTCGGAGGCGGCGGCGAGCGTCATGCCGGCCGGGACATAGCCGTTCAGCGTGTCGTGCGCGCTGGTCTGGTCCGTGAGTACGTCGGGCGTCCAACCACGACGCACCAGGTCGGGCAACACCTCCGCTGCGTTGCCCACGAGCCCGACGGAGAGTGCCTGCTTCGCGCGCTTCGCCGAGTCGATCCAGGCGAGCGCCTCGTCGACGTCGCGCGTCTTGCGGTCGCAGTATCCGGTCTCGATGCGCTTGTCGATGCGGGCCTCGTCTACCTCGACCGCGAGGAGTGCCGCGTCATTCATGGTCGCCGCGAGCGGCTGAGCGCCGCCCATGCCACCCAGTCCCGCCGTCAGGATCGCGCGGCCGGCGAGCGTCCCACCGAAATGCCGACGGCCGACGGCGCCGAACGTCTCGAACGTTCCCTGCAGAATCCCCTGCGATCCGATGTAGATCCAGGAGCCGGCGGTCATCTGGCCGTACATCATCAGGCCCGCGCGCTCGAGCTCGCGGAAGTGCTCCCAGGTAGCCCAGCGGCCCACGAGGTTGCTGTTGGCGATCAGGACGCGTGGGGCCGACGTGTGTGTGCGAAAAATGCCCACGGGTTTGCCGCTCTGCACGACGAGCGTCTCATCGTGCTCCAGCGCTCGCAGGGCGCGCACGATCGCGTCGAACGCGTCCCAGTTGCGCGCCGCCTTGCCGGTGCCGCCGTACACCACCAGGTCCTGCGGGCGTTCGGCGACGTCGGGATCGAGGTTGTTCATCAGCATCCGCAGCGCCGCCTCCTGCTGCCAACCCTTGCAGGACAACGCGGTTCCTCTGGGCGCGCGGACCACGCGCGGCTGCGCCTCGGACTCCGTGGGCTGCGTGAGGGTGGTCATGGAAGCGTCAGCTGAAGTGTCCGTCCGCGATCGCCGCAGACAGGCGCGCGATGTCGTCCGCGAGCACGCGGTCGCGCTCGAGCGGGAGTACGAGACCGCGCACCTTCTCGTGGGCCCGGGCCACGCCCTTGCCCGGCCTGAGCGGCGCACGATAATCGACGCCCTGCGCGGCACACATCAACTCGATGGCGAGCACGTTGCGCACGTTCTCCACGACACGTCGCAGCTTCCACGCCGCGCCCATCGCCATCGGCACCACGTCCTCCTTGTTGCCGTCGGTCGGAATCGTATCCACGCTCGCCGGATGCGCGAGAAGCTTGCACTCGCTCGCCAGCGCGGCCGCGGTCACCTGCGCCATCATGAAGCCCGAGTTCACACCCGCATCGCGCGTCAGGAAGGGCGGGAGTCCCTCGTTGAAGTCGGGATGCACCAGTCGATCGATGCGCCGCTCGGAGATCGTCGCGAGATTCGTGAGCGCAATGGCCAGGACGTCGAGCGCGAGCGCCACCGCCTGCCCATGAAAGTTGCCGCCGCTCAGCAGGGTGCCGTCCTCGAACACGAGCGGATTATCCGTCGCGGCGTTGAGCTCGCGCGACACGATGCCCGCGGCGAAGTCGATGGCGTCGAGCGCCGGCCCGTGCACCTGCGGCATGCACCGGAGCGAATACGAGTCCTGCACACGATTGTCGCCGTGACGGTGCGATTCCCGGATCTCGCTTTCGGCCAGCAGCTCCCGCAGCACGGCCGCCGATGCCGCCTGGCCGAGCTGACCACGCGCCGCCTGGATGCGTTCGTCGAACGCCACCGGCGTGCCCTTGAGCGCCTCCAGGGACATCGCTCCCGCGATGTGCGCAGCCTTCCACAGCCGATGCACGTCGACGATCGCGAGAGCCGCGGTGGCGGTGTGCGCCTGTGTGCCGTTGATCAGGACGATGCCTTCCTTCGGGCCGAGTACCACGGGCGCGAGTCCGTGCGTGGCGAGGACGTCGGCGGCAGGGCCACGGCGCTCGTGCGACCAGAGTTCGCCTTCGCCGATGAGCGACAAGGCGAGATGGGCCAGAGGCGCGAGGTCGCCGCTCGCGCCGACGCTACCCTGCTCCGGGATCGGGGGATGCACTCCTTCGTTGAGCATCGCGAGCAGGAGCTCCGCGATGACCGGACGCGCCCCGGTGAAACCCTTCGCGATGACGTTGGCGCGCAGCAGCATCATCGCCCGGACCTCACGCACGGGAAGCGACGCGCCGACGCCCGACGCGTGGCTCCGAATCAGGTTTACCTGGAGTTCGGCCAGGCGATCGGGCGGAATCGCGACCTCGGAAAGCTTGCCGAAACCCGTGGTCACGCCGTAGGCGACGGCATTCCGGTCGACGAGGGCTTCGACGTGCCGGCGCGCGGCCTGCGCCCGCTGGCGCGCCGCCGGCGCGAGCGACACCGGAGCCCCGCGCACCGCAACCGCGAACACGTCGTCGATGGTCAGCGAATTCCCATCGAGCACCACCGGCGTCGTCATGCGGCGGAATGTCTCCGGCTCGCCGGGACAATTCAAGCCGTCACTGATTGCGTATCGTGGCGCGGCTGTAGTCGAATTTCAGCTCGGGCTGAGGCTTGAGCGCGATGAAGAAGTTGAACGCGAAGTTGCCGTTCGGAGAATGCGTGAAAGCGAACACGGCGCGGAAATCGTGCAAGTCGCGCTGCAGCGACACGATGTGGCTGGCGAATTCGTGCCGCTCGAAGTCGTAGCTGGTCTGCCACGCCGCGGACCACTTCTGCGTCAGCTCGAAGTTCGTCGAACCGCTCAGCGAGGTTTGCGGCGGCAGCAACACGTACGGAGCGCCCGCGGTGGTGGACGGAATCGGCTGGTCGTTGATCGGTGCGTTCACGCACACGTCGTACGCGAATGGATTCACCTCGCGGAACTGCTCGCAGCGATCGCGCGGATCGAAGTTGATCACGCGGCTGCCGCTCGGCGGACGCGTGCGCGTCGTCGTGAACGAGATCTGTGCGTCCCAGCCGTGCGTCGGCGTCGTGACGAACTGGCTCATGCGCGCCGACTGGCCTGCGACCGGCTGTGACGCATACTGGCGCGCCAGAGCGTCTTCCGGCGACGGACCCGGGGCGCCGGCATCCGCGTCCGGCCGCCGCTCCGGCACCGCCTGGCCGAAGAGCCGCGTGATGACCGCGAGCGGATTCTCCCGCTGGCTGATGCGGAAGCTCGACGTCACGCGCGTGAGAAACGGCTTGAACACCGCCGTGTCGCTCATCGTGCTGCCCTGGAACAGCGAGTAGTCCACGCCGAGGTCGAAGCCCGGCAGCAGGTCCGACGTTACCCGCGTGCTCACATTCTCTGTGGTGAGGCCGGCGAGCTTTCGCCCGGTGAATCGCGCGCGCTCGAAGTCGTAGGACAGCGGCGAGAACTGCATGCTCAGCAGCTTGATCTTGTTGCCGCTGTCCCCGCCGCTGGTGGCGGCATCTGTCGTGTCCGCGCGACGGATCTTGGCCTCGATGTTCTGCGAGAGGCCGAACGAGATGGCACTCTGGCGCAACGCACCGAGATAGCCCTGCAGTCGCTGCCCGGTCGCCTCGAGGTATTCCGTGTTGACGCGAGCCGACGGCGCGAAGCTGTACGAGATCGTGGGGCTGATGGAGTGGCGCAGACGACTGAAGGGACCGAAGCCCGGCCAGATGCCGAAGAGCGTGGGCGCCGCCGAAATGCCGTACGTGAGACGCTTGGTCTGATGCACGAAGTCGCCGTTGCTCTGCTCCGTGCGGACCCAGAACGGATTGGGATCCACATTCTGCAACGCGATCGTGGGCGTGATCTTGAACCGGTTCGACGCCAGCGACGGAAGACTGAACATCGGATTCCAGTCGATGTCCGTGCGGTACGTGCGGCGGAAGACGCGCGTGGTTTTGCGGCTGGAATCGGCACCGGGATAGATGACCTTCTCCTCCGGGAAATCGTTCAGCGCGTCGCGAATGGTGAGCGTGTTGTTCTGGAGATCGAATCCAAAGATCCGGATCGGGCTTCCAAAAGAGATCTCGCGGTAAAAGCGGTTACGCTTGATGCCGACCGTGTCGATCAGTTGGCCATTCGTTCCGGGAATGAAGCGACTGCTGAACGTTCCCGGCTGGTCGATGTGCAGGTTGTCGTTCTCTGTGAACCGGAACGACGGCGTCCAGGTCAGCCACGAGCCCGCGGCCAGTGGCGCCGTCGTGATGGACAAGGTGGGTATCTGCTGATCCACCTGCAGTCGGCCGGGATACTGGACGCGATTGCCGCCGAGCGAGAGCGATGCCGGCCCGATCTTGTCGGAATAGCTGAACTGCGAGCGAATCGTCGCGACGGCCTGATACGGATTCAGCGTCAGCTGGCGCTGCAACCGCGTGCTCGTGACGTAATTGCCGGAGACCTGCAGCCGGCGATTCCGGTTGAACTGCTGGCCGTGCTCCCACGAGACTGCCAGGTTGGTGAATCCGTCGCGCCGATTGGTGTACGCCGTCGCGAAGCGTCCATTCACGAAGCGCGACATCCAGTTGTACTTGGATTCCCAGTTGAACGTGTAGAACCCCGGATCAGTGGAATCTGCGCCCGCCGCGCTACGCCAGTCCACCCAGGCGGCGGCGTCCATGTAGTCGCTGAAGGCCCAGTAGTAGCCGATGTTCTCGATGTGCCGCTTGTAGCCCGGGTTGTTCCGCACGATGTCGGACACGCCGACGCGCATGGGCAGCACGCCGCTCCGGCGGCCGGGCCGGATGTCCTGAAACACGAACGGCAGCCACATCACCGGGATGTCGCGGATGTACAGCACGGCCGGACGCGCGACCAGCGTCTTCTCGGTGCGCTTGATCTCGCGCAGCTGGAAGTGATAGTCGGGAATCGAGTCGTCGCAGCTGGTCAACGAGCCGCCCAATCCATAGAAGCGAGCCGGAATGCGTTTGGTGCTGTCGCCGAGCGCCGTCTTGCCGATCTCGGAGCGAATGAACCAGCTCGCGCCGCTTTCCTCGACGGTCACCGTCGCGTTGGTGAGTCGGCCCGAGCGCTCGCTGAGGTTGTAATTCGCGTTGCCGGCGCCGGCGATGGGCGCCTGACCTTCACCCGGCACGATATGGAAGTTGCCGCTGACGTTGACGGTGCGCGTCTTGTCGGCATACACGATGTTCGAGTCGGTGACCACGCGTTGGCCTTCGCGCTCGACCTGTGCCTTGCGCGCGGTGGCGGCCGCGATCGCGAACGCTTTCGTGAGCGCATCGAAGGTGACGACGTCTCCCTCGTACCGTGTCACGGTGTAGCCCGGCTTCTGCAACAGCGCCGCCATCACCGAATCGGGCTCCGACCACTGCGCGGTCGTATCTGCCTTGCTCGTATCGGTGCGTTGCGCCGGCGCATTGGCCCCCGGACGACCGCGCATCATCGGCCGCGCAGCACCAGGTCGGATGTCCCCGCGCGGAACCGGTTTGCCCTGCGCCGACGTCGAGGCCGGCAGCAGCGCCACGAGAGTCAGGAGGACGAGCGCGCGCCGACCCGCGCTCCTCATGCAACGCCCCCCGCGGCCTCGGCCGCGGACCGTTCTGCCGCAAAACGCCGGGCTTCCCGCTTCCGGAAAACGATGAATGCCAGCACGACGCTCAGCTCGTACAGCAGGTACAGCGGAACCATGAGCGCGAGCGACGTCACGAACAGGTCGCCCGGCGTAATGAACGCCGCGACGATGTACGAGGCGACGAACGCGTACGGCCGGAACTTCGACAGGAATTTCGGGGTCACGAGCCCAAGCGCGGCGAGGCCGAGGATCAGGACGGGCAGCTCGAACACCGCGCCCATCGCCAGCACGAGCACCGTCACGAGGCTGAAGTAGTCCGATGCCGTGATCATCGGCTCGAGCGACTCGACCTGAAAGTTCAGCAGGAACTTCAGCGTCATCGGAAGCACGAAGAAGTACGCCAGCGCCACACCCATCATGAAGAGGATGACGGCGCCCACGATGACCGGGACGACGACACGCCGTTCGTGCTTGTACAGGGCCGGCGACAGAAAGGCCCAAAGTTGATAGACGATCACCGGAGACGCGATCACGAGGGCCACGATGAGCGCGGTGTTCAGCGTGATCGTGAACGTGTCGCCGGGATGCGTGTAGACGAGCTTGTGGCCGCCGAGGTAGGGCGCGATCGGCTGCTGCAGGATGTGCAGCAGGTTGAACTTCATGACGACGACGAAGCCCACGATCAGGCCCACCGCGAGCGCCCCGAGCGACCAGATGATACGCCAGCGCAGCTCCTCGAGATGCTCGAGGAACGGCATTTCCGCGCTGGAATTCTTGGCCATCAGCTCCCGTCCCTGGTGCGGAGCGTCGCGCGCGCGGGCGCGACCGACGCCGCTACTTGATGGTCTTGAGTCGATCCCCGGCGAGCTCCGCCTCGGTACTCTGCGGATATTCGCGCACCACGCGTTGCAGTGCTGCTCGTGCGGCCGCCTTCTTCCCCTGACTGAGCTGGGAAAGCCCGTACTTGTACAGGGCGGTCGGTGCGTCCTTCGAGCGAGGATACTTCGTCACGACGAGAGCGTACACCGAATCCGCTTCCGCGGTCCGGCGCTCCTCGGCGTAGGACTGGCCGATGTACAGCTGGGCCGCCGAGGCCTCCTCGAAATCGGGATAGCGTCGTAGCAGCTCCTCGAAGCCGGAGCGCGCCGTGCCGTAGCTACCCCGACGCAGCTGGTCGAACGACAGCTGGAAAAGCTGTGCGGGG
>DATFHG010000101.1:0-4274 GCA_035248725.1 Gemmatimonadaceae bacterium | reverse complement strand
CCACCTGGTGCTGATGTCGGCGTTCCTCATCGCGCCGGACGCGCGGCGTCTCGTCGACTGGTTCGTGCTGAACCGCAAGGTGACACCCGCGCCCGCCCCGCGGTACGGGCCGAGCGCGCGCTCGCACCGCGCCTGGATCATTGCGCAGCTGGTGTTCGCGGTGTGGGTCGTCGGCCTGCAGATCTACGGCGCCGAACAGGCGACCAGGATGTATGGGACGAAGGCGCCGCGGTCGCCTTTATATGGTATATGGGACGTGGACTCGATGTCGCTCGACGGCGTGCTGCGTCCCCCGCTCACGACGGACACGTCGCGCTACAGCCACGTCGTGTTTCAGTCGCTCACCGGTCTCGTCTCGTTCCAGAAGATGGATCAGAAATTCGATCGCTTCACCGCTACCATCGACACGGTGAAGCGCACGATCTCACTGCGAAAGCCGACCGACAGCACGTTCACGCCGGTGCTGTCGTACAACCGCGCGTCGCCTGACAGGTTGACGCCCGACAGGTTGACGCTCGACGGCCCGTGGGGGGACAAGCACCTGCGGATTTCCATGACTCTGCACGACCTGAACAGGTTCATGCTGATCTCTCGCGGCTTCCACTGGGTGCAGGAATTTCCCGTGAATCGCTGAGACCATGACTTCTCTGTAACAAGGGGAACGCGGATGAACGCAGATTCTTCAGGTCACACTTTCGTCAGAGAAGTCTCGGATCTTTGTGCGATGTCGATCACGACTTTGGCTCGTCCCTGTCCCGCCCTGACGTAACGGATAGCTTCTGGCACCTCGGCTAGCGCGTAACGGCGATCGATGACCGGCGCGATCGTCCCCGCCTCGATCATTTCCCGCAGCGAGTCGAGATCCGGGTAGCGGCCTTTCGCCATCACCATGCGCACGCGTCCTTTCCCAACGCGCGAGCGCACCAGGATACCAAGCATGTGCGTGACCATCTTGAGCATGCCTGCCTTGGGCGCGCCGACGGCGAGCAGGATGCCCGTGGGTGACAGCACACGCATGCAGTCGCGGATGGGGCGCGTGGCGGCGTTGTCGAAGAACACGTCCCACCGCTGCCCGCGCGCGGCGAACTCCTCGCGCGTGTAATCGATCACGTCATCCGGGGTGAGCGCCGTGACGACGTCCATGTTGCGCGTGCTCGTCACCGCGGTCACACGTGCGCCGAGCGCTTTCGCGATCTGCACCGCGAAGGTGCCGACGCCACCGCCCGCGCCGTGGATCAGCACACGCTGTCCCGGCTGCACGTTGGCGAAGTCGCGCAGCGCCTGGAGCGCGGTGATCGCCGCCATCGGCGTCGCCGCTGCCTGCTCGTACGACGCGTTGCGCGGCTTCATCGCGAGCATGCCCTCGGCGGTCGTCGCATAGTCGGCGAAGGAGCCATGCGCGAAGCCGTAGACGGCGTCGGCGATGTGGAAGCGCGTCACGTTCTTGCCCACGGCTTCCACGTCGCCCGCCACGTCTACGCCGCGCACGGGCCACTTCCGCGTTACGCCCATCATCGCGCCAAGCACACGCGGGCTATGCACGAAGTGCGAGTCCATGGCGTTCACGGAGGCGGCGCGCACGCGGATGAGGACACCGTCGTCCGCTACCGTTGGACGATCGATGTCGCGCAGCTTCAGTACGTCTGGCGATCCGTAGCCTTCCTGAACGATGGCCCTCATCGTCTGAGATTCTACGTGCCTTCGGGCATCAAGATTCAAGGGGTGACACGGATGCTTCGGAAACACCCAGATGCTTCGGATCGACTGCAGACGGCGGAAGTGACTGTTGTGAACTGCGCACGTAGTGTCACATGTTAGGGCGTGTCGACACTGACTCGCGGCGCATGGATCCTGCGCCATGCGATCGCCATCCTCCTGCTGCCGTTCATCGTGGTGGTCGTCGTTCCGGGCTGGCTCATGGAAGCACGCGGCGGTTGGGTGACGCAGTTGCCCGCCGAGCTCACCGCGGCGCCACCGGCGGCGATCGCGGCCCATGCCGCCGGCGGACTGCTGCTCCTGCTCGGCGCGGCGCTCTTCGCCTGGTGCCTCGCCCTCTTCGCGGGTGTTGGACGCGGCACGCTCGCGCCGTGGGACCCGCCCCCGCACTTCGTCGCCATCGGGCCATACCGCTACGTCCGCAACCCGATGATCCTCGGCGTCCTCGGCGTGCTCGTGGGCGAAGCGCTCATCCATCGCTCGCCGCGCCTCGCGGCGTGGGCGCTCGCGTTCTGGCTGCTCAATGAGGTGTACTTCATCCTCCTCGAGGAGCCCATGCTCGAGCAGCGTTTCGGGGAGAGCTACCGCGCGTACCGTGCGTCGGTGCCGCGTTGGGTGCCGCGTCGTCCACCCAGGTCGCTCTGACCACAGTGTGACACGGCGCTTCCGCCAGAGAAGTCCAAAGGCCCCTCGCTTAGGTTAGACCTGTGAGACTCCTCGATTTCTTCAGAGCACCGACGCTCACGATCGGTGCCGAACGCGGGCATCTGGTGTTCAGGCGGGGTGACGTCGAGGTGCGCGAGCAGCCGACCATCAGCGTCGCCGACGACGGCCGCATCATCGAGGTCGGCGCGCGCGCGGCGAGCGGCGCGGGCATGCGCGTGATACGCGTGTTTGATGCGGCTGGTGACGCGAACGCGATGCGCGGCTTCTGCCGGTACAACATGCAGCTCGTATCGCGCGGCGTGAGCCGTCGGCCGCGGATCGAGTTGCTGGTTGGCGAGATCGCGCGCGAGTTCGGGGACGACGCGGTGCGTCGCATCGAAGACGCTCTGTCGAGCGACCGGTTCGACGTGCTCAGGACGGCATGAGAGCACGGTCCGCGACCGTTGCAGTGCTTGGCGCGCTACTGGCGTGCGGCCGCGCATCCGACAGGACCGCGGCTGCTGGCGACACCTCCGACAGCGGTGGCACGAACGCAGACGCAGCCGCTGCGGTCGGCGCAGTCGCCGATTGCTCGACGACTCAGGTCGACGGCAACCCGATAAGCGCGTGCGTCATCCAGCCGGCGAACGTCGGACATCTGCGGATAGCGCCCGCGCCGCGACCCGCGAAACGCGACTGGACCATCGCAGCGCTGGACTCGACGCTTCGCGCGCACGACAAGCGACTCGGCATGGCGATGAACGCCGGCATCTTCCGCACGGACGGCACGCCGAGTGGGCTGCTGGTCGCGAACGGCATCGAGCTGTCCAGACTCGCGACGGGCGCGGGACCGAGCGCGCGCGATCGCAACCGCTGCGCGGTGAACTTCTATTGTCTGCCGAACGGGGTGTTCTTCATCTCCGACGGCGAGGCGCACGTGCTGTCGACGCAGGACTTCGCGCGTTCGCGTCCACCGCTGGCATCGATCACGCTGGCGACGCAGTCCGGTCCGATGCTGGTCGAAGCGGGCAAAGTGGCTCGGCGCTTTCCTGCCTCCTTCGACAAGCGCATCCCGCGCAACGCGGTGTGCGTGCGGAACGACGGGACGGTGGTGCTGGTGCTGGCGCCGAACCAGACGCACGCGACGCTGGCCGACCTTCTGATCGCGCGCTTTGCGTGCCGCGACGCGCTCTTTCTCGACGGCAGCATCTCGGCGCTGTACACGGGACAGGGCGCGCCGCCGTCGCTGTTCGATTACGGGGCGATCGTGTACGTGGCAATTCCGTGAGCGCTCGCCGGCCGGCCGCTATCGCGCATTCTGGCACGAGCGCGCATGTCGACATGGCTCCGGTCACGGGCCGCCCGTCAGCATCATGAGAAACACCACGATCGGAATGACGATCGCAGCTCCGACAATCGCGAGGCCGACCGTCACGGTACGCGCGGGGTCGAACTCGCGAATTCGGATGACGCTGACGCTGTCGTGCGGTATTGCTCGCCGCTCGCTCGTAAACGAAGGGCCGTTGAAGCCGACCAGTGAGTCTGATGCGTACGTGGCATGATACAGCCTGAATGCGCTGCCATCCTGGAGCACCACGTCCGCGTACGTCGCCACCCGCGTTGCCAGCTCGCTCAGACCGCCTTCCGGGGTAGGAGCTGTGCGGGCGCTGAAGCAACCTGATGATGCGACCGCGAGCAGGAGGACTGACAGGTCATGGCGACGCATGAACGACCCGTTATCCTCGATTGCTGCTCGGAGCCGCGCGGCGGCTCACACAACGGCGTTGCGCGAGCGCGGCACCCGCCGGCGGCCCCACGATGACAGGCAGGAGCGCAACGGGCGCGAGTATCACCCCGCCAATGGCGCCGCCGGCGAGTCCAGCGATCGCGCCCAGCAGTGCCCGCGCATGGCG
>DATFHG010000100.1:0-3335 GCA_035248725.1 Gemmatimonadaceae bacterium | reverse complement strand
CGATTCGAGCCGGAGCGTCCAGCCCTGTTGCTTCGGATACTCGGGATAGGTGCCCTGAAGCGTCGTGGCGAGCGCGCTCATCTTCTGCTGCGCGCTCTCGATCGATACTCCTGGCTTGAGTCGACCGATCGCGCCTGGCAGCATCCGTTGGCGGCGCACCGGAGGCGACGAGAACGGGTTGCCTTCGAATCCGGCGGCCGCCCACATGTCGATGTCGGCGGCGCTCGTTTCACCTGGATGCCGAAAATCAGGCGGCATGACACCGATGATCGTGTACGGATCCATGTCGGCGCGAATGCGTGTGCCGATGACGTGGGGATCGGCGCCGAACTGCCGGCGCCAGAGCGCATCGCTGATGACGACGCCGTCGGTGAACCCGGGCACCCAGTCCTTCTGTCCATACGTCCTGCCCAGCGCCGCCTTGACGCCAAGCAGCTCGAAGTAGTTCGGGCTCGTGCCGAGCAGCTCCGCGCGCTGCACCTGGCCGGCGCCGCCGAGGGCGACGCTGATGGGCCAGATGGCGCTGACCTGCGAGAAGACGCCCGCGTTTTCGATGTCCTGCATCTCGGGGACGGACAGCCCCACGTTGCGCGCGCCAGTGCCGGTGAAGTCATCGAAGACGCGGACCACGCGATCGGGTTCCGCGATCGGCAGCGGCCGCAGCAGTACGGCGTCGACGACGGTGAAGATCGCGAGGTTGGCGCCGATGCCCAGCATCAGCGTCAGCAGCGTGACGGCGACGAAGCCGGGCGTGCGGGCGAGTGTACGAAGCGCGTAACGGAGATCGCTCAGCAGCAGCTCCATGGTGTCCTCGAGGAGAATTGCGGAACACGCTGCGGCAACGTCGCTTTAGGCGCAATCGCTCGCGCATTCGTCCCATCGCTGCGGCCGCTCGTCCCCGATGCGAGTGGATTTGCCCCTGTCGAGCCGACCGGATACTTCGACGCGAGGAGATGTCTTCTCTGCCAGAAGTGTGACGCGGAACAACACGGATTTAGCGGATCAACGCGGAACAACCAGCTGATTTGAAATGCAACAGCAACATTCCGCGTTCTTCCGCTCATTCCGCGCTCATCCGCGTCACACTTTTGTCAGAGAAGTCTTGCCTGAATCGTGAGGCGGGCCGACCACGCGCGCGAAGGCGGCCTCGTCACCACCGCAGATCCCGTCGAGCTTGGACAGCTGATCCTCGCCGGACAGTCTGTGCGCACGAACGACGACGAGCTGACGGTCTGCGACCTCACCGGCGTCGGGGTGCAGGACGCGGCGATCGCGGCGTATGCTGTGGAGCGCGTCAGGGCGTGAGGGCAGCGACGGGCTGAACGCGGATTGCGCGCCGAGTCGGCGGATACAGCGCCACGACGGCCACCAGGAACAAGAGGATCGCGGTCGCTGCGATCGTGACGGGATCCGTCGCGCTCACGCGATAGAGCCGCGACTCGAGCAGTCGCGCGGTTGCGAGCGAGAGTACCGCACCCACCACGATGCCGACGACGAGCGGCTGGAGTCCACGGACCGCCACATACCGCCAGATGGTCACCGCCGTTGCGCCCAGCGCCATGCGGACGGCGATGTCCCGCGTGCGCTGCGCGACGAAGTAGTTCACGATGCCGTACACGCCGATCACCGCGAGCAGCAACGCGATGCCTCCCAGTGTCGACAGCAGCAGAGTATTGAAGCGCGACGTGGCCTGCGACCGCCGCAGATAGTCCGCCATCGCGGTCACGTCGGCCACAGGAAGGTTCGGGTCGATGCCAGCCACGAGGTCCCGGATCGGGCGCTCCAGCGTTCCCGCCTCGGCGCCTGCCGCGCGCGTACGCGTTACGAGAACGAGCGACCGCTGGATGTACGGCCAGAGCATCGGCGGCGTCTGTTTCACGGGCACGTAGAACTCCGGTTTCACGTCCGCGTCGAGCGCGTGGTCGTGCAGGTCGCCGACGACGCCGATCACTTCCCACCATTGCGGCTGCTCGCGCTTCGGCGACAGCGCGCTGATCCTGCGACCGATCGCTTCGCGCGGAGACTCGGCGGGCCAGAGCCGGCGCGCCAGCGCTTCGTTGACGAGTACCACGCGCGGCGCATTCGCATCGTCTCCATCCGCGATGTCGCGCCCCCAGCGGATCGGGATTCCCATCGTCGCGAAGTATCGCGGTGACGCGAGGCGCAGGTTCGCCTCGAGCGGGTTGGGATCGTCCAGTGATTGTCCTTCCCGGAGCACGATCGAGTTGGCGTTGCTGCCGGACAACGGGACCATGGACACGAGCGCAGCCGACCCGAACGGGGGCTGCTCCGACGCCTCGCGAAACAATCGATCGTAGAACGACAGTACGGCATCGCTTTGCCGGTAGCGCGCCTCGGGAAGCAGGATGCGTGAGGTGAGCACGCCACGGGGATCGAAGCCGGGTTCCACGTGCTGGATGAGCCATGCGCTCCGGATGAGGAGACCGGCCCCGATCAAGAGCGTCATCGCGAGAGCCACCTCGACGGCGACGAGCACGGTCCGCAACCGATCGCGTCCTCCGTGCAGCGCGCGCCCTCCCGCGCGCAACGCGCTCTCGAGATTGGTATTGGCCAGTCGCAGCGCGGGGACGAGACCGAACAGCACGGTACTGAGCACTGCGCACAGGAGCGCAAAGCCGAGCACCGGCAGGTTGACGCGGGCCTGCTCGAGACGCGGCACGCCCTCCGGGCTGACCGCCAGCACGGCGCGCAGCAGCCCGAACGCCAGGGCGAGGCCCAGGACGACGCCGGCGAGTGCCAGCACGCCGGATTCAGTGATCAGCTGCCGCATCAGTCGCCGCTGCCCCGCGCCGAGCGCGGCGCGAATGGAGAGCTCGCGCTCGCGGACGCTGCCTCGCGCGATCAGGAGGTTCGCCACGTTGGTGCACGCGATGAGCAGCACGAACGATCCGGCGCCGAGCAGGATCAGGAGCAACGACTTGTAGTCACCGACGAAGTCGTCGATGTACAGGTCGATCGCCGCGCCATACTCGGCGAGGTCCGCGCGGCCATTGGGAATGGATTCTCGCGTTGCACGGATCGCTTGCGTAGCGGACGCGATCGCCTGCTGCATCGAGACGTCTTTTCCGAGGCGCGCACGAAAGTCGAGGAACCGCGCGCCGTGTTCCGCGGCGTACGCGCGCGTGAGCGCGAGGGGGACCCAGAGCTCCTCGACGTCGGACGCCAGATCGAACGACGCCGGCATGACGCCGATCACCGTGCGCGGCATGCCGTCCACGAGGATCGCGCGTCCGACGATCCCGGGATCGGAGCTGTGGCGCGATACCCAGGCGCGATGGCTGAGCACCACGACGTTGTCCGCGCCGGGCACGTCT
>DATFHG010000099.1:0-63222 GCA_035248725.1 Gemmatimonadaceae bacterium | reverse complement strand
CAGCGGCCTGACGTGGGCCGTGACGACCAACGCTCCGGCGGCCAGCGCGCAGAAGGTGACCGCGCAGCTCACCGCGGCGAGCGGCGGCAACATGCCGGCCGGTCTGACGCTCTCGGCGAACATGGCCGCGGCGTCGGTCGGGACGTCGGACGGCGATCAGGTGCTGTCGACGACGGCGGTGCGCCTGGTGAACGGCCTGACGAAGGTGGCGCAGAGCGGTATCTCGCTGACCATCACGCTCGCGGCGACGGTGGCCGCGGGTACGGTGAGCTCGACGACTCGCGACATCCTCTACACCATCACGACCGGTCCGTAAGGAAGGCAGTAGCAGGAGAAGTAGGAGGAGAGGTGTTTCGGGGCAGGCGCGAATGCCTGCCCCGATTCATTGAGCCGCGCCTTGCATCGGAACTCGACATGTATCCGAACACCACTGAATCGCTACAACAGACCGTCGTCTTTCCGTTGCGAGTCGTGCTGACCGGCGCGCTCGAGGCGATCCTGCGCGAAGAGAGCCCGGCGAACCGGCACAGCATGTTCGTGGCGCTGGATCGCTTCGTGGATGCGCGGAAGGCCGCGGGGGCCAGCGTCGAACAGGTGATCGTGGACTGCAAGGGCATCGCCCGCGAGTGCCACGATGCGCCAAGCAGCGAACGGATTCTACAGGAGCTGGTGCACCGGGTGGTTCTCCGCTACTTCCTGGCGGCCGTCGAGAGCTGACGGCGCACCGCTGTAGGCGCCGACGCCGGGACGTTCGCCACGGAGACCGATATCGAATCGACCGCTGGCGGGCACCAGTCGCGTCGCCAGTGTCCGACCTTCACGGGCACACGCACAGGCGAGCTGCTCGAGCACCTCGCGGTCCAGGATCCTGACCCAGCCGCGCGCGTAGGCAATCGCGCCGGCATTGCGCAGCTGCGTCGCGATGTTCACCACGGTCACGCGCCGGACGCCGAGACGCTCGGCCACGATGCTCTGGGTCACGCGCAGCTCGTCGCTGCCCGTGGCGTCGCTCGCCGCAAGCAGCCAGCAGGCATACCGCGCCAACGCCGGATGGCGCAGCGCACACATGGCCACCTGCGCCGACGCCGCCAGGTTCACCAGGACACGCTCGCGAATGCGTGTCGCGAGCGTCGGGCAGTCCCGCAGCGCGGCGCGCCCCGCCTCGTTCCACGGAAGCGCGCGCGCCTCACCGTCGATGTCGACGACCGCGTCGTGCAGATAGAGGTCCGCACCGAGCACGGCGTGCGCTCCCAGAACGCCCTGGTGTGCGCCGATCACGGCCATCGCGATGGGTCGCGGTCGATCGCCCGATCGCGCCGGATCGGCGAGACCCAGGGTGATGATGCCCGCGTCGACGAAGAGCAGCTCGTCGACGGTCGTGCCGCGCCGTGCCACGACCTCCCCGCGTCGCAGCGGGCGCCATCGCAGCATGGCGTCCACGCGCTGTGCCTCGGGCTCGGGCAGCGCGGCGAGGAGTCGATTGCGCGGAACTGGGGCTGGCCGTGACATCATGGACCTCGACGAAAGGGACGCGGGTGGGACGAGGGGTCCCTGAAATATGTGGGGTCCCACACAAGTCTCAATGGCAGCCCGGGCGTCCTGTCGCGCGGCGTACGGAGCGGACCGCGGCGTCAGCCGGCCTCCTCGTACAGGCCAAAGGTATTCCCGACGGGATCCTTGAAGATCGCGAACGCGCCCGTGCTCGCGCCGATCGGCGTGCGCGGCGTCAGCACACGTCCACCGGCCTGCTGGATCTGCTTCAGCGTGTCGTCGATGCGGTCGACCATGATGTACGTGAGCGTATGCTCGTCCGGCGTGCGGTCGCCCTCCTTCACCCAGGTGCCGCTCACACCGCCGGTGTCGTCGAACGCGAGATTGCCGTCGCCGCGCTCCCGGACTTTCCAGCCGAAGATCCGGCTGTAGAAGTCCGCGGATGCCCTTGCCGTATTGGCCGGGATTTCCAGGTAGCAGATTTTTCCGTGAGGCATGTGACGTCTGGCTGAAGGAAGGACTTATCGCACCGTCGGCATGTTGCCGAACATCGTGAGCAGGATGACGATGGCCAGGAACGCGACGCCGATCCCTGCCCATAGCACCTGATCGCGCAGCTGCGGCGTTCGGCGGGCACGCCATTCCACGAGGAGCGCCGTGAGCAGCGCACCCGGGATCACGAGGATCGCGAAGACACGTCCACCGAGGCCGAGCAGGCTGGCCGCGAGCCCGAGGAGGACAATGCCAGCGATGCCCCACAGCAGGGAGCGCGGCCCGAAACGAAGTCGCAGCGCCGCGAACAGCCATGCGAGGAGGCACGCGCCTGCGACGGGCGCAACCAGGAGGTAGAACGCAGCTTCGGCAACGTCCTTCATGGCAGCGCGCCTCGTCCTTCGACCGCCTGCCCGCGCGCCGACAGCGCCTGGGTGGGGATGAGGGCCACGGCCGCTCCGGATCGCATGACTAATGGTGTTTGGCCGATTGCAATCATGCCAGCGGCGGGCACAAAATCGCCGGGAGCAGGCATATTCCGCGCATGCGCGCGATCGTCATCGGATCGGGTCCCAACGGGCTGTCTGCGGCGATCACGCTCGCGCGCGCGCGGCTCGACGTGACGGTCCTCGAATCCGAGGAGACGATCGGTGGCGGAATGCGGTCCGCGCCACTCACGCTCCCCGGTTTCACGCACGACATCTGCTCGGCGATCCATCCCATGGGCGTGGCGTCACCGTTCTTCAATTCCCTCCCGCTCACTCAGCCGCCGCAGGACCTCGTGTGGATTCAGCCGGACGCGCCGCTTGCGCACCCGCTGGAGGCCGGCACCGCTGTCGTCCTCGAGCGCTCGGTGGACGCGACGGCGGACGGACTCGGCGCAGACGCCGGCGCGTATCGCAAGCTGTTCGCCCCCCTCGTGGAGCATTGGGACACGCTCCTCCCGACGCTGCTCGCCCCGATCATCCCGCCGCAGCATCCACTGCGGCTCGCGCGTTTCGGCATGAAGGCGCTGTGGTCGGCGGCGCACCTCGCGCGATCGCGCTTCGCGAACGATCGTGCGCGTGCGTTGTTCGCGGGCATGGCCGCGCACTCCGTGATCCCGCTCGACGCCATGGCCAGCGCATCGTTCGGGCTGGTGCTCGGCATGGCGGGACATGCCGTGGGCTGGCCGCTGCCGCGCGGCGGCTCGCAGCGCATCGCGCGCGCGCTCGCCTCCTGTCTCGAGCGGTTGGGGGGGAGGATCCTGACCGGGCATGCCGCGACACGCGACGACATCGCGGACGCGGACGCGGTGATGTTCGACCTGACGCCGCATGAGGTGTTGCGAATCGGGCACGAGCGCCTGCACCCGCGATACGCGAGGCGTCTCGGGAAATACCGCTGGGGTCCGGCGTCGTTCAAGATGGACTGGGCGTTGTCGCAGCCGATCCCGTGGAAGGCGGCCGAATGCAGGCGCGCCGGCACCGTGCACGTCGGAGGGACGCTGGACGAGATCGCGCGCTCGGAGCGCGACGCGTGGGAAGGCCGCGCCAGCGAGCGGCCGTTCGTCCTGCTCGCGCAGCAATCGTTGTTCGACGACACCCGGGCCCCCTCCGGACGGCACACGGCGTGGGCGTACTGTCACGTGCCCTTCGGATGCGACGTGGACATGACGGCACGCATCGAGGCGCAGATCGAACGCTTCGCGCCCGGATTCCGGGACGTGGTGCTCGCGAGGCACGTCTATACTCCGGGCGACTTCAGCGCGTACAACCGCAATTATCACGGTGGCGACGTGGTGGGCGGCGCCAACACCTTCCTGCAGACGCTCGGCCGGCCGATGCTCTCGCTCGATCCCTATCGCATGCACACCATCGGGAAGGAACGCTGGTTCATCTGCTCGGCCTCGACACCTCCGGGCGGCGGCGTGCATGGCATGTGCGGCTACAACGCCGCGCGCTCGGCGCTCGAGGCGCTCGGCGAGTCGTAGTTCAGGCGATCAGGGCGACATGCCGGTCGTCGGGCCGTGCGGCCGACTCCACTCGATGCACACGATGGCGACGGCAGCGAGCACGATGCCGATCCAGCCGCCCGCGGTGAGACGCCCGCCGAACCATGCGCTGTCGATCACGAGCGCGGCGACGGAGTTGACCATGAGAAAGAGCACGACCGCCGCGCCGAACGTGAAGTAGTCGAGGCGCAGGATGTACGCGAGCAATGACGCGACGACGATCCAGGACGCGTAGGAGGCCGCCTGCCACGCGACGCTGCCCGTCTTCGCCCACTGATTGAGGATGGCGTCGCTGACAGCGCCGAGCGTGCCGACGAGGATCAACACCGCGTAGACGATCACGCGATTCGGTGTGCCTGGGGTCATGCGTCGGCGATCGTGGAGGGCTCCAGCGACTCGGCGTGTGCCTCGTTGCTTTGCTCGACGAGGCGCGCGATGGTGACGCGCAGCAGCGAATACATCGACTCCGGAAACGCGAGCAGGAACCGCTGGAAGCGCTGGTAGTCCAGGGTGAAGGCGTCCGCGCGTTCCGTCGCGATCACCGTCGCCGTGCGGCGACCGCGGTGAAACAGCGCGTACTCGCCCACGAGCGCACCGCGCCCGTGCGTGGCGACGACGGTGCCGTCGCCGAGACGCACCTCGACCCGACCGCCGGCGATGAGATACACGCGATCGGCGGGCGCGCCGATGTCGCAGAGATTCTCGCCGGCGTGGAACGTGACGGGCTCGAACATCGTCGCGAGCACCCGGAGCTCGTTCGGCGGCACGGTCGAGAACACGTCGCTCTGTGCCAGGAGCGCCACGCGTGCGTCGATCTCCTCGTTGCCGACGGATTGCGACAGTGCGTTGAAGAGTCGCGTCGCCCGCATCATCGTGTCGCGCCAGCGCCGATTCTCCGTGAAGGCGCGTGGCACGAGGACCGCGGGGTCGTCGAGGATCCGGGCGGCCTCACGTATCCCCGACGCATATGCGCCGTGGGCTCCGGCCCAGTGGTACCGGTAGGTGGCTTCTCCGGCGAAATACAGGCGCTCGCCGACGGGCTCGGCGATCGCGGCGATGTCGTGCGGTGTACTGCCGACGGCGATGTATGAGTAGCTGCCGAGCGAGAACGGATCTCGGCTCCACCGCGTGCGCTCGATCTTCGTGGGCGTCGGCGCGCCCGATCCGAACAGATCGCGCACCACGTTCGCCGACCACGCCGCACAGTCGGCGTCACTCATGGTCTCGATGTGACGCGCGAGCGCACCGCCTGCCTGCAGCACGAGCGCGGGGATGTCGTGGGTCTTGCTGAGGCTGATCACCATCGTGGGCCAATCGCGCACCGGGCGACACAGGTAGCCGTACACATATTGGTCGCGGTGCCAGAAGGGCTCATCGTAGCGCAACACGATCTTGGCGAGATGCCCCATCCCGAGCCGTTCGATCGCGTGCTGCTTCGCCGACGCGAGCCGCGGCGCGAATTCCACGGCGGCGGCCTTCAGCACGCCGAGGGGCAAGGTGACGATCACTGCGTCCGCGGTGAAGGTTTCATGCGTGGTCGTGACGGTCACGCCTGGCGGTCCGTGCTGGATTTTCGTGACGACCGCGCCGAGCCGCACATCGAGCCCGCGCGCGAGCGCCGCCGTCAGCGAACCGAAGCCGCGCGCGAACACGCTGTCGCCGTAGCCATAGACCTCGTAGCCTTCGTCCCACCACAGCAGGGAGAGCGACGGATCGTCCGCGCCACAATCATCGCGCGCCATGAGCGCGATGTGCCACTCCACCGCGCGACGCTCGTCCTCCGTGAGTTGCTCATCCGAGAGCACCTCATCGAGCGCGTCGCGCATCGAGATGTCGCCGGCGCCCGTCGCCAGTCGTTGCCGCCGCAGCGAATCCAGCCGGTCGCGCACCGCATCCGCGGTGAGGATCGTCTCGAGCTTTTCGTCCTGTGACAGGTGGCGGCCGTCCTCGCCGACGAGCACCAGATGTTCCCACCCGCCCGAGTACGAGCTGTCTCCACCGACGAAGATGATGGGCAGCGACAGCTTGCGCGCGAGGTTGGTGAGCGGATTGCCCTCCGTGCCGTGGATCCAGTGCGCGCCGAAATCCAGCCCGTCCCGCGTCCACGCGCGCCCACCGATCCGGTCACGCGCTTCCAGGACCGTGACGTCGATGCCGTGATCCTGCAGCGTGCGCGCGGCGGCGAGACCGGCGATGCCGGCGCCGACGACCAGCACGCGTTGGGCGCGCGGGCGTGCGTTCTTGGCGTACGTGAAATACTGCGACGTTCTCATGGCACGCCATCCGGCCGCACTCGTCCACCCGGGGGTCCCCCGACGTCGGGGCCCGCGCCCGTGGAACGACGCGCTAATGTACCCGGCGTGGCTGTGGCCCGTGAGTACCGTATAATCCGGCAGATGCGGTCTGGCCCGGATGCGCGTGAGTAGCGTCGCCGAGTTTCTCGGGGGCGGCGGCGAGAGCAACTATTGGCTCACGCGTCTGTTCCTGCTGCGCGGCCTCGCGGCGATCTACGCCATCGCGTTCCTCGTCGCGATCAACCAGTTCCGTCCGCTGCTCGGCGCGCACGGACTCACACCGGTGCCGTGGTTCCTGCAGCAGGTGCGCTTCGCGGACGCTCCGAGCCTCTTCTTCGCGCATTACTCGGACGCCTTCGCGATGGCGCTGAGCTGGACGGGGCTCGCGTGCGCCCTGCTTGCCCTCGGCGGAGTCGCCGAGCGGTTCGGCACCTGGGCGCACGTGCTGGTGTGGGCGTGGATGTGGATCGTGTACCTCTCGATCGTCAACGTCGGCCAGACATGGTACGGATTCGGATGGGAGTCGCTGCTGCTCGAGTGCGGATTCCTCGCCATTTTCCTCGGCGCGCGCCACACGACGCCGCCGGCCGTGGTGATCTGGATGTACCGCTGGGTGTTGTTCCGGCTGATGTTCGGCGCCGGGATGATCAAGCTGCGCGGCGATCCCTGCTGGCGCGACCTGACGTGTCTCGTATACCACTATGAGACGCAGCCGATTCCCAACCCGATCAGCTGGTATCTCGCCAAATCACCGTTGTGGATGAACAAGGCGGGCGTGCTGTTCAACCATCTGGCGGAGCTGATCGCGCCCTGGGGGGCGCTCGTGCCGTGGACGCCCGTGACGCGTGTCGCCGGCGCCGTCATGGTGGTGTTTCAGTTGTCGATCGCGATCAGCGGAAATCTGTCGTGGCTCAACTGGCTGACGATCGTGGTCGCATTCGCATGCTTCGACGACGGCATGCTCAGGGCCGTCATTCCGGTCGGTTCCACCGGCGTGTCGGCCCGCTCACCGCTCGTGCCGAGCGCAGCGAGCGATCTGCTCTCCCCAAACGCCCTGCCCATGCAGATCGCGCTCGCGCTGCTGACCATCGTGGTGCTGTTGCTCAGCGTCCGTCCCGCGATGAACCTCCTCTCGCGCAATCAGATGATGAACGCGAGCTTCGAGCCCTTGCATCTCGTCAACACGTATGGCGCGTTCGGGAGCGTCTCGCGCGACCGGTATGAGGTGGTGTTGGAGGGAACCGCGGACAGCGTGATGACACCGGCGAGTGTGTGGCGGGAGTACGAATTTCGCGCGAAGCCGGGCGACGTGACTCGCCGGCCGCCGTGGCTCGCGCCCTATCATCGACGGCTCGATTGGCTGATGTGGTTCATCCCGCTGAACCCGGGATACGCGGAGGGCTGGTTTCCTGCCCTCGTGGCCCGTCTCCTTCAGAACGACCGGCCCACGCTGTCGCTGATGGCGCGCAACCCCTTTCCCGACAAGCCGCCGTCATGGATCCGCGCCGCGATGTATCAGTATCATTTCACCAGCGCGTCCGACCGCGCGTCGACGGGAGCGTACTGGCAGCGGACGCGTCTGGGTGACATGATGCGTCCGCTGTCGCTCACCACTCCCGGATTCCTGCCCTCCCTCGAAGCCATGGGGTTCGTCCGTTGACGCGAAGACTCCTGCCGCTCGCGCTCCTGACTCTCCTCTGCACCTGCGACGACAACACAGCGCCGGAACCGACGCCCCCGAACCCTCAGCACGTCTCGGTGCTCACGCAGCACAACGACAACACCCGCGCGGGCTGGAACGCCGACGAGACAGCGCTGACCACGAGCAACGTGAACGTCGACCACTTCGGGGCGTTGTTCACGCTCGCCGTCGACGATCAGGTGTACGCCCAGCCGCTCGTCATCGGCGGCCTGCCGCTCGACAACGACTCTCGCAACGTCGTGTATGTCGCCACCGTCAACAACACCGTCTACGCCTTCGACGGCGAGGACGGCACGCTGTACTGGCAGAAGAACTTCACCGCGGCCGGCATGCGACCGCCGCGGAATACGGACATGTCGGGCGCGTGCGGCGGCGGGTATACCGATTTTTCGGGCAACATCGGCATCGTGGGAACGCCCGTCATCGACGCCGGTCGCAGCACGATCTACTTCGTCACACGCAGCACCAATGGCACGCTGTTCGTGCAGCATCTACACGCCGTCGACGTGTACACCGGCGCGGAGCTGGCGGGCAGCCCCGTCGCGCTGAGCGCCACGTATCCGGGCAGCGGCGACGGCAGCGTCAACGGAACGATCACGTTCGATCCCCAGAAACAGAACCAGCGCCAGGCGCTGACGCTCGTGAACGGCGTCGTCTACATCAGCTTTTCCTCACACTGCGACTGGGGGCCCTATCACGGTTGGATCCTCGGGTACGACGCGAGCACGCTGGCGCAGCGCTCCGTCTACAACGACACCCCCGAAGGGTACGGCGGCGGCATGTGGGAGAGCGGCATGGGCATGGCCGCGGACGACGCGGGCAATCTCTACGCACTGTCCGGCAATGGGACCGTCGGTCTACCCAACGTCGCCGCCGCGCCGATCAATCGCGCGGAGAGCGCGCTCAAGCTCGCACCGGCCGGTTCGACGCTGGAGATACGCAGCTATTTCACACCCACGAACTTCCAGTTCGCCAATGATCAGGACCTGGATTACGGGTCCATGGGCTCGCTGCTCATCAAGGGTGCGCCGTATTTCTTCACGGGCGGGAAGGACGGCAATCTCTATCTCCTGAATCAGAACGACATGGGCGCATGGTCGGCGTCGCACAACCAGAACCAGCAGGTGATCACGCTCGGCGCCGGAGCGAACATGCACTGTCAGGCGGCCTTCTACTGGGGCAGCGCCGACACCTTCGTGTACGTCTGGTCGGAAAATGACCCGCTGCGCGCCATTCCCTTCAATCGCGCCACCAACATGCTGGACATCGGCGCCGAGATCGCGAACGTGCAGGGCGGCCCGACGGGACAGAGCGGCGCCATGCTTTCGGTGTCCTCCAACGGGCAGGACGACGCCACCGGTATCCTGTGGGCCGCATACGCCCGGTCCGGCGACGCGGAGCACGACGTGAGCCCGGGCATCCTGCGCGCCTTCGACGCACACGACGTGTCGAAGGAGTTGTGGAACAGCCGGCAGAACGCGACGCGCGACGATGTGGGCATGTACGCGAAGTTCGCGTCGCCCACGATCGCGAATGGCCACGTCTACCTGCCCACGTTCTCCAATCGCGTCGTCGTGTACGGACTCCTTCCCTGACCGGTCACTCCCCCATGTCCGCAAAGATCTGGACGGCGGCCAACGTCGTCATGGTGCTGCTCTTTCTATTCTCGGCCAGCCTGCAATTCAACGATCCGGATCCGGTGCAGTGGGTCGCGGTCTACACCGCCGCGGCAGTGATCTCCGGAATGGAAGCAGCGCGACGCACGCGGGTGCAGGTGCCCATCGCCCTGGCGCTCATCGCAGTCGTCTGGGCCGGGTTCATCGCCAGCGACGTGCACAACGCGCGCTTTGCGGACATGTTCGCGCAGTGGGAGATGAAGAACGTGCAGATCGAGGAAGAGCGTGAGACCTACGGTCTGCTGATCGTTGCTGCCTGGATGATCGGCATCGCCGTCGCGACCTGGCGTCGGCGCTCGCCCGCACCCGCACGCGCGCCGGAGATGTAAGCATTCCGGCGCGTCGGGCGTTGGATCGTCATGCGTGCCCGCGTTCCGCCGGACCGTCCCCGTACACCCGAGCCATGGCATGGCACGTCTGCTGAGCGACTGAACGATGCGGGCGAGCGGGATCGCCTCGACGAGCTGTACCGGCGACACGCCGGCGCGCTGCTGGGTGTCGCCTACCGTCTGCTCATGTCGCGTGCCGATGCCGAGGACGTGGTGCACGACCTCTTCGTGGGTCTGCCCGAGGCGTTGCGGCGTTACGAGGAACGCGGCAGCATGGAGAGCTGGCTCAAACGCATCGTCGTTCGGCTGGCGTTGAGTCGCATCCGGGCACGGCGCGACGTGGCGCTGGACGCCGCGCCCGACCTCACGATCCTCCCCGAAGACACCGTGAGCCGGGTCGCGCTGCAGCGTGCGCTCGCGACGCTGTCACCGTCGTTGCGATCGGTGCTCGTCCTGAAGGAAGTCGAAGGCTTCGCGCACCGCGAGATCGCGGACTTGCTCGGCATTTCCGTCGCGGCGTCGGAGGTTCGACTGCATCGCGCATTGCGCCAGCTGAGGGTAGCGCTGTCGGAGGAGGACGCATGAGCGCGCGATCGATGTGGCGACGCGAGTCGCTCAGCGACTTCGCCGATGTCATTCGCGGCGAACTCGGTGAGATGCGTGTGCCCGCCGCCGACGCCGGGTTGCTCGCGCGCATCCACGCGTCACGAGCGAACGGATCGCGGGTGATTCTTCCCACGGTCGACGCGCCGCGGCGGCGTCCAGCCATTCTGCTCGTGGCGAGCGCCATCGTGGCCGCGCTGCTCGCCGTCGTTGCGATCGATCGCCTCACGCTGTCGCGTGCCGTCGTGCTGCCCGCGAGCAGCTCGTGGCTCGTGAACGACGTCGCGTATGCGACCGCGGTGCCGCAGGCAGGACGCTACCCAGCGGCTCGGATCACACACGCCGAGCGCCTGCGTCCCTTGTCCCTCGTGTATGATGGCACCTTCCGCGACGTCACGGGCAACGTGTCGCGCTCGGAATCCCGGCTGCTGGTCACGCGCGATTCGCTGCGCGGCCAGCGGGTGTGGCGGCTCGTGGCGACGCGCAGGCGCGCCACCGGAGCGATACAGGTCGATTCCGTCTGGGTCGCTGCCGCCACGCTTGCTCCTCTGCAGCAGACGATCACGGAGGCGCCGTACAGCCGCTACGACCGCATCACCGTGCATCAGCGCTTCGACGGTTTGCGCGTGCGCGGGGACATGTCCGCGTTCAGAGGGGGAGCGGTCGACGCCCACCGTACCTTCGATCGCCGGCTGCCGCCGGAGGCGGCACCCTATATCGCCGACGCGTTCGCGCCGATCTTCCACATGGGCGTGGCGCTCGACCGCGCGTGGAAAGCGCACGCGTCGCTGCTGGGTTGGGCCGTTCGCGACGACAACGTGTTCGTCGCGGTGGGACTGCGTGTCGACGGTGAAGACAGCGTGCGCGTTCCCGCGGGGACCTTCGCGTCCTGGCGGCTGGCGATCGAGTCCGGTCCGCGCGTCCGGTGGTACTGGGTGCGGAAGAGCGACGGCGTCGGTGTCCGCATGCTGGACTCGACGAGCATGTCTGGCGTTCGTGAAATCGTGCTGCGCTCGGAAGGCAGCTCCCGCTAGCCGCCGCGCTTGAAGTACTGCACCGCACGCTCGTGCTTCTGCGCCGCCGCGCGCGACGTGAAGGTCCCGAGATTGCGCCGCTTGCCCGTCTTCGGATTCTTCTTGCGCGAGTACAGCCGATAGCGACCGTCCTTCAGCTTCCTGATCATTCGCAC
The DNA here is from genome assembly GCA_035248725.1 of Gemmatimonadaceae bacterium. Classification (GTDB taxonomy): domain Bacteria; phylum Gemmatimonadota; class Gemmatimonadetes; order Gemmatimonadales; family Gemmatimonadaceae; genus DASPMP01. The sequence continues at coordinate 51,453 of DATFHG010000099.1, read as the reverse complement.
CTCGGCGGATTTGTGTTGCGTGCTCCGGACGCCGATTACCGCAAGTAATAATCCACGGTCGATACGACACGGACCGTCTTCGCGATCTGACTCGACTCACTGATGCCCGGCGCCTGATCGCGCGGAAGGATCTCGAACACGCCCTGGTTGGCCTGCCGGATGCCACCGAGCTCGGTACGCGAATCGCGCGCGAACTGCGATGCGGCTTCGCGTGCCCGCGCCGTCGCGTCGGCGATCATCGCGGGTTTGAGCGCATTGAGGCCCGAAAAAACGAACGTCGGGCCGCTGCCCCCGGGGCCGTACTCACGGCCGGACGAGATCACGACGCCGATGCCCGCGAGCTCACTGATGCGCTGACTCGCGGCCAGCACCAGGTCCGGATGATTGGAGCGGACGAGGACAGTCTGCTGTACGACGTACCGGTTCGTGGGTGCGCGCTCCATGCCGTACTGGTTCGCGAGCGCGTCCGTCGCCGAGAACTCCGCCATCTGTATCTGGCTCGTGTCGATGCCCTGCTTCACCAGGAAGTCGCGCACACCGGCGACGCTGCGCGCGAGCTTGGCATTCGCGACAGACAGGTCGTTGTCCGCCCCCACCAGTCGCAGCGGCCAGATGGCGAGATCGGCGCGCACCTGGCGCTCCGCGACGCCTTTCACAGTCACGTAGCGATCCGCGGCTTTGGCGCGGACGAAGCCGTGACCGACGAAGAATCCGCCGAGCGCGACACCAACAGCCAGGACGGCGGCGGGGACGGTGATGCGATCGAGCGTCATAGCGCAAATATTGTGGACACTCGCCGTCCGTCCAGCCTCTGCCGCCCCTGGAGAACCTCGAGGACCATGAGGAAGCTCAGGCCCACCACGTGCGCGCCGATGCGCTCGAGCAACTGACACGTTGCCGCCGCCGTCCCTCCCGTCGCGAGCACATCATCCACGATCAGCACGCGCGAGGAAGAGGTGACCGCGTCCGTGTGGACCTCGAGCGCGTCCGTCCCGTACTCGAGCGCATAGTCGATGCGGGACGTGGCGTGCGGAAGCTTTCCGGGCTTCCGAACCGGCACGAACCCGACGCCCAGCTCGCGCGCGACGCAGGCGCCGAGGATGAACCCGCGGCTTTCGATGCCCACCACGTGGTCGACGCGATCGTGACGCCATGGATCGGCCATGAGGCGCGTGGCGTCCGCCAGCGCCCGCGCGTCGGCGAGAAGCGGCGTGATGTCCCTGAAAACGATTCCAGGCTTCGGGAAGTCCGGAATGTCGCGGATGAGCGACCGCAATCGCGCGGCGGCCGCGGTGTCTCCTCCCGACACGCGCGCGGGCGTCACCTGAGAATTGCGAAGGGACGCGTCGGCTCTTCCTCGGCCGTGGATGACACGAGTTCCACGGCGATCACGTCGGCGCCCCGCGGTCCGCGCTGCAGCTCGCGCCGCAGCGCATCGATCTGCGCATCGGGTCCGACGGCGAGCACCTCGACGCTGCCATCGACGGTATTCCGCACCCAGCCGTCGAGACCCAGCCGATGCGCATGCTCCCGCACGAACCAGCGGAAGCCAACGCCCTGAACCCGCCCGGTCACCCGCACGTGGAGCTCGGCCACGCCCATATATATAGATACGGCGCCCAGATGAGCGGGCCGCCTCATCCCGTCGACCGCGCGGGCGCGCGCAAGCACGTCACGTACGAAGTTCGTCTTCCCCGCGATGTACGCTTCGCGGTCCAGGGGATGGAGCCTGGCGAGCGCGAACTTCAGCTGCGCATACGCGCGCGCAGTCTCCGGATTCGCCCGCAGATAGTCACGAAAGCGGCGATGGTCGTTCCAGAACGCGCTGTCGACCGCGGCGAGGTGCACGTGATACTGGCGGGGGCGCCCGCGGCGGAAGAAGTCGCGGCCGGCAATTCCCTGCTCGCCACGGTATTCGTAGCCCGCGTCCTCGAGCGCGGCGATGATGGCGTCGCGATCCGCGTCAGCTCCTCGGCCCACGAGAATGTCGAGCACCGGCTTTGCGGCGAGGCCGGGGACGGCGGTACTGCCCGTATGCTCGAGACGCAGGGTGAGGCGACGAGCCGCGAGCGCGTCGGCAATGCGCGCCGCTTCGGCGGCGTACAGCCCGGGCCAGCGATCGTCGTACGGCACTACGACCACGGCGCCCGAGGGCAGGCCGAGCGGATCCATATTCAGCTGGCGCCAGGCATGGGCTGGAAAACGTAATGGGACCAGCAAGGGCGCTGGCATGACAATGGCTGCGTCGGCCTCATGCGATATCCGCATGTTGTCCACTTTCGCAGCCCGCCCTCCCTGCTACGTTCCGTAAGACATGCGTGCGCTCCCACTTATGACGGCCGATGCCTGACGCTTCCGTTCACAGCGGCGGCGAACCCGTCCATCCGTGGCTTCCCAGCCATGAGATGCACGAGTACGTCACGGACGAAGATCTCTGTGCCAAGGTGGGGACGTTCCTGTCCGCGGGCGCTCGGGCGGGACAGCCGCTCATCGTCATCGCCACGGAGCCGCATCGTCGCACGCTCGCGCGCCATCTGCGAGCGTCGGGCGTCGACCTCGACCATCTCCTGGACGGCCGCGACATCGTCTGGCTCGACGCGCGCGATACGCTGTCCGCGTTCATGGAGAGCGGACGGCCCGACCCCGCGCTCTTCGCGGCTACCGTCGGGCGCGTCTTCGAGAAATTGCTCACCGATCGCAGGTATCTGCTCGTGCGCGCGTACGGTGAGATGGTGGATCTGCTGTGCATGGACGGCAACGTGGCCGGCGCCCTGGAGCTCGAGGAGCTGTGGGATGCGCTGGTCCGCAAGTATTCGTTTCGCCTGCTGTGCGCATACGCGAGCACCACGGAGCGCCACGACGACCACGTCTCCATATACGCGCGCATTCACGAGATCCACGGCCACCCGCCGCGCCACCCGCCCCGCGCAGATTAGGCCACTTCGCGGCGCGGCACGTCCTGCCTGCATCACGCCGCAACGTTCCTCTTGACAATCATGAGGACGCCGTCGTACCCTCCACTTGACTATCAAGTGGACGGTCGCCGTGCCCGAACAGAACACCGACGTCATTCCCGGCACGCTGGACATGCTCATCCTCAAGACACTGAGCCTCGCGCCGCTGCACGGCTTCGGCATCGGCCGGCGCGTCGAGCAGATCTCGCGTGGCGTGTTCCGGGTGAATCCCGGCTCGTTGCTGGTCGCGCTGCAGCGCCTCGAGCGGTCCGGCTGGCTCGACGCGGAATGGCGTGACACCGAGAACGGTCGTCGCGCGCGTTTCTATTCTCTGACGCGCGCCGGGCGCCGCCAGCTCGACGCCGAGACCGCCGACTGGGAGCGCCGCGTCGCCGCCATCGGGCGTGTGCTGCGAGCGGAGGCCTGATGTCCATTCTGCGACAGATCCAGCGCGGCGTGTCCGCGCTCCTCTTCCCCGCCCGCGCCGACGCCGATGTCGACTCGGAGCTCACGCATTTTGCGGAGCAGCGCGCGCGCGAGATCGCGTGCACCGGGACGCCGTACGATGAGGCCGTGCGCCAGGCGCGCCTCGAGATGGGGAATGTCACCGTCGCGCGCGAAGCGGTGCGGGCGTCCGGGTGGGAGCATGGGCTCGACCTTCTGCTCGGCGACGTCCGCTACGCCATGCGACGCCTGAGGCGCGAGCCCGGCTTCACCGTCGTGGCGGCGCTCACGCTGGCACTCGGCATCGGCGCGGCGACCGCGATCTTCAGCGCCGTGAACCCGATTCTGTTCCGCGCACTGCCCTATCCCGGCGCAGATCGCATCGTGACCATCAGCGAGCGGACCACGAGTGGCTCGGCGCTCGACCCGGCGTACGGGACGTATGAGGAGCTGCTCAGTCGCGCCCGGACGCTCGAGGCCATCAGCGTGACGGACGGATGGGCGCCCTCGCTCACCGGCACGAACGAACCCGAGCGCCTCGACGGGCGGCGTGTCTCCGCGTCGTTCTTCAGGACGATCGGCGTGCTGCCGGCGGTCGGCCGATCCTTCGACGCCAGCGAAGACGTGCCGGGCGCCGCGAAGGTGGCCATCGTCAGCGATCGGCTGCTCCAGCGCCGCTTCGGCGGCGACGCTGCCATCGTCGGGCGAACGGTGTCGCTGGATGGCGAACCGTATCTCGTCGTCGGCGTGATGCCGACGGGGTTCGTCGACGTCACCGCCCCGTCGGTGGACGTCTGGTCGCCGCTGCGCGCGCAGCCGCGCGCCGATCCCAACTCGCGCGAGTGGGGCCATCACTACCGCATCGTGGCGCGCCTGGCCCCGGGCACGGACGTGCGCGGCGCGGCGCGCGAGCTGGCGACCATCGCGGCCAATCCTGTCGCCGAGTTTCCGCGCGTGCCCTGGGCGTCGCTGCAGCAGGGTGTGCTCGTGCGCGGCCTGCAGGACGACATCACGGCCTCCGCCCGGCCCGCTCTGCTGGCGATCGTCGCGGCCGCGGCCGTGCTGCTGTTGATGGCGTGCGTCAACGTCACCAACCTCCTCCTCGCGCGAAGCGGCCGGCGGCGGTCCGAGTTCGGCGTGCGCGCCGCGCTGGGCGCGGGCGGCGGACGTCTCGTGCGGCAGCTGCTGACCGAGAGCGTCCTCCTCGCACTCCTGGGTGGCGTGCTCGCCTTCGTGATCGCCAACGCGGGCGTTGGCGCGTTGATCGCCCTCGCCCCGCCGGGGCTGCCGCGCGTCGACGCCATTCGTGTCGATGCGACGGCATTCGCGTTCGCCCTCGCCGTCACGACCGTCGTTGGCGTGGTCGTCGGGCTGCTCCCCGCGTTCGCGGCGTCACGCGCGGACGTGCGCGCTGACATGCAGACGGGCTCACGCACCGTCGCGCGGCGCAGCGCCGCGCGCGGCGTGCTCGTCGTGACCGAGGTCGCGCTGGCCCTGGTGCTGCTCGTCGGCGCGGGTTTGCTGCTGCGCAGCCTCGACCGCCTGTTCGCCGTTTCCCCGGGGATTCAGCCCGCGCACGTGCTCACCATGCAGGTGGTGAATCCCGATCGCGCCGCTTCCCCCGAGGCCAGCGATCGCGCGCGGCAACTCTTCTTCGAGCGCGTCGTGGACGCGGCGCGCACCGTACCCGGCGTGACCGAGGCCGCGCTGACGAGCCAGCTGCCGCTCAGCGGCGACCTCGATGCGTATGGATATGCGATCGAATCGCGCCCCGACCAGAAGCCGGGCGAGAACGGCGCCGCCCTGCGATACGCCGTGACGCCGGGCTATTTCCGGTCGATGGGGATCCAGCTGGTGCGGGGACGGCTGCTGGACGCCACGGACCGCGCGGAGGCCGCGCCATCGTTCGTCATCAGCGAGACGCTCGCGCGTGTGCTTGACGGCGATCCCCTCGGACAGCACCTGCGGTTCGGACCGGACGTGGACGGCTCGCGGCCGTGGGGCACGGTGGTCGGTGTCGTGCGCGACGTGAAGCAATCGTCGCTGGCGGACCAGGACATTCCCGCGTTCTATGTCCCGATGGCGCAGTGGCGATGGGTGGATCCGATGCAATCGCTCGTCGTGCGCACCGATGGCGATGCGGCGGCGCTCACCACGGCCGTGAAGCGCGCCGTATGGGGTGTCGATCGCAACAAGCCCATCACGCGCGTCGCGACCATGGAGGAGCTGATGGCGCGCACGGCGGCGCAGCGACGCTTCGCGTCGGTGATCTACGAAACCTTCGCGATCGCCGCGCTGCTGCTTGCCGCCGTCGGCCTGTACGGGGTCATCTCCGGTCGGGTCGCCGAACGCACGCGGGAGATCGGCATTCGGACCGCGCTGGGCGCCACGCGCGGCGAGATCGTCAGCGGCGTGCTGCGCAATGGACTCGCGCTGACGGCCGCCGGCGTCATCATCGGCGCCGCGAGCGCGGTGGCGACGACGCGTCTGCTCGAAACCCTGCTGTACGGGATTACGCGTGCCGATCCCGTGACGTACGCGAGCGTGATCGCGTTGCTGGCGGGGGTGGCGGCGTTGGCATGCTGGGCACCCGCGCGGCGCGCCGCGGGCATCGACCCGGTCATCACGCTGCGCGCCGAGTAGCCGGTTCACAGATGGGGCCCCACGCATTCGTGCGGGGCCTGCATCTTACCTTGCACGCGGCTAAACTTCGCGTGCGTGGAAGACATCTCAGGCGACGTTCGCCTGTTCGTTCGCGCACACATCCGCTCGATGGATCACCTGGAGGTGCTGATGCGCCTGCATCAGCGCCCGGACCAGGCGTTCACCTTCGACGATCTGCTGCGCCTCGCGCACCTCGACCTGAAGACGCTGGACCGCGTCGCTGCCGAGCTCGTGGCCAGCGGCCTCGCGCGCGACACCCGGAGCGCGGACGGCCGGACGCTGCAGTACGCAGCGCGGTCCGTCGACGATCGCCGTGACGTCGACGCGCTCGCACAGCTATATCATCAGCGTCCCGTCACGCTCGTGCGCCTGGTGTACGAGCAGCCCTCCACTCCCCTGCGCTCCTTCGCCGACGCCTTCCGCGTGCGGCGCGACAAGGATAACGAATGATCGGATTCACCGTCGCCGCCCTCTGCGCGGTGACCAGCCTGATCTGCGCGGTGCTGCTGTTTCGCGGATATGCGCGCTCGCGCGCGCGGCTCCTGTTCTGGAGCGCTGCATGCTTCTCCGGCCTCTTCCTGAACAACGTGCTGCTCCTGCTGGATCAACGGGTCAGCCAGGACCTCTCCGTGATCCGCAGCATCCCGGCGCTGATTGGCGTCGCGGCGCTGCTGTATGGGCTCGTGTGGGAGAGGGAGCGGTGAGATTGTTCGTTTCCGGTCTGTTGGTCATGGGCTACGCCGTGATCGCGCTCTTTTTTGCGCGCTTCTGGCGCGAGAGCCACGACCGTCTCTTCGGGTGGTTTGCGACGGCGTTCGCGCTCATGGCCGTCCAACGCGCCGGCCTCGCGCTCGCCATGATGTCTCAGTCGCCGACGACGACGGGCTACTACGTGCTGCGGCTCGTTGCATTTGTGCTCATCCTCGCGGGCATCGCGGACAAGAATCGCCACCCCGCGGGATGACGCAGGCCGATACCACCGCTCAGGTCACCGCGATCCCGGCGATCCCGTCGGATTTGCACTACGTGCTGTTGTTGTTCGCGCTGTTCGTCCTTCCCAGCGCGCTGCAGCGGTATCGCATCCCTGCCGCCATCACCAGCTTTGCGCTCGGAATGATCGCGCAGGCGCTCGGCTGGTTCGCGAACGACGCCACGGTGCACCTGATGTCGACGTTCGGGATCGTCGCGCTGTTCCTCTTTGCTGGCCTCGAGATCGACGGCGCAGAGCTCCGTCGTGGACGGCGCGCGCTCGTACAGCATGCCGTGATCTGGATTGTCATGGCGATCGGCGCGGCGCTCCTCGCCCAATCGACCCTCGGCGTCAGTGGCCGCACCGCGGCGCTCATTGCGCTCGCCCTCGTGACGCCATCCACGGGCTTCATCCTGTCGTCGCTCGATCGCTTCGGGTTGTCGACCCACGAGCGGTTTGCCGTGAAATCCAAGGCGATCGCCGCCGAGCTCCTGTCCTTGGCAGCGCTGTTCGGCGTGCTGCAGTCCACCTCGGCCGAGCAGCTCGGCATCGCGTCGGCGGCGCTGCTCGCCATCATCGTCCTCGTGCCGCTCGCCTTTCGCGTGTTCGCGCGTACCATCGTCCCCTATGCGCCGCGCTCGGAGTTCGCATTCCTGTTGATGGTCGGCGTGGTCTGCGCGTACGCCACACGACGACTCGGTGTGTACTATCTCGTAGGTGCCTTCATCGTGGGCGTCGCCGCGCAACGCTTCCGCTCGCGTTTACCGGCCATGTCGTCCGAGCGCGTCGTCACCGCATTGGAAGCCTTTGGGTCGGTGTTCATCCCGTTCTATTTCTTCAATGCCGGCATGCACGTCGAGCGCTCGGAACTGACGCCCGGCGCCCTCGCGCTTGGCGTTGGCCTCGTGTTGGCCGCGGCGCCGTTGCGTGTGCTGGTCACGTTGGCCCACCGCCGCTGGCTGCTCGGAGAGACGGCGCATGCGGCGCGCCGCGTGGGCATCGCGCTCCTCCCGACGCTCGTGTTCACGCTGGTGCTGGCGGATCTGTTGCGCGCGCGCGATGACACACCGCCCTTCGTCGTCGGCGCGCTCATCGTCTACACGGTACTGAACACGGTGATCCCGGCGTTCATGCTGCGATCGGCGCCGCCCGCGTTCGAGGATGTGGCGGCCGCCGACGTGGCTGCATGACCGGCGCGTCGGCAGCGCCGCTCCGCTGGTGGAAGGTCCGGCTCGATGGACAGCGGCGGCTGCTGCTGGACACCGTGCTCCTCGCCGTGGCCGGTGTTGCTGCCGCGCAGCTGTTCAACGTGTTGCTTGGCGTCGCTCGCGACATCTTCCTCCGTCGCATCGCCGGCTACGTCCCGCCAGGCCTGCCGAGCGAGGGCGCATCCAGCCAGGTTGTCGTCGGACCGCACGGAACCTGGCTCGTCCTGCTGACGGCAACGCTGGGCGGCCTCGTGGTGGGCATTCTGGTCGAATGGTTGGCGCCCGAAGCGGAAGGGCATGGCACGGACTCGCTGATCCGGGCCTTTCACCGCGCGGGCGGCACGCTTCGCGGACGGGTGGCGCCCGTGAAGCTCGTTGCGTCGGCCATCACGATTGGTTCTGGTGGCGCGGCCGGGCGCGAGGGACCCATCGCGCTCATCGCTGCCACCGTGGGTTCGTGGTACGCCACGGTGACGGGACGCGACGAGCGCGATCGACGACTGCTTCTTCTCGTGGGCGCCGCGGCAGGATTGTCGGCGATCTTCCGCTCCCCCATCGGCTCCGCCTTTTTCGTCATCGAAGTGCTCTACGTCGACATGGAGTTCGAGTCGCGAGCGATGCTGTGGGCGACGCTCGCGGCGATCATGGCGTACGCACTGAACGGCTTGATCGTGGGCTGGGGAGCGTTGTTCGTCGTTCCACAGGTGAACAGCCTGCACTCGCCGGCGGACTACGGATGGTATGCGTTGCTTGGCGTCGCAGCTGGCGTGTTCAGCACGGTTCAACCCATCGTGTTTTACCGAGCGCGCGACACGTTTCGCGCCATGCCCGTGCCGCGATGGGTGAAACCCGCCATTGGCGGGGCGCTCACAGGCGCAATCATCCTGGCGTATCCACAGGTGATCGCCGGCGGGTATGGCTGGATCCAGCGCGCCATCGATGGTGGACTGACCGCGCGCACGATGGGCGCGCTGTCGGTCGCGGAGCTGGTTGCGATGAGCCTGACGGTCGGCTCGGGCGGTTCGGGCGGTGTCTTCGCGCCGAGCCTGTTCATGGGCGGCATGCTCGGCGGCGCGCTGGCGAGCTTCGGCGGCGAGCCCACCGCTCCGTTCGTCGTGGTCGGCATGGCCGCCGTCTTTGCCGGCGCCGGACACGTTCCCATCTCCACCATGTTCATGGTCACGGAGATGACGGGTGGCTACACGCTCCTCGTGCCAGCCGCTCTGGCCGTGATGCTGAGCTATCTGATCCAGCTGACGCTGTCGCGTCGGCTCACGTACCGCGGCCTGTACGAAGCGCAGGTGATGTCGCGCGCCGATTCGCCCGCGCATCACACGCAGCATCTCGAGATTGCCCTGCGCATCTTGCGCGAGAAGCACCCCGTGCGCGTCGACCAGCTCGGCGAGATCGACCTCGTCACACTGCTGCGCTCCGGCATACCCGTCGAGCTCGCGGACAACCATCGCCTGTTCGTCGGCGTCCTGCGCAAGGACAGCACCGCTGCTGGCACCACGGTCGCGCAGAGCGGCCGTGCGCTGGGTGGCGAGGGCACGAACATCCTGGGAATTCTCCGTGGCAATCACATGATCGCACCGCGGCCGGATGTCGTCTTCACGATCGGCGACCGCCTGATCGTCCTCGCGCATGCGGACCACATGGCTGCGCTGCGCGCTCACCTCGATCTCTGGTGATGGTTTCGCGGCCTTCAGCGACGCTGCGTTCCGGCCGCTGAGGCGTGGACGAGATCGGGCTGACGCCCCATCTCGCGCATCCAGAGGGCGAAGAGCGCGGCCGCCGAGCCGAAGTACAGAAATCCGGCTGGCACCCACATGATGAGACCAGCGAGCTGCTGATCTTCGATGGCGCTCAACCCGAACAGCCCGGTGGCGTGCTGCGCGGGATACCAGGGCTGCTGCGAGATCGTGAGCAGCGCGCCGAGCGCACTACTGTGCAGTGCCGTCAGGAACAACGCAAAGATGCCGACGGCGTACGCCGCCCGCCGTGACTGTTGTGGCCGCAGGATGCTCCACCACAGCATGCACGCGGTCCCGACGAAGCTCGCGTGCTCGAGCACGTGCACCAGCGGCTGTTGCAGTGCGCGCTGATACAACCACGGGGCGTGCCATGCCCACAGCGCTATGCCGTGGATGGCGAATGCCGGCAGCGGCCGCGTCAGAAAGTGCCACGCGACGACCAGCATCCGACGTCGCCGGACGGCTGCAGTCAGCCGTCGCCGACGCGCAGGCGTGAAGAGCCAGAGCACGGCGACGTCCACATGTCCTGCCACGAGGAGCGGCGGTGCGACCACCGCCAGCAGAACGTGCTGGGTCATGTGCGCGGCGAACAGCGACTCCGCGAGCACGTCGATGGGCGACAGCAGCGCAAGCGCGAGCACCGCCATCCCTCCCGCGCCGGCGGCGACCTGCCACGAACGCATACCGCGATCGCGGCCGGCGTGTCGCCATGCGCGGCGCACGCCCGCGGCATAGGCGAGCGTCAAAATGCCAACGCCGATGAGACTGGACGGGTCTCCTCCCCAGTGACGCCACACCACCGTGGAGCTCGCCGCGTGCAGCATGAGAGCAAGATGGTCGGATGCGTGACACCGTGCCACGGTGCGCGCATAGTATCCAGCATGTCATCTCCCGCCGAACCGCACGCAGGCGACGGCGGCGCCGGTGCGCCGCCACCGGAAACGTCCTCGAACAAGGTGCCGGCCGGATTGACGCGCGCGTATGTGCGGCCGGAGTTGCGCGTGCAGTGGTTCGCATCGCGCTGCATCCACGCGGGTCGGTGCATCCGCGCGTTGGCCACCGTCTTCGACCCTCAGCGTCGGCCCTGGATCGACATCACCGCCGAGGAGCCGGACGCGATCGCCGACGCCGTGATGCAATGTCCCACCGGTGCACTCAAGTTCCAGCGGCTCGACGGCGGGCCCGATGAAGTAGTTCCCGACGCGGTGCAGATCGTGCCGGTTCGCAATGGCCCGTACTTCGTGCACGGCCCGATCGACATCGTAGATCCCTCGACGGGGGAAACACGTCGGGAGACGCGCGTCGCGCTGTGCCGGTGCGGTCAATCCAGACACATGCCGTTCTGCGACAACACGCATCGCGCGATCGGCTTTCGCAGCAGCGACGCGCGCTGACCGCGGCGGCGGCGTCCTGACTCCCTCAGACGATCGCTACTGCTCTTTCCACCCGTAGGTGCCCAGCAATGGCACGAAGCGCACGGGCAGGATGCTTTCGCGCACGAGGATGCCGTCGCGACGCGTGAACATCACGAGATCCTGCTCGTCCTGTCCTCCGAGCGGGATGATCATGCGGCCGCCCTCGGCCAGCTGCTCCACCAGCGGTTGTGGCACGGACGGACTTGCCGCGCTCACGAGAATGGCATCGTACGGCGCGTGCGCCCGCCAGCCGACCGTCCCATCGCCGAGGAGCAGGGACACATTGTGTACACCCGCGCGCTCGATGTTCTGCTTTGCCTGATGCAGCAGTGCCGCAATGCGCTCGATCGAGAACACCTGCTCGACGAGATTCGCGAGCAGGACTGTCTGATAGCCGCTGCCCGTGCCGATTTCGAGCACCTTCTCCGTGCCCTTGAGGTTCAGCAGCTCGAGATACTTGGCGTGGATGCTCGGCTGCGAGATCGTCTGTCCGCTGCCGATGGGCAGCGGCGCGTCCTCATATGCTTTCTGCCAGAGACCCGTCGGCACGAAGAGGTGGCGCGGCGTCAATTCGAAGGCGCGGAGCACTGCGAGGTCGTGGATGCCCTTCGAGCGGATGCTCTCGACGAGCTGCCGCCGCGCGCCGCGAAACTTGTCCGGCTGATCGCGATTCACAGCTCTTTCCACCAGTCCTTCGCCGACCGGAGGATATCGTAGTTCGTGAGGTCGAGATGGAGCGGCGTGACGGAGATGTAGCCTTCGTCGATCGCACGAAAGTCGCTGCGCTCGTCGCCGCTCCAGCTGATCTCGCCCCCACCGATCCAGAAGATCTTCCGTCCCCACGGATCCTCCATCGGCTTGAGCGAGTTGGAGTACGCGCGTCGTCCCAGGCGGGTGAGACGCACGCCCTTGATCTCGCTCCCCGTTCGCGGCGGCATGTTCACGTTGAACAGCGTCTGCGGCGGAAAGGGTTTCAGCGTCGTCAGGTGGCGCAGCAACCGCGTGAGCGGTTCCACCTGCTGTCGCAGCTGCGAGACATCGGCGCGCAGGTCGCCGCCCGCGAACGACACCGCGATCGACGGGATGCCGAGCGCCAGTCCTTCCATCGCCGCCGCGACGGTGCCGGAGTACAGCACGTCCTCGCCCATGTTCTGCCCGTGATTGATGCCGCTCAGCACGAAGTCCGGGCGTTCGGGCAGCAGCGCTTCCACGCCGATCATCACGCAGTCCGTCGGCGTGCCGTCGATCTGCCACCGGCGGTCACCGCGCTTCATCGGACGAACGGGATGATGGAGCGTGAGCGAGTGGCTCGTCGCACTCTGCTCGCGGTCCGGCGCCACCACCCACACCTCACCCAGCGGCGACGCGGCTTCGACCAGGCACTCCAGGCCATGCGCGAGGATGCCGTCGTCGTTCGAGACGAGGAGCCTCAACGGTCCTTTCCCTGGAGGATCAGCAGCGTGTCCTTCAGGTCGCGCTCGAGCGATTCCAGTGTCTCCACCGCGAGTGCCGCGCGCGCGATGGCCTTGAGATCGCCCGCCTTCTTCTGCTCCTCGACCTTTTGGCGCGCTCCTTCGATGGTGTATTTCTCGGTGTAGAGGAGATGCTTGACCAGCAGGATCAGCTCGATCTCCTTGCGCTGATAGACACGATTGCCGGAGCGGTTCTTCGCGGGATTCAGAAACTTGAATTGGCTCTCCCAGTAGCGCAGCACATGCGGCTTGAGGTCCGTAATCTGACAGACCTCGCCAATGGAAAAGAATTCCTGGATCGGTTCGGCGCTCATGCGTCCTGCTCCGCTCTCAGCTCGCGCGCCATGAGCTCGGGGATTGCGCGCCTCGGCGAGTGTCCATCAAAGAGGATGCGGTGCACCATCATTGCGATCGGCATCTCCACCCCCTCCCGCTGTGCGAGCGCGCATGCGCTCTTCGTGGTCGCGACCCCTTCAGCCACCGTCGGCTTACCCGCCAGCGCCTGCTCCAGCGTCTTGCCCTGCCCAATCTCCATCCCGACCGCACGGTTGCGCGAGAGCGCCCCCGTGCACGTGAGCACCAGGTCGCCGATGCCGGCGAGACCCGCGAACGTGACCGGCTGAGCGCCGAGCGCGATACCCAGCCGCGTGATCTCCGCGAGCCCGCGCGTGATGAGCGCGGCGCGCGAGTTGTTACCCAGCCCAATGCCCTCGACCATGCCGGTGGCGACGGCCATGACGTTCTTGAGCGCACCGCCCAGCTCGACGCCGATGAGGTCGTCGTGCGTGTAGACACGGAACGTCGCGCTGCTCAGCGCGTCCTGCACCAGCTGCGCAGCGGCGTCCTCGTCAGACGCGGCGACGATCGCCGTCGGCTGGCGCGCGGCGACTTCCGCCGCGAAGCTGGGACCGGAGAGCGCGACCACCGCGTGGTGCGGCAGCTCGTCGGCGACGACGTCGGACATGAGCGCCAGCGTCCCCTGCTCGATGCCCTTCGACGCTACCGCGATCACGGCATCCTCTCCCACGTGCGCGACGCCATCGCGAATGATTTCCCGCAGGTGCTGCGACGGGGTCGCGTACACCACCAGCTGCGCCTCGCTCAGCACCTCGGCGTGGTGGTGCGACGCACGCAGTGACGACGCCAGCCCGAAGCCACCGAGATAGGTGGGATTCTCGTGCCGCTCGTTGATGGCACCCACCACCTCGCGCTCCAGCGCCCAGATGCGCACCTCGTGCCCCGCACACGCCAGCATGTCGGCCAACGCCGTTCCCCACGCGCCTGCCCCGACGACCGCGCAGCGCATCAGCGGGCACCTCCACCGGCGTAGCGCGCGGACAGGAACGCGGCGGCGAGCACCAGCAGCGCGATGCCGATCGCCAGCGACGGCCGGCGCCCGAAGTTCGCCGCCTTGCCGAAGCGATATTCGCTCCCCGACCGCAGGCGCTGGATGTTGGCCCGATGCGTCCAGAACACGAACACCGCCGTCAGGGCCGCGACCGCAAAGATCGGCGAGGCCACACCGAGGCTCGCGGCGACGAGCACGGGCAGTGAGAACGCCGCCGTGAGCGAGCCCAGGGAGACGTAGCCGCTCGCCAGCAGCACGACGACGAAGATGAGAAGGCTGAGCAGCGCCTGGATCGGCGCGAGCGCGAGAAACACGCCGCACGCGGTGGCGACGCCCTTGCCGCCCTTCTGAAAGCCGAGGAAAACGGGACGGATGTGCCCCACGATCGCCGCGATCCCACATGCGATCGCGATCACGGTGTATGCGTGGACGCCGCCGCCGATCACGGCAGGATCGGTGTAACGCGGCAGGAAACGAACGGGGAGCGCCCCCTTCGCGATGTCCACGGCGAAGACCAGCAGCCCGATCTTCGCGCCGAGGACGCGGACGACGTTCGTCGCGCCGAGATTGCCGGAGCCGTGCGCACGCAGGTCGACGCCGCTCCACTTGCCAGCAAGCCACGCCGCCGGGATCGATCCCGACACATACGACAGGATCACCGCGACGGCAGGGTGCATCGTCAGCTCGCTTTGCGCCGCATGACGATGCGAAGCGGATTCCCGGTGAATCCCCAGGACTCCCGGAAGCCGTTGTGCAGGTAGCGCACGTAATGCTCCTGCACGAGATCCGGCGCATTGCCGAAGATCGCGATCGTCGGTGGAGCGACCTCCACCTGCGTCGCATAATTCAGCTTCACTTCGCGCCCGGCCGCCTGCGGCGGCTGCCGCCGCGCGAGCAGCTCCTGCAGCCGCTCGTTCACTTCGCTGGTGGTCACGCGCTTGAGACGCTCCTGCTCCACTTGCAGGATCAGGTCGAGGATGCGCGAGACGCGCTGCCCGGTGATGGCGCTCGTGAACACGAATGGAACGAACTTGAGGAATGGCGCCTTCTCCTCCCCCGCCTTCTCGAACTTCGCTGCCGCTTTGTCGTCCTTTTCCGCGAGATCCCACTTGTTCACGACGACGACGAGTCCGCGTCCCGCATCCCAGGCGAGCGTCGCGACCTTGAGGTCCTGCGCGTGGATCTCGCCCTCGGTGGCGTCCACGACGAGGATGCAGATGTCTGCGCGCTCGATCGCGCGCTGCGTGCGCAGCGACGAATAGAACTCGATCCCGTCCTCGATGCGGCTCTGCCGCCGCAGACCGGCCGTGTCGATGAAGATGAATTCGCGGCCGTGATACCGCATGGGCGTGTCGATCGCGTCGCGCGTCGTGCCCGCGATCTCCGACACCACCAACCGCTCTTCGCCGAGCAGGCGATTCACGATGGAGGACTTCCCCACGTTCGGCCTGCCGATGACGGCGATCTTCAGCCCTTCGTCTTCGGGCGCCTCCGATTCGGGCATCTCACCCACGACCTTGTCGAGCAGGTCGCCGGTGCCGTGCCCGTTGACCGCGCTGACCGGAATGGGGTCGCCGGCACCCAGGTTGAAGAACTCGTAGAAGTCCGTCGACTGCGGCTTGTCCACCTTGTTGGCCACCAGCAGCCACGGCTTCCCGCTCGTCCGCAGCATCTCCGCGATGTGCGCGTCCGTGGGGTTGACGCCACCGATCGCATCGACGACGAACAGCAGGATGTCGCTCTCGGCGAGGGCGAGATCCACCTGTCGACGGATCTCCCGGTCCATGGGAAGGTCCGGATCGGGCACGAGTCCGCCGGTGTCCACGAGCCAGAACGCGTGGCCGCCCCACTCCGCGCGCGCGAAGTGCCGGTCGCGCGTGGTTCCCGCTTCGTCCGACACGATCGCGGCGTTGCGTCCGACGATGCGGTTGAAGAGCGCCGATTTGCCCACGTTCGGACGGCCGACTAGAGCCACCACGGGAATTCCGAGCGATGTCATTTCGATTCGCTCATCCCCGGGCCACGTACTGCCTTATCCGGATCGAACCGAGTGGATCGGACTGCATCCGGATGAGGTTCTACGTGACCCAGCCTTGAAAGATCTCCCAGGACGTCGATGAAATCGTACGAGGGGTGCACAGGGAACCGGAACTCGCTCCTGAGATTCTCGAACACCACGTCATCCAGGAACACCCCGGATTCGTTGATCGTCTCGGCGGGAATCAACGCGAGATCGAGATCGGTTCGATCGCCCAGAGCGCGCCGCATGTCCGCACCGACGAGCAGGCCCGCTGTCGTCGTCGTCGGACCAAAAAGCGAGTTCTCCATCGGGATGAGCACGAGCTCCGCGCCGGTCTGCGCCTCGATCTGCCGAGTGAGCTCCGGCATCAGCGGAGCCATGGAGACGCCGGTCACGACACCGATGCGTTTGCCGCCCAGCCAGGGCAACTCGTGAACGTGCGCCCGCACGCGCTCGCGCAACGACGATACCGAGCCAACACCATTCTCGATCTGGGGGAGATCGCCATAGTACTCGATCGGGGGCAGGTCGCGACCGGCGAGGAGATACAGCTCGTCCGACCCGTAGACCCACGCATGGCCACGCTCCGCAAACGCGCGTCGTGCCCAGCGCTCCGACGTCTCGAGCAACTCCAGCGCCTTCGCCTGGTCCATCGGCTTTCCCGTATAGAGATGCGAGAACTGGGTGAGTCCCACGGGCACCATGGCGACGGACAGACACGCGTCGCCGAAGGACCACAGGTCGGCGAGCGATTGCTCCAGCACGGCGCCGTCGTTCAAGCCTGGGACCACGACCATCTGTCCGTGAAACTGAATGCCGCCCTCGGTCAGCCTGGTCAGCTGCTCCATGATGTTCGGGACGCGCGGATTGTTGAGCAGCACCTTGCGCGCTTCCCACGGCGTGGCGTGCACCGACACATAGAGCGGAGACAGGCGATACTCGAGGATGCGCT
This sequence comes from Gemmatimonadaceae bacterium, assembly GCA_035248725.1. Lineage (GTDB taxonomy): Bacteria > Gemmatimonadota > Gemmatimonadetes > Gemmatimonadales > Gemmatimonadaceae > DASPMP01. Next base: position 34,252 of record DATFHG010000099.1, on the reverse strand, counting down.
GGAAATCGCGCTCCTTGAGGTTGGACAGTGTCGCGAAATTCCCGTACGCGAACGACAACCGGTAGTCGTCGTCACGGATGTAGAGGGGCTTTCTCAGCCCCTTCGGAAGGCCCTCGATGAAGCAGAACTCGCATCGGTTCGCGCACCGGCGGACGGTCGGTGGCTCGAGGTCCAACCCCATCCCTTCGCCTTCGGGTCGCTCGACATCGTAGACGATGTCCTCACCGTTCGGCAGCCGGGCCTCGATCTCCAGCTCATCATCCGCGGTCAGGAATTCCCAGTCGAGAAAATCGGCGATCTCCCGCCCATTCACGGACCGGATCTCCGTGCCGGGCTCGATCCCCAACTCGGCGGCGATGCTGTCCGCGTGAACTCGACTGACCTTGACCATGGCTCGAAAAAGAACGCGCCCGAAGGTCGGGCGCGTTCATCCAAGCTAAGAGATCAAGGGTCCGAAATCAATTGAAATTGCGCACTTGCGATTACTGGGCTCAACTATTCTGGAGCCGGTCAGGAGATGGTGTAGCGGAAAGCCGCGATCTGGGTGCCTGGCGTTGCCGTGACACTGAAGCGCCCGCTCTTGCCCGCCGAAAGCCCCGTCACCGTGGCCTCCTTCGACTGCACCACCTTGCCGGCGGCGTCGAGGAAATCCACGCGCACCGTGACCGATGGTTTGTCCTCGCTGCCGAGGTTGAACACCGTCCCCGACACCGTGGAACTAGTCTCGTTGGTGCTGAAGTTCGTCAGCTGCACCTTGATCGGAAGCTTCTCCTTCCGGTCGTTCGTGGTCACCGCGGAATCCGTGTAGGCCTTCTCGATCTTGAAGAGCGAGTCAGCCACCGCGGCGCTTACCTTCGGAGCACTCGAAGCCGCCTTGGCCTTGGTCTTCGATCCCGTCGTCGCCGCGGGCTTCGGACCGAGACGCGCGTCGCGCGCCTTCTTCGCGATGCCCGCATAGGACAGCATCAGCAGCTGCAGGTTTTCCGGATTGTTCGGTTCCACCTGCACGAGACGCTCGGCCAACGGAAGCGCCTTGTCCTCGTGCCCCTCGCGCAGCAGCATGATCGCCAGGTTGGACAGCGCGTCGCGATGGTACGCGTTCTTGTCGTACGCCGCCTGGAACAGCACGGTGGCTTCCGGCACCATCTCCGCGCGAGCCATGCAAACGCCGGCGCTCATGAGATCGGCGTAGGCGAAGCCCGCGGGGTTCTGCAGTGGCGCCGAATAGGTCTGACGCAGTGAGGCCGTGTCGCCGGCGGCCACGGCCACCCGACACAGGCCGGCCCGGGCACTGGCGAGCATGTCACCCGCATCCTTGTCCGAGAGCAGCGTGTTGAACGCGCTGCGCGCTTTCTCGAGATACGGAGCGCGCGCGGCAGCGTCGGCGGCGGCTTCAGCGGAATCCGCCGCGATGTTGCCGAGGTACAGGAGGCTCTGGCGACGGATTTCGTTGTATGATGTGTCGCGCGATGCAACTTCGACGGCCTTGGTGTACAGCGCCATTGCGTCGGTGGACGCATTGGCCTTCTGCTTCACGTTGCCGAGCACCACGTAGCCGTACGGCGCGAAGGGATTCAGCTGAATGGCCTTCTGCGCCAGATACGTAGCGGAATCCGTCTCGTCGGCGTTCAACTTCTCGATCGCGCGGTTCACGAGACCGATCCACGCCTTCTGCCCGCGCCACTTGGACGTCTCGCTGACACACTCGGGCATCGCCGTCTCGACCACCTTGAACGCGCTGTCGATGGCCGCGGCGAGGTCGATCGTGCTGTCCGGATTGACGGAGTAGCCGAGTGGTCCACGCTTGGTGACCAGCTCGACGTTCGGCAGCGTCGACCAGAGGACGAGAGCCTTGCCGAGCACGAAGTTCCGGCCCGGCTGGTTGTCCATCCGTTCGCCGTTGTCCGTGAGCAGCTTGACCGCGGACTGAAGCTGCTTGGCGGCCGCTTGCGGGTTGGCCTGCTGGCTCGTCGCGATCTGCACCGCGAGTGTAGCTCGCCCGACCTGAGTGGGACGGCCTTCGTTCACTTCACACGCCTTTTCCTTCTGTGCGCCAGCGACGCTCGCGAGCGCAATGGTCAGCCCAACGGCGCGGACCATCGGGCGGTAGAGCACGGACATTCGACGTCTCCTGAGGTGGTCAGATGCAGCCGCGGCCTCATACCCGCTTGCGGCTAAAGGCGTTCCGCCTCCAGCGAGGCCAGCCAGAATATATCGTGCGGCAAACGCCCTGTCGCCAGGGCAACGCGTTGCACGTCATCGAATTCGGGCTTCGCGCGACGGCGTCCGTCGCCCACGTCGACGAGCTTCACGCCGATGTCGTGACCCAGCACCTTCACCGTTCCCTGGCGTCGTGGCAGCGCCCGCCTGCGAACGACCGCATGGCGAACCCCGATGCTCGTAGTGTGCGTGAGCATCGCCGCTTCCATCGCGTCCGCGCCCGTGGCGGACACGAGCACTTCGATGCGGGTGCCGGGACGTCCCTTCTTCATGAGGACGGATGACAGCACCACGTCCAGTGCGCCCGCGGCGCGCAGCGCTTCCGCAGCCGCGGACAGATACTCGGGCGACATGTCGTCGACCTCGCAGGCGAGGACATGGAGCTCTTCGATACGCGCTCCATCGGCGGCATTCTGGGTTGCCGGCGACTCGTCCGCGAGGACGATGCGCAGCGCGTTCGCGCGATCGGGAAACTCCTTCGTTCCTGCCCCGAACCCACTCTTCCGCGGCACGTACGACGCGGGCTCCGGCCCGCTGGACAGCACGCGCACGAGCGCGGCACCCGTCGGCGTCACCAGCTCGCCGGCGCCAGCGGGACCCGTCCGGATCACGTGCCCCTCGAGGAGACGCATCGTGGCCGGCGCGGGTACGGGCATCGTGCCGTGCGCGGCCGTCACGACGCCATCACCGGTCGCGATGGCGCCGGCAAAGATCGCCCGGACACGCAACATCTCGAAGCCCCACACGGATCCCATCACGTCCAGAATCGCGTCGACGGCTCCGACCTCGTGCAGGTGCACCTTCTCGACGGTCGTCCCGTGGATTGCCGCTTCCTGTTCGCTGATGAGCGTGAAACACGCGTCGGCTTTGCGCTTGACGGCTTCCGGTGCGTCGCTGCGGTTGACGATCTCGCGGATATGCTTGAGATGTCGGCCGTGCGGCTGCGGCGGAATGTCGAAGTCCACCTTCGTACATGCGATTCCCGCGCGTTTGACATCGCGGATCTGGACTCCGATGTCGTCGATGCCAAGACGCGCCGGAAGTGCACGGACGAACTCCGGATCCAGGCCCACGGAAATGAGCGCGCCGAGCGTCATGTCGCCCGAGATGCCGCTGAACGGATGCAGGATGGCGATGGTCACGTGCGGTAGGACGCGCCCGAGCCGGTGTTGAACACGAGGACCTCTGCGTCCGGCCCGAGCTGCTGGTGTTCGGCCAGTTGCGCGAGCACGGCAAGCGCACAGCCGCCCTCGGGCGCCGCATCGACGCCCGTTTCGCGCGCCAGCAACGCGGTGGCGTCGCGTATCTGCTCCTCCGTGCGCGATACCGCCGTCCCACCGCTCTCCTTCACGGCTTTGATGATCAGCCGGTCGCCCAGCGGCGACGGCACGCGCAGCCCGGCGGCGTGTGTCACGGGATTGATCCATGGCTCCGCATGATCGGCGCCCTCCGCGACGGCTTTCACGATTGGCGCGCAGCCATTGGCCTGCGCGACGATCATCTTCGGCATCGTCGTCTGCTGCGGCAGCCAGCCGAGCGTCACGAGCTCGCGGAACACCTTCCACATGCCGATCAAGCCGGTGCCGCCGCCCGTCGGGTAGATGATGTGCGTCGGCAGCCGCCATCCCAGCTGTTCGGCGAGCTCCGCACCCATGGTCTTCTTGCCCTCGATCCGGTACGGCTCACGCAGCGTCGAAACGTCGAAGTAGCCGCTGTCGGCAGCGAAGGCGCGGGCCTGCTTGCCGGCGTCGCCAATGTGGCCATCCACGAGCTGGAGGTCGGCACCGAGCGCGTAGATCGTGTTCAGGATCGCCGGTGGCGTCGTCCGCGGTGCGTACACACGCGCGGGAATACGCGCCTGCGCGGCGTACGCGGCCATCGCCGCCCCCGCGTTGCCCGCGGTGGGCACCACGAGGCCCTTCACCCCGAATGCTTTTGCTCGCGTCACCGCGGCGCTCATGCCGCGGGCCTTGAACGAGCCCGTGGGGTTCAACCCTTCGTCCTTCACCCAGACGCGACCGACGCCGTACTGCGTCGCCAGCCGGGGCGCATCGATCAACGGGGTGGTGCCTTCTCCGAGTGAGACCGGTTGCTCGTCGGGCAACAGCGGGAGGAGCGGCGCATATCGCCACATGTCCCATCGCGGCAGCAGGTCCTTCATGCTCGGCTCCGGACCCTGGTACTCGACCAGCAACGGCTGGCCGCACTTCGGGCACACGGTGGCGAGTTGATCTCCGCTCTGCGCAAAGTCGCCAGCCGAGCATCGCAGCGACCAGGTGCGCGCCCCACGCGCGCGCCGGAACCCAAGGAAATCGAGTGCAGTCATTCGGTAGAGTTTCGCATTTCAGGTTCGCCGTTCAGGTCCGGTGTCTCGGTCCGCAGCTCCGGTCCGCCGTTCTGGTCCGCCGTACCCCGCCCATGCAGCGAGTCCAGAATTTTCTGCGCTCCCTTCACCGAAAACCCCGGGAGCTCCGCGATTTGTTCCGGCGTCGCCGACTTGACTCCCTCCAGCGATCCGAACTTGTGCAACAAGGCCCGGCGCCGATTGGCGCCCACGCCGGGAATGTTCAACAGCTCCGATGTCACCGTACGCTTGGCCCGACGCAACCGCTGATAGGTGATCGCGAAACGGTGGGCTTCGTCGCGCGCCTGCTGCAACACCTTGAGCGCCGGAGAGCGCCGAGGAAGCCGCAACGATTCCGACTTGGCCGGAAGAAAGATCTCCTCCTCGCGTTTGGCCAGGCTGATGATCTGCATCTCGCCCAGGTTCAGCGACGCCAGCGCCTCCTGCGCGGCGCTCAGTTGTCCCTTGCCGCCATCGATCACCACCAGATCAGGCAATCGCTTGGATTCATCCAGGCGACGCCGGAAATACCGCGTCACCACCTCGCGCATGGATGCGAAGTCGTCGACGCCCTCGACCGTCTTCACCTTGAACTTGCGATACTCGCCGCGATACGGGCGTCCGTTCTGGAACCAGACGCATGACGCGACGGTGTCGGTTCCCTGCGCATGCGAGATGTCGAAGCACACGAGATTCCTCGGCACCGTCTTGAGTCCCACCTGCCGCTGCAGCTCATAAACAGGATCCGCCGCACGTTCCTGCGTTTCCTCCCCTTCGAGCAACGCTTCTTCCAGGAGGTGCCGCGCGTTCTGCTCCGCGAGATCCACGAGCTCGCGCTTCGGCCCACGCTGCGGCACCACCATGTCCGTCTTTTCCAGCGATTCCTGGATCAGCTCGCGGTCGATGGGCTCGAACGGCATGTACAGCTCGCGGGCGCGATCGTCGAGCTGCAGATAGCTGCCCGCCAGATACGCCGCGAGCACGGCACCGTCCGTCTCTTCCGTGAGGTTCGTGAGCAGCTGATGCTCGCGCGCCAGCAGACGACCGGACCGGATGCGCATGAGCGCGACGCACGCCTCGTCGCCGTCGCGGGCGTAGCCGATGACGTCGCGATCGCCGCCCTCGATCACCTGCACGGACGTCGGTTCCTCCATCCGCTGCAGGTGCTGGTAGGCGTCACGCAGTTCGGCCGCGCGCTCGAAGTCCAGGCTCTCGGCGGCGAGATCCATCCGCTCCCTCACCCGGCGACGCACTTCGGCGGTCTTTCCCTCGAGGAACAGCAACACCTCCTCGATCATCACGCGATACTCGGCCTGCGTCTGCATCAGCACGCACGGCGCCTTGCAGCGGCCGATGTGAAAGTCGAGACACGGCCGGTCCGGCGCGATCGTCGGCAAGTCGTAGTTGCAGCTCCGCACGGTGAAGATGCGCTTCACCACGTTCAGGGCGCGCCGCATCTGGCTGACATCCGTATACGGCCCGAAATACCGCGACCCGTCGTTCACCAGACGGCGCGTCACGTACACGCGCGGGAACGGCTCGGCGATCGTGACCTTGATGAGGGGATACGATTTGTCGTCGCGCAGCGAGATGTTGAAGCGCGGCTTGTACTCCTTGATGAGGTTGGCCTCGAGGATGAGCGCGTGCGCCTCGGAGGGCACGACGATGGTCTCGACCGCCGCGACCTTCTTCATGAGCGCGTACGTGCGCGCGCTCTCGATGCCTTCCAGGTTCACGTAGCTGCGGACACGCGAGCGCAACCGCTTCGCCTTCCCCACGTACAACACGTTCCCGTCGGCGTCCTTCCACAGGTAGACGCCGGGCGACTCCGGCAGATGCGGGATCTTGTCGAGAACGGCAGCGGGCAACGACATGTCTGCCTGAAAGATACCCGCTGCGTGAAGGCAGCCGCCTAGAGCAGTCCTCGCGCGCGCCGCAGCACGGACATCGCCTCGGGGACGCGCAAGAGCATCGCGAACGCGAAGTAGAGAACGCCGAACGCCCCGAGAATCACCGCGCCGGTGAGTATCCCGGTGTGCGACGCCAGCCCACGATGCACCAGCCACCCGCCGATGCCCGCCAGCGCCGCAGACCCCCACAGCCGGCCGACGTAACTCGCCGCCAGTCCCGTCCGGCCGATGCGCGCATTCATGCGCGACCGTAACAACGAAAACTCCACCCACCCGGCGAGTCCCGCGGAGGCCGTCAGTCCGGCGGCGCCCCAGCGTGCGTCGATCCCGAGCGCGCGCGGCAATGGGAACGCGAAGAGGTAGCCGAGGACGGTGGTCAGCATCACCCGCAGCACGGCGAATCGCAGGGGCGTTCGGGTGTCCTTCAAGGCGTAGTACGCCGACGAATACAGTCGACCCATCGTGCTCGCCAGCAAACCCACGGCCGATCCCGCGAGAATGCCCCATGTGAACAGCGAATCCGTGCGAGTGAAATGTCCCCGCTGAAAGAGCGTGGCCGCGATCACGTCACCGAGCGCGAGAAAGGCCACCGCGCTCGGTACCACGAAAAACGCGATGTGTCGAAGCCCGGTGTTCATCCGCTCGCGCAGATGGCGCGCGTTCTCTTCTGCTGTCCCCGTCGCGCTCGCCATCTCGGGCAGCTCCGACGCGGCCACGGACATGCCGAACAGGCTCACGGGAAGAATGGACACCGTCTGCGCGTAGAAGAGCAGCGACACGATCCCCGTCGGCAGAAAGCTCGACATGATCTGGTCGACGTACGACGAGAGCTGCACCACGCCGCGGCTCACGAACACGGGCACGAAATTCCGCATCACCGTGCGCACGTTTGCACTGGTGCGCGATAGCGAGATGCGCAGTCCCGGCACCAGGCGCAGCACGGTTGGCAACTGGACCGCGAAGGTCAGCGCGGCACCGATCACGGACGCCCAGGCGAGCCGAATCGCGATTCTCGTGAGCGATGGTTCGTGCCGGGACAGCACGAGCGCGCCGATCATGACCACGTTCCATGCGACCGGCGCGGCATACGAGAGGAAGAAGCGCCGGTGGCTGTTCAGGACGCCCAGACACCACGCGCCCATCACGAACAGCCCCGTCCCCGGGAACAGGATGCGTGTCAACAGAATCGTGAGCTCGCGCTTCTCTCCGGTGAACCCCGGCGCGATGGCGAACAACAGCGCGGGCGCGAACGCCACGCCCAGCGCGACGATGACGGAAACAATCAACGCGAGCAGGCCGGCCACGGCGCCCGCGACGTGCCGCGCCTCGTCGCGTTCGCCGCGCGCGAGCAGGTTGGCGTAGACCGGGATGAACGACGCCGACAGCGCGCCTTCGCCGAAGAGATTCTGCAGCAGATTCGGGATGCGGAACGCGGCGTTGAATGCGTCGGCGGCCACGCCCGCGCCGAGGTACCTGGCCTTCAGGGATTCGCGGACGACGCCGAGAATGCGCGACAGGAAGATGCCCGCGGCGATGAGCGCCGCACCCATCGCGCGAGACTTCGGAGCGGTGTGTTCCGTCGTCACCGCGTCGCGACGGATTCGATGCGCGATGCCCGGAGCAGCGCCGCGGCGTGCGCGCGCGCGCCGGCGCGCAGATCCTCCATCAGCGTCGCGCCGCCCCGAACCAGCATCGGGATGTAGTTCAGCACCCGTTCCTGCCGTTCCCCATTCGGATAGAGCGCCGCCGCGGCGACGCGAAGATCGGTATGGATGCGCTCTTCCCGCCGCTTCACCGCCGCCAGCAATCGGCGTTCGCCGCGCTGGAGACGATGATCGAGCGAATTGCGCAGGCCATCGATCACCGCATGCGGCAACAGCTGCGTCTCGTCGACGGTGTCCCGAAGGCGGAGAATCGCCGCGTGGACGCTCTCCTGCAGGCTCGCCCATGCGTGCGCCACCTGCGGTGGGATCGCCGCGGCGGCCAGCCGCTTCTCGAGCGCCGCGACGTCACGGAGCTCGTGGTACGCTGCGCCCAGTCGTGACAGCGCACGCTCCGCGAAGGGCTCGACCACGGTGCCCGACCACCGCGGAACGCCCACGACGGGCGGGCGGCCCAGAACGTCCGCCACGGCGTTCGATTGCACGAAGTACGCGAGCTCCGCCGGTCCCCCCACATACGCGATCGTCGGCAGAATTGCGGCCTCGACGATCGGACGGAGCAGGACATTCGGCGCCAGCGTATCGTCGCCATGGGGCTTGAAACGGGGCGCCTCCTCCACCGACACACGCCGCTTGCCGCGTTTCTCCATCACCGCCAACAGCGTGAGGCCGCGGTCGTCCTCCACTTGCGGTTCGAACCCGGCTTTGCGGATCTCCTCGGCGCGGTCGTGCGACGCCTGCGCGATCAGCGCGCTCTTGCGCAGAGCGTCGGTGAGTAACGGTCGCGCCGTCGCGCTATAGGCGGCGTGCGACGAATCCAGCACGGCGACACCGAGCGGCTCGAGCAGCGACCGCATGAGCGCGACATAGGCGTCGCCGACGCTACATCGCGCGTCCGCGAAATGTCGTTCCACGAGCGCGAGGTATTCCGCGTTCGCCGCCGATCCACACGCCACGCGCAACTCGTTCAGCAGCGCAATGGTGTCGCCGAGCGGCGCGTGCGACATCGGCGTACCCGACGGTGGCTTGGCCCCGAGACGGAGCTCGTGCAGTCCGTGCGCGTCCGCCACGAAGGCGATGCTCGCCTCGAGAAAATCCGCGTCGTCCGTGGCCGCCCAGAACACGGGCGCGGCGGCCACGCCGAGCTCACGCTCGACCTCGTTCGCGATCTCGAGCGCCGTCACCGCCTTGGCGAGCGTGTACAGCGGCCCACCGAACAGGCTGGCCTGCTGCCCGGTGGTGACCACCACGCCTCCCTCGCGCACCACGCGCTCGATGCGCTCCTTCGCGGCGTCGCTGGCGTTCAGCGCCGGAGCGAGCGCGGCGTACCACGCCCTGGATGCCTGCCGCGCCACGCTCTGCGCGTGCGTCCGCCATTCGTCCACCGACTGTGGTCGCCACGGCTGCAGACCGGCGGGCAACCGGCCCGCCTGCAGCGCTTGGGACAGCGCTGAGCCGCCGAGCGGTTCGCTGATGACGCGCGCGCGGCCGCTGCTCATTTGTGGTACGGTTCGCCTCGCACGATCGTCCCCGCGCGGTACAGCTGCTCGGCGAGCACCAGGCGTGCGAGCTCGTGCGGGAGGGTCCACGGCGCCAGCGACAACCGGGTGTGCGCGCGATCGCGCACCGCGTCCGCCAGCCCGTACGCGCCGCCGATGATGAACGCGATGTCGCGGGCGCGCTCGCGGGCATCCTGCAGAAACTTCGCGAACTGATCCGAGGGCATCTGCCGGCCGCGTTCGTCGCACGCGACGATCGCCGCGCCGTCCGTCCGGGCGTTGAGGCGCTCGCCTTCCTTCTGCCGGACGACGTCCGCCGGCGCGCCGCGCGCCGTCTCCTCCTTCACTTCGCGCACGTCGAGTGGCCAGTACCGCGCTGCACGCGATTCATACAACTCGATCGCCGACGCGAGCTCCGCGGTGCGCGGTTTGCCCACGACGGCGACAATGAGCTTCATCCCCGCTACGCGTAGATCCCGCGCAGGCGATGCACCGTGGCCACACGACTGATCGAGAGCATGTACGCGGCGGTGCGCATGTTCACCTTGTGCTGCCGCGACAGCTGCAGCACGTCCGTGAAGCTCCGCTGCATGATGTCCGTGAGACGCTGGTTCACGACGTCCTCCGGCCAGAAGTAGCCGCCGCGGTCCTGGACCCACTCGAAGTACGACACCGTCACCCCGCCGGCATTCGCGAGAATGTCGGGAATCACGAAGACGCCCTTCTCCTCGAGCATGTTGTCGGCACCCGCCGTCGTCGGGCCGTTCGCGCCCTCACAGATGATCTTCGCGCGAATCTTCGCGGCGTTCTTGCTCGTGATCACGTTCTCGAGTGCCGCGGGAACGAGCACGTCCACGTCGAGCGTCAAGAGGTCGTCGTTCGAGATCGGCGTCGCGCCGCTGAACCCTTCCAGGTGCTTGGTCTTCCGCACGTGCGCCAGCGCGGCCGCGATGTCGATGCCCTTCTCGTTGTAATAGCCGCCCGTCTTGTCGCTGATCGCGACCACCTTGCACCCCTCGGCGGACAGCAGGCTCGCCGCCACCGATCCCACGTTGCCGAAGCCTTGCACCGCCACCGTCGACCCCTGCATCGGCATGTTCAGATACTTGAGTGCCTCCTTGGTGACGATCATGCAGCCGCGCCCCGTCGCCTCACGGCGCCCGAGCGACCCGCCCATCTCCACCGGCTTGCCGGTCACCACCGCGGTCACCGTGTGGCCCATGCGCATCGAGTAGGTGTCCATCACCCACGCCATGACGCGCTCGTTCGTGTTCACGTCGGGCGCGGGCACGTCCGAGTCGGGACCCAGCGTCGCGACGATCGATGCCGTGTACCGTCGCGTGAGACGCTCGAGCTCGCCCACGCTGAGCTTGAACGGATCACAGATCACGCCGCCTTTCGCGCCGCCGAACGGCAGGTTGACCACCGCGCACTTCCACGTCATCCACGCCGCGAGCGCTTTGACTTCCTCGAGCGTCACCTGCATGTCGAACCGGATGCCGCCCTTCGCCGGCCCACGCGACGTGTTGTACAGCACGCGGTAGCCGGTGAATACCTCCACCTCGCCGCTGTCCATCATGACCGGACACGAGACGATGACCTGCTTCTCGGGATGCCGCAGCACCTTGTAGAGCCCGGGCTCGAGGTCCAGAAGCTCCGCGGCGCGGTCGAAGCGCGACATCATCGCTTCGAACGGGTTCTCTTCGTTCAAGAATCGATCTTTATCCGGCCGAACGATTTTTTCGGTAGGAAGTCTGAGATCAGTTGCCATTAGAGGAGGGAAAGTCGACGCGCCGGCTCAGCCGGCGGACGGGGTGGATGCGCGCGGTTGGCGCGCGTCGATCACGCGCTGCAGCAGACGATCAAGGTCTTCCGCTCCCTGCTCCACCAGAAGTTGCTGAGAAACATACCATAGCCTGCTGGCGGCAGGCCACCGCGCGGCGAGCTTGACCGCATCCTTGAGCGTGCATATCGCGATCGCCGTCGACGCCGATCGCGCGAGCCCGGCGATCTCGTCGTCGGTAAAGGCGTGATGATCGGGATACGCGCGCAGCGACACGTCCGCGCCGAGCGCGGCGAGTTGTTGGCGGAACAGCTCGGGCTCCCCGATCGCGGCGATCGCGACCACACGTTGTCCGCGCAGCTCCGCGAGTGGGCGACGCATCGCTGGCGCCGATGCGTCCACGAGCTCGTGCGGAACCAGACGGAGCGCCGCGAGGGGAGGGGGCACGTTCGACGCGGCGCGCCGCACCAGATCACGCACGGTGTTCACGTCCGCCGTCGACGCGGTCTTGGACGTCAGGAGCACGAGGTCCGCGCGCTGCGCCGCGCTCAACGGTTCGCGCCAGGGGCCGGCCGGCAGGATGTGGCGGTTGCGCAGCGTTTGCTCGACGCTCACGAGCACGATGTCGGCGACGCGCCGAATGCGACGGTGCTGAAAGGCGTCGTCGAGCACGGCCACGTCGGCGCCGAGCCGGGCCGCCTCCGCCACACCTGCCGCGCGGTCGGCATTCGCGACGACGATCATGGCCGGATTGAGCGCGCGATGGACGTCGATTTCGTCACCACCGTAGCCGCGCAACACGACCGCGGGGCGCGCCATGGCTGACAATCGCGACGCGATCCACGCGGCGACGGGCGTCTTTCCCGTTCCGCCCACGGTCAGGTTGCCGACGCTCACCGCGGGAATTGGCGTGGCCGCGACGCGCAGGACGCCTGTATCGTAGAGGCGCGTCCGAAGCGCGGACGCGCCCCGATACACAGCGGCCAACGGCAAGAGCGCCGCGCGGCCGGCGCGTTCGGGCACAGACGCGCCGAACCAGATGCGTTCCACCGCGCGCGCCATGGTCATCGCGCAGTCGTCATCGCATCCGCCATGGAAGCGGCCGCGTCGATGGCGCTGCGCACGCGCTCGATCTGGTCGGCGTCCGCGGCGTCCCGTGCGCTGTCGGCTGCGATACGGATGGGCGACCCGTATGCGATGATGACGCGCGCGAATGGTTTCGGGATGACGAATCGATCCCACGACTTCAGCGTCCATGCGCGACTCGCGGACGCGGTCGCTGGCACCATCGGCTTTCCGGCGCGCTGTGCGATCACCAATGCCCCGGGCGCCACCGAATGGCGCGGACCGCGGGGCCCGTCGACGGTGATCGCGAGCGTGTGCCCCGACTCCGCCTCGCGCGATGCCTCGAGCAGCGCGCGCGCCGCTCCGCGCGACGTCGAACCGCGCACCGTCCGGAAACCGAGCGACTGTGCGATCCGCGCGATCAGCTCACCGTCGCGATGCTCGGAGATCATCACCGACACGTTCCGGTGTCGGTGCGTCCACACCAGCGGAAGAATGTCGTGGTGCCAGAGCACGAAGATCCACGACTCATTCCGGTCGCGCAGCTCGCGCACGATCTCCGGGTTGATGAAGCGCACGCGCCACGTATGCGCGAGCGCTCGCAGAACCAGACCGCCCGCCGTCGCGATCCAGCGCAGCCGACGCTCGTCGGACGCGGCACTCACCGTGGCCTCGACGCCAGCGACTCCGCGATGTCGGCGACACGACGCGCCGCGCCGGGTGCACCGAGCATGGCTTTCACCTCGGCGAGGTCTCGGACCATGCGCGTGCGCTGCGCACTCGTCGCGTCGAGGAGCGGCCGCAGCGCCGCCGCGACGTTCGCCGGCATGAGCGCGTCCTGGACGAACTCCCGCGCGACCTCGCGTCCGGCGACCACGTTGACGAGACCGATCCGCGGAATGGTGACCAGGCGCCGTGCGGCGAAATACGTGAGCGGATTCGTGCGATACGCCACGACGTGCGGGCAGCCGGCGACGCTCGCCTCCAGTGTGGTCGTCCCGCTCTTGCACATGGCGGCGTCGGCAGCGCGCAGAATGTCCAGCGACGACGAGGTGAACGTGGGAAACGGGCAGCGCGCGCGGTCGATCCTCACGTGGGGAGCGGCGCTGACCACCACTTGCAGTGAGGGGTCGTCCGCGCGGAGCAGCTGCGCCGTCTCCACGAACGCGTCGAGATGACGGTCGATCTCCTGCGCGCGGCTGCCGGGAAAAAGGGCGAGCACGCGTTTGTCCGTGGCGAGACCGAGGCGCGCGCGTGCGTCGTCGCGACTGGGCATCGTGACCGCGCGATCCAGCAGTGGGTGCCCGACGAACGTCGCGTCGATCCCATGTTGCCGGAACAGTGCTTCCTCGAACGGCAGGATGACCGCGGCCTTCGTCAGCCATCGCGCCATCTTCTCCAGACGCCCCGCGCCCCACGCCCACACCTGCGGGACGATGTAGTAGAGCACCGGAACGCCGGCGACCGCGGCGGCTTCAGCGACCTGCAGGTTGAAGCCCGGATAATCCACGAGGATCACGAGCGCGACGTTCCCCGACCCGAGCCGCACTTTGAGATCGCGCAGCATGCGCCAGTGTCGCGGAATGTGCCGGATCACTTCCACGAAACCGAGGACGGCGAGCTCGCGGATGTGCTCGTCGAGCGCAACACCCGCCTCCTGCATCAGGTCGCCGCCGATCCCGCGCAGTGCGAAGGGCGCGCCGCGCCCGGCGAGCTCGCGGGCGACGTTCGACGCGTGCAGGTCGCCCGACGGCTCGCCGACCACGAAGAGGATCTCACGCACGACCGAGCGCCGGATACGGTTGGCCCGGACGCGCCTGCAGGGCGGGCAGTGAGGCGTTCACTTCGTCCACGATGCGCAGCGCCACCGCGAGCGCGTCGCGCCCGTCCTCTCCCGTCACGACCATCGGCGCTTCTCCCCGCACCGCCGCGATGAAGCTGTCGTGCTCCAGTCGCAGCGGCTCGCCATCGGGCGCCTTCAGCTTGATCCGCTCGACGAACTTCTCGATGGACTGCGCGCTCTTGGATAGCTCCGCGACGTCGATGTCCGCCTTGAGCCGGTAGAACTCGCCGGTGCCGGCGCCCAGATCGAGCGAGAAATACCCGTTCTTCTGAAAGATCCGCAGCTTCCGCAGACGGTCGCGCGCTACGCGGCTCGCCTTGATGTTCGCCACCGCGCCGCTCTCGAACGCCAGCCACGCGTTCGTCATGTCCACGTTGGTCAACACCCCGACGCCGACGGCCCGCACGTCCCGCACCTTGTCGCGCACCAGCGCGTGCACCAGATCGATGTCGTGGATCATGAGATCGAGCACGACGGCCACGTCGGTCCCGCGCGGGTTGAACGGTGCCAGGCGCTCACTCTCGATGAAACGCGGGGCGTCGATGTACGGCGCCGCGGCGCGCAGCGCCCGGTTGAACCGCTCGACGTGACCCACCTGCACCAGCGCGCGCTTGTCCGCGGCCAGCCGAACGATGTCGTCCGCCTGTTCGAGCGTCGCCGCGATGGGCTTCTCGATGAGCAGGTGAATGCCGCGGTGAAGCGCGCGGATCGCCACGTCATGGTGTGCTTTGGTCGGCACCACCAGCACGGCCGCCTGTACCTGGTCGAGCAACGCATCCACGCTCTGGAACGCGGGAACGCCGAGCTCCTTCGTCACCTGCGCCGCGCGCTCCGCGCTGCTGTCGTAGAACCCGACCAGCGTCGCTTCGGGCCGGCCGCGCAGCAGTCGCACGTGATGGTAGCCGAGCGCGCCGGCGCCGATGACGCCGATGGAGACCGTCAAATCACGGCTCCGCGCTCGGAGCGCTCGAAGAACTTCAGGAACTCCTGCACCTCGGGGATGGGACGCAGCTCGCTCTCCGCCCGCTCGCGCGCCTGCGACACGTTCAGCTCGGACTTGAAGAACAGGCGATACGCACGCTTGAGCTCCCGCACCACGTCATCCGGAAAGCCGTTGCGCTGCAGTCCCACCGTGTTCAGTCCGTACAGCTTCACGGGATTCCCGACGGCCTTCACGTACGGGGGAACGTCCTTCGCCACGCGCGAGCAGCCTCCGATGAAGCTGTACCTGCCGATCAACGCGAACTGGTGGACGGCGGACACGCCGGACAGGATCGCCTTCTCCTCGATCGTCACGTGTCCCGCCAGCTGCGTGGCGTTGGAGATGATCACACCGTCGCCGACGTGACAGTCGTGCGCCAGGTGCACGTACGACATGATGAAGCAGCCCTTCCCGAGCGTGGTCTTCATCGACTGCGCCGTGCCGCGATTGATGGTCGAGTACTCGCGAATCACGGTGCCTTCGCCCACCTCGACGGTCGTTTCCTCTCCCTTGAACTTGAGGTCCTGCGGATCGCCACCGAGCACGGTGCCCACACCCACTTTCACGTTGGTCGAGAGATGCACGTTCTGCTCGAGCACCGCATGCGGACCGATGACGCATCCGGTCGCCACCACGCACCCGTCTCCGATCATCGCGTACGGACCGACCTTGACCCCCGCGGCGACTTCGGCGCGCCGCGAGACGATCGCCGTCGGATGAATGTCGACGCCGCTCATCGGTCGCGCACCACCGCGCCCATCTCGCCCTCGCAGACCACCTCGCCGTCCACCTTCGCCACGCCGCTCATGCGCGCCATCGTCCCGCGCACCTGCACCAGCTCCAGCTCGAACCGCAGCTGATCGCCCGGCTTCACCGGGCGGCGGAATTTCACGTTGTTCAGCGACGTGAAGTACACCACCTTCGACTGCGGGTCCGGGATTGCTCCCATCAGCAGCACCCCCCCCACCTGCGCCATCGCCTCGATGATGAGCACCCCCGGCATGATCGGATGACCGGGAAAGTGTCCGGCGAAGAACGGCTCGTTGATGGTCACGTTCTTGATCCCGACCACGCGCTTCTCGTCCCGCTCGAGGATCCGGTCGACGAGCAGGAACGGGTAGCGGTGCGGCAGCACCTTCATGATGTCTTCCACGCCCAGCTCTTGGCTCACGTTCGTGTTTCCTCCGCGGTGCGTCTGCGCCGTTGCCGCGCGCATCGCGCGCACGAGCTGTACGGTACCTCGGTGACTCGGCTTGTGCGCCACCACGCGCGCGCGCACGCGCGCGCCGGCGAGCGTCAGATCACCCACACAATCCAGCGCCTTGTGACGCACGAACTCGTCCGGCCAGCGCAGCGTCGTGTCCACCAGGCCATCGTCGTCCAGCACCACTGCGTTCTTCGTCGACGCACCCTTGATCAACCCCATCGCGCGGAGCGCCTCCACCTCGCGCACGAACCCGAACGTGCGCGCGCCCGCAAGCTCCGATTCGAACGTCGCGGGCGATAGGCGATAGCTCCCCTGCTGCCGTCCAATCACGCGATGCGGAAACTCTATCGTGACGTCGAGGTCGAGCGTGTCGGCAGGATACGCCGCATAGCGCGCGTCGCCATCGGCGACCTCCACCGGCTGCTTCAGCGTCAGAAACTGCACCGCGCCGCCGTTCCGCGCGATCCCCGCGTTGCGCAGCGCCTGCACGAATGGCTGCGCGCTACCGTCCGCGATGGGCGGCTCGGGTCCGCTCAGCTCGATCACGAGGTCGTCGACCTCGAGCGCGCCCACCGCGGCCAGCACGTGCTCGACAGTATGTACGCTCACCGGATCGTGCCCGAGTTGCGTGCGCCGGTCGGTCAGAACCGCGGCGTCCACCGTCGCCGGAATCTCCGGGCTGTTCGCGAGGTCCGTGCGGCGGAAGACGACGCCGCGCCCCGCGGTGGCAGGCTTGAACGTGAGCCGGCACCCGACGCCGAGATGCAGACCCACGCCCTCGACAGACGTCTCCGTGGCGATCGTATTCCGCGTCACGACGCGCTCGAGTCGTCCGACCCCAGTGCCTTCTCGATTCGTTTCAGCATCCCGCCCAATTTGAACAGGACGGCCTGCGCGCGCAGGGCCTCGCGATGCGGACGTGCCGGGTACCCGCTCCACGTCTCCCCTGCGGGGACGTCGCCGAACACCCCCGCCTGGGCGGCGATCTTCGCGCCCTTTCCGATGGTATGATGACCGCTGAACCCCGCCTGGCCGCCGATCACCACGCCGTCCTCGATGCGCACCGAGCCCGCGATACCTGCCTGGGCAGCGACCAGACAGAGCCGGCCGACGTGTACGTTGTGCGCGATCTGCACGAGATTGTCGATCTTGGTGCCCGCGCCGATGATCGTGTCGTCGATGCTGCCGCGGTCGATCGTTGTGTTGGCGCCGATCTCGACGTCGTCTTCCAGGATGCAGCGGCCCACGTGCGGGATCTTCTTGTGCTTCCCGTCGGCGTACACGTACCCGAAGCCGTCCGAGCCGATCACCGCACCCGCATGGATGATCACTCGCGATCCGAGCACGGCTCCGGCATACAGCGTCGCGTTCGCGTACACGTGCGCGTCGTCGCCAACGCGCACGCCTGCCCCGACGCTCGCATGCGCGTCCAGCGTCACGCGGTCACCGAGTTGCACGCCTTCGCCCAGCACCACGTACGGACCGATCTGTGCCTCGGCGCCCAACGTCGCGCCGCGACCGATCACCGCCGTCGGATGCACACCGGGAACGCGCGCGGGCATGCGATATAGGCGCGGAAGCAGGGACAGCAGCGCGGCCTGCGGGTCCTTCACCAGAACGCGCGCACGGGGAGCCGCCGTCTCGGTGACCACCTGGGGGGCGACGAGCACGACCGACGCGCGCGTCGTCGCGAGCTGTGACGCGTATTTCGGCGACGCGCAGAAGCTGAGCTGACCGTCCGTGGCCCGATCCAGCGGAGCCACGCTGTCGACCGACAGCGAGGCGTCGCCCTGCAGCTCGCCCCCGGTCAGTTCCGCGATTGCTGCAGCCGTCAGCACCGAGTGGCTTACGCGGGCGGTTTCGGCCGCGTCACGCCCGACGGCGCGTTCGCGGGGGCGCCGGCGGCCGGCCGGGTGGTGCTGGCCGGCGCCCCTGACACCGGTGCGCCTGTCGCGGCGATGGTGCGCAGTCGCGCGACGACGCGCTCCGTGATGTCGAGATTCTTGTCGGCAGCGAGAATCGGCGAGGAGCCCGGCTCGCTGCTGAGGATCATCGCATATCCGTCCTCCGCGCGAATGTCCTCGAGCACCTTGTGCACCTGCTCCATGATCGGCGCCATCAGCTCGTTCTGCCGGCGGTTCGCCTGGCCTTCCAGATCCTGCTGACGCGCCTGCAGCGAATCCTGCTTGGCCTGAAGCGCGCGCTGCCGCGTCTCCTTCTGCGCCGCCGTCAGCGTCGGCTCCGCCTTCTGATAGTCCTGCACGGCCTTGTTCAGCGCCTCGTTGAGACGCGACAGCTCCGCGCGGTAGCTCTCCGTCTCCTTCCGGAACGTGGACTCGGCGACGGCGCGCCCCGGCGCATTCTCGAATAGCGCCTGCGGGTTGACGTAGGCGATTTTCCCGGCCGCCTGCTGCGCAGACGCACCGCTGGCGAGCACCAGCGCCCCGAGGGCGACGAGCGAAACACGGATGGACGAGCGCATGCACAAACCTCGATCTGTTGTCACCCCGAGCAACGCTGGGGACGACCGTTTAGAAGAACTGTCCGAACTTGAAGTGAACCTGCCATTTCGGAGCGCGGCGTCCGAACGCGTCCACGCGATCGAACCCATACCCGAGATCCAGCCCCAGGGGTCCGAGCGGCGTGACGAGCGCAGCGCCGAACCCGGCACCGCGGAACAGCCGCGTCGGATTGAAGTCTCGCGGCCGCGCCCAGATGTTGCCGGCGTCGAAGAATGATGAAACATACAGCTGCTGGCTCACGCGTAATCCGAGCTCGGCGGATGTGGTCAGGAACGCCGAACCGAATGACGCCGGTTGCGCCTGGAACGTGCCCGTGCCGCCAATGTATCCGTTCGGCGTGATCGAGAACTCCTCGTATCCGCGCAGCTGCTCGCCGTACTGAACGCCGCCCAGCGAGAACTGCTGGTAGATGAAGAATGGTCCGGGATTGCCGAACAGCGCGCCCACCTTCGTCGACAATCCCGTGACGATCTTCAGTGGTGACGACGTCGTCCCGCCGCCGAACTGTGCGAGGGTGGCGTAGCCGCGCAGCTCACCCGTGTAGCGCTGGTAGGCCGCGGTGCCACCGAGTGGACCGCCGTTGAATTCCGCCGTGAGCGCCTGGTGCGCGCCCATGCTGGGGAACGGCATGTCGAGACGCGTGTCCCGATCCAGCGTCAGTCCCACGCTCGAGCGGAAGCATGACACTCCTGCGCCGCAGTTGATCGTCGACGTCAGCGTGCCCTGGTCTTCCCCGTAGGCCACGGACTCGCCGCCGTAGTCGAGGAACAGACGCGTCCAGCGCGACCCCGGCACCGGGAATCCGAACCGGAGCTGCGCGCCCGCGCGCGTCGTGCGGCCGAGGCTGCCGACGATGAAGCGCGACCGGGTGTGGTACGCGGTCACCGTGCCGGACACGCGCGTCTCGCGGATGCGCGGGTCCGTGTACGACAGGTTGAAGTCGTTGATGTATTTGCCGAACTGCCACTGCAGCGAGCCCCGCTTGCACATCCCGAAGAGGTTCGGCTGATCGAAGCCGATGAACCCGCCCACTCCCGTGCCCTGACCGACCGACGCGCCGAAGCTGACATTGCCCGTCTTCTTTTCCTTCACATGGAAGACGATGTCGACGTCGCCCTGATCGTTCGCGGGGCGAACGTCCGGCTGCGGCACCGGCGTCTCGAAGAAGCCCATCTGCGAGATGCTCTGGTAGCTGCGCAGCAGGCGATCGCGGTTGAACACGTCGCCCGGGAACATGAGGATCTGGTCGCGGATGCACGACTCCGTCGTGATGTCGTTGCCCGTGATCTCGACGCGGTTGACGATCGCGGGCGTCCGCTCATCGATGTCCCAGCGCAGATTCACGGTGGGCACGGAGTCTTTGCCCACGCGCACGCGCTCGATCACCGGCCGTACCTGCGCGTAGATGTACCCCTCGTTGGAGTACGCCTCCTGCACCTGGGCCGTCGCCGCCTCCCATTTGGACTCGTCGAACACGTTCGGCGGATCTTTCGCGGAGCTGCGTCGCGTGATCACGCCTGCGACGTCGGACACGGCTTCGCGCAGCGAGCGCGTGCGGTCTTCGAACGGATAGAACTTCCGCAGGTCCTCGTTCGAGAAACGCCGGGCGCCGTTGACCTCGAAGTCGCCGACCACGTATTGCGGACCCTCGTTGACGCCGACGTCCACCAGCGCCTTGCCGCGCGCGCGATCGACCACGAGCGTGTCCTTGGTGAGCGTCATGTCGATGAAGCCGTGACGCCCGTACGTCTGCGGAATGTGTTCCGTGAGATCCGCCGCGTATTTGTTGTCGTCGAATTCGCCCTTGCGCCACCACCAGAACCCTTCGGGTTTCGTCGCCATGGCGCTGACGATCTCCCGATCGCCGATCTTGCTGTTGCCGTCGACGCGGACGCCGGACACCGCCATGCGCTGCCCTTCCTCGACGACAAACGTGATTTTCGCGCCAGTGGCCACCTGCGTCGTTTCCGCGCGCACGCGTGCGAGATAGAAACCCTTCGCGGCGTAGATCGAATCCATCCGCGCGATCGAACGCGCGACGAGCGAGGGATCGATGGGCCGTCCGATCAGCAGATCCACCTGGTCCCGCAGGGTGGTGCCGCTCACGCGCTCCGCGCCGCGCACATCCACGTCGCCCAACAGCTCTCGTTCCTTGAGCTCGAACGCGAGGATCGCACGACCCGCGGCCACGTCGCAATGAACTCGTATGTCCTCGAATTGCGTGGTGGCGTAGAGATTCTTGATCGCACGCTGCAGCGTGCGGTAGTTCAGCTCGCTGCCGGGAGTGATCCCGACGTCGCCGCGGAGCGCCGGATCGCTCACCCGGGCGTTGCCGCGGAAGGCGACGCTGTCCGGGCGCGCGCACGCGCCCGCTACGGCCGATTCCTGTGCGTGAAGCAGCGTCGCCCCCAACAGCAGAGCGACGGAAGTGCTTGCAACTCTGAACATTGCTGCAATATACACGGCAATGGCCGGCGGGATTCGCTCCCGCCGGCCATTCTCTCGTGCGTGACCTACGCGTTATTGGCGGTCGGTGTCAGGACCCGGAAGTCCAGCTTGTTTCCGTCCTGCGACACGTCGACTTCGATCTCGTCGCCCCGGGAGAATTCGCCGACCAGGATCTTCTCGGACAGCGGATCCTCGATGTAGCGCTGGATCGCGCGGCGCAGCGGACGCGCGCCGTACGCCTCGTCGTAGCCGTGTTTCACGAGGAAGTCGACACCCGCCTCCGTCAACGTCAGCGTCAGCTCCTCTTCCGCCAGACGCTTACGAACGTCCTTGAGCAGGATCTGGACGATCGACGCGATGTGTGTCCGGTCGAGCGGGTGGAAGACGATCGTGTCGTCCACACGGTTCAGGAATTCTGGGTTGAAGACGTTCTTCAACTCCTCCTTCACCTTCTCCGACATGCGCTCGAAGGTCATGCGCGTATCGCCGGAGTTGAAGCCAAGGGTCTTGTTCTTCGTGATGTCCCGCGCGCCCACGTTCGACGTCATGATCACGACCGTGTTCTTGAAGTCGATGACGCGGCCGTAGTTGTCCGTGAGGTGTCCCTCGTCCAGCACCTGCAGCAGGATGTTGAACACGTCGGGGTGCGCCTTCTCGATCTCGTCGAGGAGGATCACACTGTATGGCTTGCGACGCACGGCCTTGGTCAGCGTGCCCGAGTCTTCGTAGCCGACGTAGCCCGGAGGCGCGCCGATGAGCCGCGACACGGAGAACTTCTCCATGTACTCGCTCATGTCCACGCGGATCAGCGCGGACTCGTCGGCGAAGAGGAACTTCGCGAGCGCGCGCGCGAGCTCGGTCTTGCCCACGCCGGTGGGACCCGAGAAGATGAACGAGCCGATGGGTCGGCGCGGATCCTTGAGCCCCGCGCGGCTGCGACGGATCGAGCGCGCGATTGCCCGGATCGCCTCTTCCTGCCCGATCACCGTGTGGTGAATCTCGTCTTCCATCCGCAGCAGGCGCGACGTCTCGGCTTCCTGCAGACGCGTCACCGGGATGCCCGTCCAGCGGCTCACGATGAACGCGATCTCTTCTTCGCCGAGCTCCGGGCGATGCGACTGCCGCCGCTTCTCCCACTCCTCCTGCTTCTTCCGGATATCGCCTTGCAGCTCGCGCTCCTTGTCACGCAGCGACGCCGCGCGCTCGAAGTTCTGATCGCGCACCGCAGCTTCTTTCTCGAGGTTCACCTTTTCGAGTGATCCCTTGAGCTCCGCGACTTCCGGCGGCGGCGCCTGCGCCGCGAGCCGGGCGCGCGCGCCCGCTTCGTCGATCACGTCGATCGCCTTGTCCGGCAGGAAGCGGTCGGTGATGTAACGCTCCGAGAGCTTCGCCGCCGACCACAGCGTGTCGTCGGGGATGGAGACCTTGTGGTGATCCTCGTACTTCTTGCGCAAACCCTTGAGGATTTCGACCGTCTCGTCCACCGACGGCGGATCCACGATGACCGTCTGGAAGCGCCGCTCGAGCGCACCGTCCTTCTCGATGTACTTCCGGTACTCGTTGAGCGTGGACGCGCCGACGCACTGCAGCTCGCCGCGGGCGAGCGCGGGCTTGAGCATGTTGGACGCGTCGATGGCGCCTTCCGCGGCGCCCGCGCCCACGAGCGTGTGCAGCTCGTCGATGAAGAGGATGATGTTCTTGTTCTGCGCGATCTCGTTCATCACGGCCTTGAGCCGCTCCTCGAACTGGCCGCGGTACTTCGTGCCGGCAATCACCGCCGCCATGTCGAGCGACAGGACGCGATGGTCGCGCAATGACTCCGGGCATTCGCCGTTCGCGATGAGCTGCGCGAGCCCCTCGACGATGGCCGTCTTGCCGACGCCCGGTTCGCCGATCAGGACTGGATTGTTCTTCTTCCGGCGCGTCAGCACTTCCATGACGCGCTCGATCTCCTTCGAGCGGCCGATCGTCGGATCCAGCTGTCCTTCCGCGGCGAGCTGGGTGAGATCGCGACAGAAGTGATCCAGCGCGGGCGTCTTGGACTTCTTCTCGCCCTTTTGTGGAGCGGCCGGCGGCGTGCCAGACGGCTGCTGCGTACCGCCCGAGCCCTGAGCCTGTACGTCCGTGCCGAGGATACGCAGCGTTTCCGCCCGCGCCGCCTCGAGATTCACGCCGGCATCCGTCAGCACCTGTGCCGCGATCCCTTTCTCCTCGCGAAGCAGGCCCAGCAGCAAATGCTCCGTGCCGACGTACGAATGTCCGAGCTCGCGCGCTTCACTCATCGCCAGCTCGAGCACTTTCTTCGCGCGCGACGTGTAGGGCAGATCCGGACCCGTCGCCTGCGCTGCTTTTCCCTTCTTGACCGTCTCCTCGATCTTCTGCTGAATCTCGTCCAACTCCACGTTGAGATTCTGCAGAACGGTGGCGGCCACGCCCTCGCCTTCGCGAATGAGGCCGAGAAGGATGTGCTCCGTCCCCACGTATTCGTGGTGAAGGCGGGCTGCCTCTTCCCGGGCCATCGCGAGGACCTTCCGGACTCGCTCCGTGAAATTGTAGCCGTTCATGATGCCCTCAAGTTCGGGATCGTCTTGGAGTTACGCGACCGAGCCCGACTCCCTTTCCAGGGTGGTACGCACATACCGTGCGCGCGCCAGGTTGGTATCGCTCTCTGAAAGCGTGCGACCCTCGGCGTAAGCGAGGTGCGCAGCCTGTGAGAAGATCAGGAGCTTGTTGAGGGTGTATACACTGAGGCCGTCGATCAGTTTCAGCCCGACGGCCAGTCTGACGCCGCTCAAGTAATTCATCGCCTCTTCGAACGTCAGGCTCCGCGCATATCGCAGCGTGCCGTACGCCCGCCAAAGCTTGTCTTCAATAATATAGCCCGCGTCGCGGAGCAATACTTTTCTCGCTTCTTCCTCGCGCTCGATCACATGCGCCACTACGCGCAGCAGCTTGTCGAGGAGATCGTCCTCCGCGCTGCCCAGCGTCGTCTGATTCGAGATCTGGAAGAAATTCCCCACCACTTCGCTGCCTTCGCCGTACAGTCCGCGATAGGTCAGTCCCATCTGCTGCAGGCCGGCGAGCACTTTTCCGATCTCTTTCGTCAGCACGAGGCCCGGCAGATGGATGAGAACGGAAGCGCGCAAGCCGGTGCCGACATTTGTCGGGCAAGCCGTCAAATAGCCGAACTCCGGATGGAATGAGAACGGCACGCGTGCGCCGAGCGAACGCTCCAACGCCTCGAGCGCCGCATATGCCTGCTGCAGCGCGAAGCCCGACTGCAGCGCCTGCAGCCGCAGATGATCCTCTTCGTTGACCATCACGCCGAGTCGGTCCGCCAGGAACACGGCGGCGCCCGTTCGCAACGGATGCTGCGCGTCCAGTCCTGCGAGCTCCTTGCTCACCAGGTGACGTTCGTGCAGCAGCGCGCGGTCTACCGGCGACAGCTCATCGACGCGGAACAGCACGTTGTCCTTCATCCCCTCGACACCCGGCAACACCTCCCGCACCTGCGACAACACGCGCAACCGCTCGCCATCCCGCGCCCGACCCGTGAAGGCAAAGCCTTCCACGTTCCGGGCGAGCCGCACGCGCGTGGACAGCACGATGTCCGAGTGTGGCCCCGACGCATCCAGCCATCGCACACCACCATCGGGAAGGAGCGAGAGATCGATCATCGCACGCCCCCGTCGCCCATGGTGCGCGTCCCGCCGCCCCTTCCCCGGAACTCGTCGCCCACTGTGCGCATCCTGTCGCCTGTTTCCCGTCGCCCGTCGGCCGCTCTCGTCATTCCATCACCCTGATCCTGTCGCGCAGATCGGCCGCTAACTCGAACTGTTCGCTCTCGATCGCGCGACGCAGACGCTCCTTGAGCTCACCGAGGATCGTCGCTTTCTCATCCAGCTCCGGTTGCGGCGCCTCGTATTGCTGCCCCGTGTGGCGCGAGTTGCCATGCACCCGTCGCAGCAGCTCGCGCATGCTCGGCTCGAACGTGGTGTAACACCGCGCGCATCCCCAGCGTCCGGTCGCGCGAAAGTCGCTCATCGTCGAGCCGCAGAAGGTACAACGTCCGCTATCCGACGAGGGCACGGTGAGCTGCTGCTGCACGGCATGCAGAAAGTCGCCGAGCGGATGCTTGCTCGCGTCCTTCGCCACCGAGGTCTCGACGCCCCGCTCGGCCGCGCATTTTTCGCAGAGATGCTGCTGACGCACTTCGTTGTTCACGATCGTCGTCAGGTGCACCGCCGCCTCGCGTTCACCGCAGTTGTCGCAGACCATCAGGGCACCGCCTCACCGACCGTCGTTTCCATCAACCGTCCGTCTTCGAGCACCAGCACACGATCCGCGCGGCCCGCGAGCGATCGATTGTGCGTCGCGATCACCATCGCGATGTCGAGGTCGCGTGACAGTTCCTCGAACAGGTCGTGCAGACGCTCGGCGTTCGCATGATCCAGGTTCCCCGACGGTTCGTCCGCGAGCAGCACCGCAGGATCGAGCGCCAGCGCGCGCGCGACCGCCGTGCGCTGCTGCTCGCCACCGGACAGCGCCGCGGGCCGGTGCGACATGCGACCAGCGAGTCCCACCCGCGTCAGCAACTCCGACGCGCGTCGCTCCGCGCGGGGAACGTCCCACTCCGCGATGCGCAGCGGCATCATGACGTTCTCGAGCGCGCTGAACTCGCGCAGCAGATGGTGGAACTGGAACACGAAACCGACGCTCCGGTTCCGCAGACGCGCGAGCGCTTCGTCGCCGAGCCCGTCCACACCGGCCCCGGCGATGGCGACGCTCCCGCGCGTGGGACGATCCAGCGCGCCCAGCAGGTTGAGCAGTGTGCTTTTCCCCGCGCCGCTCGCGCCGAGGATCGCGACCATCTCTCCGCGTTCGACCTGCAGCGACACGCCATCGAGCACCGTCAGCAGTCCACCGTCACCGCCGACGAATGTCTTCGTGAGATCAGTCGCCTCCAGCACCATCATTCGTGTCGAATCGCCTCGACGGGATACAACCGCGCGGCCTGACCCGCCGGATAGAGCGTCGCGAGCGCCGCAATCGCGAGACTCGCCAGCACGATCCACGCAACATCGAGCGGACGCGTCTCGACGGGCAGGTGATCGATGAAATATACGGACGGGTCCAAGGGGATCAGGCGATAACGGTCGAGCGACAGCGACAGCACGATGCCGAGCACGAATCCGCTCAGCGTTCCCACGAGCCCGATCACGACCCCCTGCGCGAGGAAGATGCGCCGGATGGATCTGGCGGACATGCCCATCGCCTTGAGAATGCCGATCTCCCGCGTCTTGTCCGTCACCACCATCGTGAGTGTACTGACGATATTGAACGCCGCGACCAGCACGATGAGCAGCAGGATCACCGCCATGCCGAGCTTTTCCAGCTTGAGCGCCTGAAAGAGCTGCGAGTTCTGCTGCTGCCAGTCCTCTGTGCGATACGGAAAGCCGAGCGTATCGGCGATCGCCCGCGCCACCCCTGACGCCTCCCATCGATTCGTCGTGCGCACTTCGATGCCGGTCACCGCACTCCCCATCTCCGCGAGCTCCTGCGCGGCGGACAGCCCCATGACGACATAATGCTCGTCGTACTCGAACATGCCGGTGTCGAAGATCCCCGTGATCTCGAACTTCCGGATCGTCGGCGTGAGCGTGCCGGTCACCGGGCTCACCTTCGCGGCATCGATGGACACCATGGTGAGGGAGTCGACCCCGACGGCAATGTTGAGACGCGCAGCGAGGCGGCTGCCAAGTACGACGCCATTCTGTCGCCCGCTGGACGTACGGAACGTGAAATCGCCCGCGCGCGCCGTGTGTCGGATCGAGGTCACCTCCTTCAACCCGGGTTGCGACGGAACGATACCCATCACGAACGCGCCTTCCCTGTAGTCGTGGCCGGCGGTGATCAGCGCCTGCGTGTGTACGAAGGGCGAGGCAGCTTCGACGTGCGGCATGCGACGCAAGCGCGGTACGATCGTGTCCCACCCCGCCATGGCGAGATCTTCGCCATAGGTCAGCACGCGCAGGTCCGGGCTGCCGATCAGGATCTTCTCCCGCAGGTCCGTCTGCAGGCCATTCATCACGCCGATGATCAGGATCAGCGCTCCGACCCCCACGATCACGCCGCCGATCGCGATCGTGCTGATCAGCGACAGCAGCCTGGAGCCGCGGCGGCTGCGAAGGTATCTCCACGCGATGTGCAGCTCGAGGCGTGTCATTCCGGGCGCAGCGTTGGGAAGAGGATCACGTCGCGAATGTTCGCGGTGCCGGTGAGATACATGAAAAGACGATCCACGCCCATTCCTACACCGCCGGCCGGTGGCATGCCGTACTCGAGCGCGCGCAGATAGTCCTCGTCCACTCCGGTCGCCTCTTCATCTCCCTCGGCGCGGAGCTTGGCCTGTGCCTCGAGGCGGCGCCGCTGATCGATGGGGTCATTCAGCTCGCTGAACGCGTTCGCCAGCTCCCGGCCGTTTGCGAACAGCTCGAAACGCTCCGTCAGCGCCGGGTTTCCCCGCTTCGGCTTGGCGAGCGGCGACAGCTCCACCGGATAGTCCAGCACGAATGTCGGCTGTTCCAGCTTGCGTTCCACCGTCGCCTGGAACATCTCGTCCAGGAGTTTCGGGCGACTCAGCGTATCGACGTTACTCACGGCCAGGCCACGCGCGGTGTGACGCAGCCAGTCGTCGCTCTGCGACATGACGTCCACATCGCCGAACGCTTTGTTCAGCGATTCCACCCAGCGCACGCGCGGAAACGGCGGCTTCAGCGTCGGCACACTCTCGCGAAATGATGGATCCGCTGACACCGCGCGCGCCGCTTCGACCACCAGCGTTTCGACGAGCGACATCATGTCCTCGTAGTCCGCGTATGCCTGGTAGAACTCCAGCATCGTGAATTCCGGGTTGTGCGTTCGATCGATGCCTTCGTTCCGGAAGTCATGCCCAATCTCGTACACCCGATCCAGCCCGCCGACGATCAATCGCTTGAGGTAGAGCTCGTCCGCGATGCGGAGGTACAACGGCATGTCCAGCGCGTTGTGATGCGTCGTGAAGGGCTTCGCGGCTGCACCGCCGTAGAGCGGTTGCAGCACCGGCGTCTCGACTTCGAGAAAATCGTGCGCTTCGAGCGAGGCGCGTAACGCACTGATCATGCGTGCGCGCGCGCGAAACAGCGTCCGCACTTCGGGATGGACGGCGAGGTCGGCGTAACGTTGGCGATAGCGTTGCTCGGGATCCGAAAACCCCGAATGACGCACCACCTTGCCGTCCACCACTTCCTCTTTGCCGTAGGGCAACGGTCGCAGCGACTTGGCCAGCAGCGTGTACGACTCGGCGCGCACCGTTACTTCGCCGGTGCGCGTACGGAACAGGTTGCCCTGGACACCCAGTACGTCACCGATGTCCAGCAGCTCCAGCACGGACCACGCGTCGTCGCCGAGCGCATCCTTGCGAAAGTACAACTGAATCCGCCCGGAGCTGTCGGCGAGATGGGCGAACGCCGTCTTGCCGTGCGCCCGCCACGCCACCAGTCGGCCCGCGAGCATGACAACCGGCCCATCGTGCTCCCCCGCGTCGGACGGCAAAGCGGCGAGCGCCGTCGCCGCGTCGTGTGTCGGCGCGAAACGATACGCGTATGGTGCGATGCCGCGCGCGATCAGCGCGTCGAGTTTCTCGCGTCGCGCCTTCTGCACGAAGTTGAGATCGTCGCTCATCAGCCGCGCGACGTCTGTTGCTTCAGGTACGCCTCGATGAACGGATCGATGTCGCCGTCCATGACACCGTGCACGTCGGGGATCTTCAGCTCGGTGCGCAGGTCGTTCACCATCGTGTACGGCTGGAACACGTAGCTGCGGATCTGGCTGCCGAAGCTCACGTCCGATTTGGCGGAGTCCATCTCGGCTTTCTTCTTCGCCTGCTTCTCCGCCTCGAGATTGTACAGACGGTTCTTCAGCATCTTCATCGCCGTCTGGATGTTCTTGTGCTGCGAGCGTTCCTGCTGCGACGCCACGACGATGCCGCTCGGGAGGTGCGTGAGGCGCACCGCCGAACTCGTCTTGTTCACGTGCTGTCCGCCGGCGCCCGATGCGCGGAACACGTCCATCTTGATGTCCTCGTCGCGAATCTCGACGTTGATCTCCTGATCCACGACGGGATACGCGAATACGGACGCGAAGCTCGTATGGCGGCGGCCCTGCGAGTCGAAGGGCGAATGACGCACGAGCCGATGCACACCCGTCTCCGCCTTGAGAAATCCGAAGGCGTACTCGCCCTTGATCTCGAGCACGGCGCCCTTGATGCCGGCTTCCTCGCCCTCGCTCATGTCGAGAATTTCGACCTTGAAGCCTTTGCGTTCGGCCCAGCGCGTGTACATCCGCATGAGCATCTGCGCCCAATCCTGGGCCTCCGTGCCGCCCGCGCCCGCGGCAATCTCCAGCTGAACGTCGCGGGCATCGTCGGGGCCGCTCAGCAGTGATCTGAGCCGGAACGCTTCCAGATCGGCGGACAGTGTGCGGACATCGGCGTCCAGCTCCGCGCCCATATCGTCATCGGGCTCCGCGTCGAGCATCCCGGCCAGCTCACTGGCGCTCTTCAGTCGCTGCTCGATCGCGGCAAAGGACTCGACCCAGCCCTTGAGCGACTTGACTTGCTGCACGACGCCGCGGGCCTGCTCCTGGTTCGTCCAGAAGCCCGCGTCCGCCATCTGTGTCTCGAGACGCGTCAGCGTCTCCCGTTTCGCGGGAATGTCAAAGATACCTCCCCAACTCCGCGAGCTGTGCCTCGTGCTCACGCAGCGCGCGTGTGCGTTCACTGTCCGCCATGCCGCACTCCTCTCATCTGCCGGCCATCTCTTACGCGACGAGCCGTCGCGCGATCTGCGGACGGCTCGTGTCCTCGATTCTTCGGCGAAAGCTACTCGTACCGGCGGCTCTACTCTACCCCGCTTCTCCCGCTGAACACGGGCTGACCACCGGCGAGAATCTCGTTGAGCGCATCCACGAAATGCGTCGTCGTCTCGGCGAATTCCTTCCCGATCTGCTCGACGAATTCCTCGTAGCTCTTCTTGATCTCTTCGCGGAACAGCTCCTTGAGCGTGCCGTCGCGCAGACCCTCTTCCTTTTTCTGCGGAAAGTATGAGATGAGATCGGAGATCAACGCGCGCGCCAGGCGCCGAGCTTTGGCGTTCGGATCGTTGGCGAGAAATGGATTGATGGGACGCGCGCCCCCCGCGGCGCCCGCCGGCGTGGCAGGACGCGGCATTGGCATCGCTGCGGGCGGGGGCGCTGCCGGACGCGGTGCGACGGGTGGCGGCGGGACAGCAGCTGGCATCGGAGTCGCAGGCGCCGCTGGGCGCGCCGGCGCTGGCATCATCGGCGGCGCCGCGGGAGCAGCGGGCCGCGGTGGAATCGGCATCTGTGTCGACACCGATGCGCGCGGCGGGGCGATGGGCGGCATCGATGGCGGGGCCGCGGGCGTCGGCGCGCGCATGGTCGGCGGCGGAGCCAAGGGTGCCGGGGGTGGCGGACTGGCCGGCGTGGGCGGCATGGGTGGCGCAGCCGGTCGCGGAATTGGCGCCGCTGGTACCGACGGTCGGGGAAATCCCGCCGCGGCTCCAGCCGCTGGCGATCCCATCGCCGGGGTCGGATTGGCCGGTGGCCGGGGCGCAAACGTCGGCGCCGGACGCGGCGGAATGACGGGAGGTGCTACCGGCGTCGGAGCCGACGTCGGCGCCGGTGGCATGGAGGGCATCGGTATGCCCATCGAAGGCCGACCCGGAAACGCGGGTATTGCCGGCGTGGACGCTCGCGGTGTCGGAGCGGCAGCCGGTGCGGGCGGAGGTACGAACGGCGTAGCGACTGGTCGCGGTGGAGTCGGCGGTGCTGCAGGCGGAATCGCGGCAGGCTGTCCGATGACTGGCGTCGGTGCAGTCCCGAAGTGCATGCCTGGCACGCTAGGGGTAGTTGCCGGTGCGCCAGGCGTGAATTCATCCGCCATGGCCCCGTCGCGGGACACCGTAATGACGCCACCACACACGGCGCACCGCGCCCGCACGCCGTTCACCGGGACTTTCGCCGGGTCCACGCGAAAAACGGATCGGCACTCTGGGCACGAGACGTTCATCGCGTCCCACCGCCAGGATTGCCGAGTGTGGCCGCGCCCGCGGTGGTTCCCGTGACCGCAACGTGATGTTCGCCGTCGAGTGGCGACGCGTCGGTACGCCGATCGATGGAGAAGACGGAGCCAGGCAGCGTTTTCGCGTAACTCTTCATTTCAGTGGCGAGCTCGCTCACCTGAGCGGCATGAGTGAAATGCCGTCGTTCGTTCGTGACGACACCGATCGACACGGTCATGAGGGGTACTCGATGCAACTGACCGCGTCGATCCTTCCCGAAAAAGTAACCTGCGCGCCGATCTTGTTCCGAATACTGAAACGGGATCAGCGTATCGAACACGTTCACGATCTCCGCGCACACTTCGTTGACCGCGGCGACCGGAATCACGAAGATGAAGTCGTCACCTCCGATGTGGCCGACAAACCCCGCCTCCGCGCACGATCCCTTCACGATGTCGTGGAGAATCTTCGCGAGGATCCGGATGACGCGGTCGCCATCGTAGTAGGAATACCGATCGTTGAATTCCTTGAAGTGGTCGAGATCCGCGTAACACATCGCGAACAGCTCGCCCGCCATCAGCCGTCGCTGGACTGCCGCCTCGATCTCGACGGCGCCGGGGAGTCGGGTGGATGGATGCACGGTGAGGTCACGATCAGAGCGTCGCAGCATCGCCTCGAGTCGCGTCAGCACTTCACGAGCGACGTCGTTCTCACGCACGACCTCGTCCCCGCCGGACTCGAACGCCGCATTGAAATCCTCGGGCGAATTGCCAACGATGATGAAGCACGGGACGACACTCGTGTACGAATCCGCCTTCACCCGACGGCACGCTTCCCAGACGAGCGATCCGGCTCCGTCGCGCGCGTCGAACGCAACGACGCGCGGGCGACCGCGCAACGCGAGTGTCATCAGCTCGTCCGCACTGCGAACGCGTGCGACGGGGAGTTCGAGTCCACGCAGCCAGCGGTCCACCGCGTCGGGCAACGGATGATCGCGTGGTGCAAAAACGACCGATGTGGGTTTCGCCACGCTCGCGGACAAACCGTACTCTGGGGCTGGGTTGCCGCCAAGATAGGACTGGCGCCAATCCCAGTCAAACCTCTACGCCGCCAATACTTGCGACGACGCCGCACTTAGGAAAGCGGCACCGCCTCTTCGATCAGGAGAATCGGGATCCCGTCCCGTACTGAATAGCGAAGCCTGCACGTTCGGCAGTCAAGCACGGATTCCGCCTCGCGATAGTCGAGTTTGCCGCGGCATTTGGGGCACACGAGAATCGCCAGGAGTTGCGCGGACAGCTTGGCAGGCGTGGGAGGCGTCATGATTCAGACGGTTGCTGGAGACGATAACCAAGTCGAGCGAGCGCGGACGCGTTTTTCCGCCAGTTCGGAAGCACCTTCACCCAGAGATCGAGATATACGGCGGTCTCGAGAAACGTCTCGACCTTCGCGCGCGCGGCCTGTCCGATCTTCCGGATCTGCTGACCCTTGGCGCCGATGAGAATGCGCTTCTGACTGTCGCGCTCCACGTGCAGAACGGCCCGAATGTAGAGCGGTGTCCGATCCTCTCGAAACTCCTCGATCTCGCAGGCCACGCTGTACGGCACTTCGTCGCTCAGGAGCTCGAGTGCAGTTTCGCGGATGAACTCGGCGACGAAGAAGCGCACCTGTTGCGTGCTGATCTCGTCCGCGGGATAGAGGAATGGACTTTCCGGCAGCATGTGCGCGGCGTGTGCGAGCAGAGCGTCGACGCCGTCGCCGTTAGCAGCCGAGATCACGAACGCGTTCGGGACGTGCGATCGCAGGTCCTCCCGTTCGCGGACGCTGAGCCGATCGGATTTGTTGAGCACCGTCAGGACGGGAGCTCGCGGCTCTCGTTCGAGTCCGGCGGCTTGCGTGAGAGGCGGCATGTCGCCTTCCGTCGCGTCGACGACGTACAGGATGACGTCGGCGTCGTCGAGTGCCTGCAGTGCGGTGCCGCGCATCGCCTGCTGCAGCGCGTACTTCGGGTTGAGCAGGCCGGGCGTATCGAGAATCACCATCTGCGTGTCGGCCGTGGTGTGGATGCCGACGACGCGATCGCGGGTGGATTGTGGCTTCGGGCTGACGATGCTGAGCTTCTGCCCGATCATGCGATTGAGGAGCGTGGACTTTCCGGCGTTCGGTTTTCCGGCGACGGTGATGATTCCCGCTCTGGTCATCTGGACAAGCTACACGTAGAAACGAAAAAGCCCCTGCTGGTGAGCAGAGGCTTTTTGTGTAGAGATGCCGGCGACGGCCTACTCTCCCGCGCCCTCTCGGGCGGAGTACCATCGGCGCTGCAGGGCTTAACGGCCGTGTTCGGGATGGGAACGGGTGTGGCCCCTGCGCTCTAGTCGCCAGCGTTTTCGATTGTCAAAAGATGAAAACGGGAAATGTGGTGATCGTGTGATCGCGAATCCTCAAAGATTGAATCAATGAATTGCGTGCTCTGCGGGATTACTCCATGGGTCTTGCGACCCGAAACGGAGTAGTCAAGCCGCACGGGCGATTAGGACCGCTTCGCTCGGAGCGTGTTGCCACGCGTCCACGGGCGGCCTATCGACGTGATGGTCTCTCACGGCCCTTCAGGAGGCTCGAGGCCTCGGGAGAGTTCATCTTGGGGCGT
>DATFHG010000098.1:0-9176 GCA_035248725.1 Gemmatimonadaceae bacterium | reverse complement strand
GCGATGCGACGGTGCCGTGCTCAGCGACTCCGCGTTCGTGCTGCGTTTTTTCGCCGAAGACGGCAACGATCGGCTGCTCGTCGTGAACCTGGGTGCAGACCTGCGGCTCGACGTCGCACCGGAGCCACTGCTCGCCGCGCCCGACAAGTCGGCTGGCTGGACACGCCTGTGGTACAGCGACGACGCCTGTTACGGTGGCCGCGGCGCCGCGCCGCTCGAGTCCGAGGATGGCGAGTGGTGCATTCCCGCCGAGTCGGCGACGCTGCTCGGGTTCGACGCATGAAGCGCGCGTCCGTCGTCGCACTGCCAGTCTGTCGCGTGCCCGTCGCCAACGGAGCGCACGACAAACTCATCGATCACGAATGGATCGTCACGAACGGCATGGGTGGGTACAGCTCGGGCACGGTGGCCGGCGTCATCACCCGGCGCTATCACGGCTTGCTGGTCGCCGCGCTGCAGAATCCCTTCGGGCGCACGGTGATGTTGAACGCGATCGACGACGGCCTGGACGCCAAACGCATCACGGCCTTCGCACTGGACTCCGGCGTGCCCACGTGGCGGTACGAGACCGATGGCACGACGATCGAAAAGCGGATCGTGATGCCGCATCGGCAGAATACCACGATCATCCAGTATCGATTGGTTGCCGGAGCGCGCGCGACACTCCGGGCGATGCCGGCCGTGCACTTTCGCGGCTACGAGACCGGCGTCTCGGCGCCGTTGCAGCATGACTACGCCTTTACCTCGCACGGCGACCACTTTCTGCTGACGGCGTCGGGATACCCGCCGCTGCGTGTCGCCGTGGAGGGCCACGTGGCATTCGTCCTCGGCGAGCAGCGCCGGGAGCAGATTCAGTTTGCCGTGGAGGAATCGCGCGGCTTTACCGCGCGCGGCGCACTGTGGTCGCCCGGGACGTTTACCATCGAGCTTGCGCAGGGCGAATCCGCGGCGATCATCGCGTCGACGGAAGAGATCGACATGATGCGCGCCTTGTCCGCCGAGGAGTCGTTCGCTGTCGCCCGCGAGCGCGCCATGCGTCTCATCTCCGGCGCCGCCCTGGACGGCAAGGATTCCGATACCGCGCAGCTCGTGCTGGCCGCCGACCAGTTCGTGATCAAGCCCGTGGGCCGCCTGCGTGACACGGTTCGCGCCGCCGCCGTCGGGGACGAGCTGCGCACCGTGATCGCGGGCTATCACTGGTTCACCGACTGGGGCCGCGACACGATGATCAGCCTAGAGGGGCTGACGTTGGCGACGGGCCGGCATCGGGAGGCCGGATTCATCCTGCGGACGTTCGCGCAGTACGTACGCGACGGCCTCATTCCGAATCTCTTTCCCGACGGCAGCGACGAGGGATTGTACCACACGGCGGACGCCACGCTGTGGTTCTTCCATGCGATCCAGCGATACGCGGACGTCACGGGCTACTGGACGCTCGTGGAGGAGGTCTTGCCGACCATGCGCCGCATCGCCGAGGCGCACATCGCCGGCACACGGTTCGGCATCGGCGTCGACCATGCGGACGCGTTGCTGCACCAGGGCGCGGACGGTTACCAGCTGACGTGGATGGACGCCAAGGTAGATGGCTGGGTGGTGACCCCGCGGCGCGGCAAGGCGGTCGAGATCAACGCGCTCTGGTACAACGCGCTTTGCCTGCTCTCAGGATGGGAGCGTGATTTTGGCGACCACGGCGCATCCAGGCGTTACGCCGATCTCGCCGCGCGCGTGCACGAATCGTTCAATCGTCGCTTCTGGATGGAGCAGAAGGGGTATCTGTACGACGTGATCGACGGCCCGGACGGTGACGACGCGGCGTGTCGTCCCAACCAGGTGTTCGCGATCTCACTCCCCAATCCCGTGCTCGATGCTTCGCGCTGGGAGAGCGTTTTGTCCGTCGTGCACAAGAAGCTGCTCACGCCCGTGGGTCTGCGCTCGCTGTCACCCGATCATCCCGACTTCAAGTCGCGCTACTTCGGCGATTTACGTGCGCGCGACGCGGCATATCATCAAGGTACGGTGTGGGCGTGGCTGATCGGACCGTGGATCGACGCCTGGCTCAAGGTGCACCCAGACGACCATGCCGGTGCCCGCAAATTCCTCGACGGTCTGATCGCGCACCTCCCGGACTTCGGCGTCGGGACGATCGCGGAGATCTTCGACGCCGAACCACCGTACACGCCGAGAGGGTGTATCGCGCAGGCATGGAGCGTGGCCGAAGTGCTTCGGTGCCTGGTAAAGACGAGTGGTAGAGCGGTAGAGCGGTAGCAGCTACCGATATCCACCGCTCCACCGCTCTCTTCTAGCGCGACGCGTAATTCTTGTCGATCAGCCAGTACGTGAACCACTGTCTGATCCGTCCGAGCCGATCGACGAGGAGCCACGGTTCCCCGCTGCGCGACAACTCATGCGTCGAGCGCGGGTAGCGGACCAGCTCCACCGGCACGCCCTCACGTTTCAGCGCGGCGAACCACAGCTCGGCGTTCCCCATCGGCGTGCGGAAGTCGTCCTCCGACTGCACGATGAGCGTCGGCGTCTTCACGTTCGTGACGTGGCGGATCGGGCTCAAGGAGTCGTACATGGCGAAGTTGTCCCACGGCTTGCCGAAGAACTCGAACTCGGTGAGCCCCTGCGCGTCGGACGCGCCATACCAATAGGTCCAATCGCTGATCATGCGATCGGCTTCGGCGGCCTTGAAGCGGTTCGTCTTCGTCGTCACCCATGCCGTCATGAATCCGCCGTACGACCCGCCGGTGACGCCCATGCGGGTGGAGTCCACGTCGGGCCGGCGCGCGGCGATATCCACCGCCTTCATGAGATCCTCATAATCCTCAGCACCCCAGCGTCCGCGCGTGCTGTACGTGAAGTCAGCGCCGTAGCCGCTGGACCCGCGCGGATTCGTGAACAGAACGAACATGCCCGCGGCCGCGAGGTTCTGAAATTCGTCGAACCAGTTCTCACCGTACGCCGAATGCGGGCCGCCATGGATGTACAGCGCCAGCGGATATTTCTTGCCGGCCTCGTAGCCGTACGGCTTCATGAGCCAGCCCTCGATCTCGAGTCCGCCCACCGAGGTATAGGTGAATCGCTCCGCGTCGCTCCATGCGACCTCGGCGTTCAGCCTGTCATTGAAGCTGGTGAGGCGACGCTCCCCTGAGCCGTCGCTGTTCGCCACAAATAGCTCGGTGGGATGCGTGAGATCCGTGGCGACGAACGCGATCTTCGACGCCCTGGCATCGCTGCTCGCGCTATTGATGCGACGACGGCCGCCCAGCAGTTGCGTGAGCTTGTGCGACGACGGGTTCAGCCGGAACACACCGCTGCTGCCTCCGGTCGCCGCGACCATCGTGATGTTCCCATCGGTGTCCCAGTGGATCGTATTCGGCTCGTACTTCCAGTCGCCGAGCGCGTTGTCCGGCGTGCCACCGGTCGCCGCGACCGTCCACACGCGATCGCTCTTCATGCGGCCCGGGGCGGCGATGAACGCGAGTCGTTTGCTGTCCGGCGACCACACCAGATCGCTCTCGTCGCCGAAGAACGACGCAACCTTGCGCGGCGTTCCGCCGGCGATCGGCATGACATACACGTCGACGTTGTTACGGTCGACGTCGTCGCGTCGCCGATCATAGGGCAGCTGCGCGATGGAGTCGTTCCGCAGCTCTACCACCGAATCGGGACGAAGCTCGGCGTCGGCGATGAACGCGACCCACTGGCCGTCGGGAGAGACTGCGACGCCACGGTGCGAGTACGGGGTATCGGTGAGCTTGCGCTTCGGTGAACCGTCGAAACTCTGCATCCAGATCTGGGCGGGATGCCAGCGTCGCGCCTCGCGCGCACCCGGCAGAAAGCCCTGATCGTTGGACTTGTACCGGATGTCGTAGATGTGCCGGCCATCGAAGCGGGATGGGTCGACGGGACGGGTGATGGCGCCATACGGCGGCCGCGCCATCGGCGGCATCTTCGCGAACGGATCGTCCGACTTTTTCGAGGAGTCCGCGGACGCAGTATCCGCATCGCTCCAGACCGCGAATGCAGCACTCGCGGGGAACGATGTGCCGCGCGGAAAATTCTCGTTCTGAAAGGCTTCGCCGCCCGGCTGATCCATGCGGAGCATCCACGTGCTCCCCTTTCCGCCCGAGCGTTGCGACGTGAAGAGCAGATACCTGCCGTCGGGAGACCAGCGCGGATTGGAGCTTTCCGTGTTCGGCGACGTGAACCGCTGCGGCGCACCGCCAGCCACGGGTACGACCCACACCTCACGATGGTACTTGTTCTCCTTCTCATTCACGGTCTGGACGGTGAACGCGATGCGTTGGCCATCGGGAGACATCGCCGGCGCGCTCAGCGTCGCAAGCCGATACCAGTCAGCGAGCTGAAAGGCGCGCTTCGTCGGTTGCTGCGTGTGCGCCGTCGTCGCGAACAACAGCGTCGCCAGAGCGGCCTGCAGATTTCTCGCGGTGCCGGGAAGGACATGAGTCATGGTCGTGTGTCGAGTTGAAGTTCTCAGGGCGTTACGATCTTGTAGACGGAGCCGTTGGCAGAGAGGATGTACAACTCGCCAGCCGCATCTTCGCCGAACGACAATACGGATCCGAGGTTGCCGACGTCCCAGGTGTGCCGATCGGTCGCAGACCCGTTCGCGAAACGGAAGCTCTTGAGAAAGCCCGTGCAGTAGTCGCTGTAGAAATAGTGCCCGCGCAGCGATGGTACGGCCGCGCCGCGATAGACGAATCCGCCGGTGATGGAGCAGCCTTCACCATGGTCATACTCGAGCACGGGCAACCGCAGTCCGGACTGATTGCAGCTGCTTGCGTTGTAGCAGTGCAGACCCTCCATGATGACCCAGCCGTAGTTGACACCGGCCGTGGTCGCCGGCACGACGTTCACCTCTTCGTAGGAGCCCTGGCCGACGTCGGCAATGTAGAGAGTGCCTCCCACGCGATCGAACGCGAAGCGCCACGGATTGCGCAAGCCCAGCGCCCAGATCTCACCGCGGGCTCCCGCCTGGCCGACGAACGGATTGTCGGAAGGAACGCGATACGGCGTGCCGCCATCCACGTCCAGCCGTAACAACTTGCCGAGCAACGT
This sequence comes from Gemmatimonadaceae bacterium, assembly GCA_035248725.1. GTDB lineage: Bacteria > Gemmatimonadota > Gemmatimonadetes > Gemmatimonadales > Gemmatimonadaceae > DASPMP01. The sequence goes on along the minus strand of DATFHG010000098.1, from coordinate 4,091 downwards.
CGACTTGTTCTGGCCGTTGCCCTGCGGATCGCCGCCGCTGCCCCCGTCACCCATGCCAACGTAGAGCATTCCGTCGGCGCCGAACACGACGTCGCCGCCGTTGTGATTGGCGAACGGCTGCGCGACCGCGAGGATGGAGAATCCGGACGTCGCGTCGGCCACGTCCGACGTGGGGCTCGCGTGATAGCGCTCGACTTTCGTGTTGCCCTGCGGGTCGGTGTAGTTCACATAGAAGTAGCCGTTCCTGGCGAACGCGGGATGAAAGGCAAGGCCGAGGAGACCGCGCTCGCCGCCACTGCTGATTCTGGCGCTCACGTCGAGGTAGGGCTGCGGCAGCAGCGTCCCGTTCTTCACGACGCGAATGCGACCGCCCTGCTCCACGATGAAGAGCCGTGCGTCCCCCGCCGGTGCCGTGAGATACAACGGAGAGCTGAGCCCCGACGCCACGACATGCACGGCGAGGACCCCAGGCACGGCCGCGATCGGCGGCGTGCTGTCGCCACAGGCCAGCAGTGCGGACAGGCAGAGAAGAAGTGGCGTCGGCATTCCCATCTTGGACGCTACTCGCGGGGCGTTGCGCTTGGAATGCCCCGCGCGCAGTTGCCGTGCGGGCCGGGTATGCTGCACATTCGCAGCCCCCTAACTACAGATCCATGATGCGCATCCGCACTCTCGCGCTGGTTGCATCGCTGTCCACCCTCGCGCGGATTCCCGCAGGCGCCCAGTCCACCGCGACGGAACGCCAGGCGGCGAAAACGGTGCTCGAGTCCATCGATCGCCTCCAGACGCAGCTTGCCCCGGCCCGAACCGCCGAGCGTCTCGCATCGCGAAACGACGCCGACCGCGATCGCGTGCTCGCCAGTGTCGAGTCCAACTGGAAGGGCGGACTTCAGGCGCTGAGCGATTGGATCGGTCACAACCCCGAAGTCGGATTCAAGGAATTCAAATCCGTCGACACGCTGACGAAGGTGCTGCGCGCCGCCGGGTTTCGCGTCGATACCGGAGTCGCATCGCTTCCCACCGCCTTCGTGGCCACCTGGGATTCGCCAGCCGGAACGAATGGCCCCACGCTCGGGCTCATCGGCGAGTACGACGCGCTGCGCGGCACGCAGGGAGCCTTTCACGGCGACCAGCACAACGCGCAGACGCCGGTCGCGATCGCCGCGGCTCGCGCGCTCCAGCAGTACATGACCGAGAAGCGCGTACCCGGGCGCATCAAGCTGTTCGGAACGCCCGCCGAAGAAGTAGGGCCGCCGACCAAAACGATGATGCAGAAGGCCGGCCTGTTTCAGGGCACGGACATCCTGGTGCGCAGTCACGGGACGGGCGGCGGAACGTCACGCGCGCATGCGGGGTTCGGCGTGTGCTGCCTGAACATCAACGAAGTGCGCTATGTGTTCAAAGGCCGTCCGTCGCATCAACTGCAGTCATGGAACGGACGCAACGCACTCGAGGCCGCGGTGATGTTCTACTCGTCGGTCGATCACCTGCGGTCGACGCTGCGGCCCGAGGCCTCGATGCAGGGCGTCATCCCCGAAGGTGGCATCGCGCCGAACGTCGTGCCCGATCGCGCCGTCGTGGATTACTACCTGCGCTATCCCGATGAGGTGTATCTCGCGCACATGGACTCGATGGTGACGCATGCAGCTCAGGGCGCCGCCATGGCCACCGGGACCAACGTCGAGCTGCAGCGCTACGGCGAATACCGCGACGGCATCACGCTCGGCACGCTCGAGGAGCTGTTTTTCGCGTACGCGAAGAAGCTGGGCGCGCCGCGCTTGCAGGACGAACCCGGGCGACCGAACGGATACGAGGAGACGGGATATCTCTCCCGCGACGTTCCCGGCCTGGGCGTCACGATTGCAAGCTCGAATTCCGCGAATCACACGTACGAGATGACCGCGGACAACTTCAACGACCTCGGCCACAACGCGTTCCTCATGGATGCGAAGATCGAGGCCGCGGTCCTGTATCACTTCCTTACCGATTCGAACTTCCGCTCGCAGGTGAAGACGGAACACCAGACGATGCAGCAGCTGATGGATCAGTACATCGCCGGCCTGCGCGACGTGTACCGGCAGGAGCTCAGTCTGACGGCTGAGCGGTAGGTTCCACCGGCGTGACGGCGGCCTGATCCTGCTCGCCCGTACGAATGCGGTACACGCGTTCCACGGGCAGTACGAAGATCTTGCCGTCGCCCACGTCGCCGGTGGATGCCGCACCGAGAATCGCCTGGACCGTCGGCTCGACGAAGTGGTCCGAGACGCCGATTTCGAGGCGCACCTTGTCGTGCAGCTCGACTTTCACGGTCATCCCGCGATACGTCTCGACGTCTTCGATCTCGCCGCCGTGGCCGCGCACGCGTGTGATCGTGAGTCCGCGCACGTCGGCGCGATACAGCGCCTCGAGCACGTCATTCAATTTTTCCGGTCGCACGATGGCAACGACGAGCTTCATCTCGGGACCCTCCGGCGCTCATGGATCAGGATCGCGCCTTCCAGTCTGCTGTACGCTTCCTCGCCATGCTGCGTGACGTCCAGGCCGACGCCTTCTTCCCGGTGTGTCGCACGCAGTGACGTCACCGCGGCCAGGACCTTCAAGATCACCCAGGTCATCGCGCCACTGTAGACGATCGTCGCGGCGACCGCGGCCAGCTGATACCACAGCTGCGCGATGTTGCCGAACAGGGCGCCGTCGGCAGCGTTGTTCCAGATCTTCTGCGCGAGCACGCCGGTGAGCAGCGCGCCGGTGATGCCGCCGACACCGTGCGCCGCGCATACGTCCAGCGAGTCGTCGAGACGCGTGCGCGCCCGGTACAGAATCGCGAAATAGCTCGGGAACGCCGCGGCGGCGCCGAGGACGAGCGCGAGAATCGGGCTGACGAATCCCGCGGCGGGTGTGATCGCGACCAGTCCCACGACGATCGCGGTGGCTGCACCGACCGCGGTCGCCTTCCGCGCGCGCGTCAGATCGAGGAGCGTCCACGCGCTCAACGTCCCGACCGGGGCGAGGAGCGTGTTCGCGAAGGCGAGGCCCGCTGACGCATTCGCGCCAAGCGCGCTGCCGGCGTTGAAGCCGAACCACCCGAACCACAGCACGCCGGCGCCGAGCAGCGTGTACGGCACGTCATGTGGCACGAGCGCCTGACGCGCATAGTCCTTTCTCGGCCCGATCAGAATGGCCGCCACGAATGCCGCGGCGGCCGCGTTTACGTGCACGACTGTCCCACCGGCAAAGTCGAGCGCGCCGAGCTTCATCAGCCAGCCACCGCCCCACACCCAGTGGGCGATGGGCGCGTACACCAGCAATGACCAGGCGGTTATGAACGCGATGTACGCACCGAAGCGCATCCGCTCGACGATGGCGCCGGAGATCAGCGCCGCCGTGATGATCGCGAAGGTCGCCTGGTACGCCATGAACAACACGTGCGGGATGGTGCCGTGGGCTTCCAGCCCGACGCCGCGCAGCAGCGCGTTCGTGAACCCACCGACCCATGGACCGCTCGCGTTTCCGAACGCGAGCGAGTAGCCGGCCAACGCCCACGCCACGCCCACGAACCCGAGCGCGACGAAGCTCATCATGAGCGTGTTGAGCGTGTTCTTCGAGCGCACCATGCCGCCGTAGAAGAACCCCAGCGCTGGCGTCATGAAGAGCACCATCGCCGTGGCCACGAGCATCCATGCCGTGTCGGCGCCGTTCACCGCCGCGAGATCCGACGCCATCAGAACCACGAGATCTGAGGCGATGGGAAGTAGTTGATGCCGAGCAACCGCCACCGGGGTGCGTGCGCCGCGATGCGCTGTCGGAAGTCGCTCCAGCTGCGCTCGGCCTGCGGCGTCCATGCGACTTCCGCCATGGCCGGCAGACGAGGCACGGCGAGGTACATCGCCGCGGTGATGTTGCGGATCGTCTCCGACCAGAGCGGCGCCTCGATTCCGAGGATGTCGCTCTCGGTGATGCCGGGGCTGAGCGTGGCGGGATCCCAATCATAGGTCGTCTGCGGTTGGACGTATGCCGCCCAATGCAGGCCGACGACCGTCGAAGAGTCGTACTGCATGTCGATGTAGACCTTCTTCGACGGTGACAGGATC
>DATFHG010000097.1:0-22982 GCA_035248725.1 Gemmatimonadaceae bacterium | reverse complement strand
TAGGTGGTGCCGGAGGGCTGGTGCACGGCGATGACGCGGGCCATCTGACGCGGATTCCCTGACGCGTCGACGACCCGGGCGCTGATCGCGGACGTCGTGACGCCTTGCGCCTGCGCGCGACCGGCGACGACTGCCAGCGTCAGCATCGCGGCGATGGAGAGCCGCATGCAACGTGAAATCATCATGAGGGGACGGTGGGTGGGGTGGGGGGCGAGAGCGTGTCTCACCTTTTGCGCATCTAATGTAGGATGAGTTCCGCGCGCCTTCTAGACGGTAGAACCGCACGCCTGCGGCGGCGAACCGCGGCGCTTCGCGCGAAAACTGCCGCCTGCGGCGGACAACTGCTAAATTTCGCGGCTCGACTTCGGTCGAACCGGCCAGGTAGCTCAGTTGGTAGAGCAGCGGACTGAAAATCCGCGTGTCGGCAGTTCGATTCTGCCCCTGGCCACTCCCCCGCGTCAGCTCCCCGCGCGCAGCGCGGCAGTTTTCCGCGCGCAGCGGCAGTTTTCCGCGCGCAGCGCGGCAGTTCTCCCCGTGACCCTCACGGGGCGTGACTTCCGGCGACCTCGCCCCCTCCTATAGTCGTGGAGAACTGGACCACGACCGCCATCATGCTCGCCGCTGCCCTGATCACCGCGGCGATGATCGCCTTTCTGATCTGGAAGGCGCGGCCACTCGCTGCGGCGGATCCACACCAGCCGCGGCGCATTCTCGCCGAGCACGTCGTCGACCTCATCTCCAGCCACGACGCCAACGGCGCCTTCCGCTACGTGTCCCCCGTCTTCGCCGCGCTCCTCGGCGAATATCCGCGGTCACTCGTCGGCAAGGACCCGGCGACGTTCGCGCATCCGGACGACGCGGCCGCGCTGGCCGCGCTGTGGCGACGCGCGATGGTCTGGACCGGCGCGCCGGCGATCACCGTCTGGCGCTGCCGCCGGCACGACGGCGAGTACGCGTGGCTCGAGACCACCGCGCGCGCCGCCAGCGCCGAGGCCAGTGACGCGGGCCCCATCATCTGCGGCTCGCGCGACATCACCGAGCGCAAGCAGATCGAGGACGCGCTGCGCGAATCGGAGCAGCGCTTCCGCTCCACGCTGGAGACCGTGCGCCTCGTCGCCGTCGGTCTCGACACGCACGGCATCGTCACGTTCTGCAACGACGCCCTCGTCAGCCTCACCGGCTGGACGCGCGCGGAGCTGATCGGCGAGAACTGGTTCGACCGGTGCGTGCCCGCGGGCGACCACTCGCGCGCGCTCTTCTACGAGCACATCCCGCGCGGCGACCTGCCCGCCAAGGACGAGAGCGAAATCCTCTGCCGCGATCACACGCGCCGCATGATCTCCTGGGATCACACGGTGCTGCGGACGCCGCTCGGCGACGTCATCGGCACCGCGTCGCTCGGCGCCGACGTCACGGAAACGCGCCGCGAAGAGACCGCCCTCAAGCTGCTGCACTCCATCAGCCTCTCCATCAGCGCCGCGCACGACCTGGAGGAAGCGCTGCAGCGGACCATCGAATCGCTGTGCGCCGCGACGGGATGGTCGTATTGCGAGGCGTGGATGAAGACGTCGGACGACAGCCGCAAGATGCACCGCGTCAGCTATCACCTGCAGTCGACGCTCGACTGCGAGGAGTTCATCCGCGCCGGCGAGGGTCGACGGTACGCCGTGGGCGAAGGGCTTCCCGGCCGCGCGTGGCAGACGAAGTCGGTGGAATGGATCCAGGATCTCACGGCCCTGAACTCCGAGCGCTTTCCGCGCCTGTCCGCGGCCGCGCGCTGCGGCTTCAAGTCCGCCGTCGCGGTGCCCGTCCTCTCCGGCAACGACGTGGTCGCCGTGCTCACATTCTGCATCACTCAGCAGCGCGCGATCGACGAGCGCCACACGCAGATGATCTTCGTCATCGCCAATCAGGTGGGCACGATCATCGAGCGGCGACTGGCGCAGAAGCAGTACGAGGCGGAGATCCTACGCGCGCGCGACGAGGCCGAAGCGGCCAGCCATGCGAAGAGCGATTTCCTCTCCCGCATGAGCCACGAGCTGCGCACGCCGCTCAACTCGGTCATCGGCTTCGCGAACGTCCTGCGCAAGAACAAGGGCGGCCGGATGTCGGCGGACGACGTGGCGTTCCTCGATCGCATCACCGCGAACGGCCGCCACCTGCTGTCGCTCGTCAACAACGTGCTGGACATCGCGAAGGTGGAAGCGGGACGGCTCACCGTGACCAGCGGCATCGTCGCGGTGGACGAGCTGGTGAAGAGCGTCGCCGAGCAGCTCGAGGGTCAACCACGCGACGCCGGCGTCCAGCTGCGCGTGGAAGTGCCGGACGACATGATGCCCATCGAGACCGACGGCGTGCTGCTGAAGCAGGTGCTCATCAACCTGGTGAGCAACGCGCTGCGATTCACGCACCAGGGGAGCGTCGTGATCTCCGTGGACGACGGCGGCAGCGGCGTCCCCCTGCGCATTCACGTGCAGGACACCGGCATCGGTATCGAGCCGGAACGGCAGCAGGCGATCTTCCATCCCTTCGAGCAGGCCAACGAGGAGACGCACCGGAAGTACGGCGGCACGGGACTCGGCCTCTCCATCGCGCTCGCCATCTGCGACGCGCTCGATTACGGGCTCACCCTCAGCAGCACGCCGGGTCGCGGCTCCAAATTCACGATCCATCTCACCGGCGGGCGCGCTGGTCACACGGGCGTGTCCGGAAGCGACCAAAGTGTCCCGGAACCGGACAAAACGGAGCGCAGCTCGGGCAACATCGCAGCGGTCCAAGCGCAGCAGCGGTAACGACATACGGCGGCGCGGCATGACCGGCGCGACTCTTTCCTTAGTCGCCCGGGATGATGGAAAGACGTCTCCTCGACGAGCGCGTGCGCGCGTACCAGGTGGTCCGGGAAATCGGCAGCGGCGGGATGGGCGTCGTGTTCCTCGCCCGCGACGTCATGCTGCATCGCCTGGTCGCGATCAAGGTGCTGCGCCACGAGCTCGCGTCGTGTGCCGAGCAGCGCGAGCGTTTCCGCCGCGAGGCGCGCGTCACCGCTCAGCTCAACGACGACGGCATCGTCGCGGTGCACGGCTTCGGCGAGGACGACGATCTCGTCTACATCGTGATGGAGTATGTGCGCGGCGAGGCGCTGAGCAGCCGCCTCACGCGCACCGGCGTGACCCGCGCACTGCCGTCGGGCGAAGTCCGCGGGATCCTGGAGGCGCTTGCCCGCACGCTGCACCACGCGCATCGCGCGGGCGTGGTGCACCGGGACCTCAAGCCGGAGAACGTGCTGATCGACGCGGAGAGCGGACGTGCGCGACTCACGGATTTCGGCGTCGCGCTCACGCGATCGCTCGACCCGCTGCCGTCGGAAGCGGCGCGCGCCTTCGGAACGCCGCAGTTCATGTCGCCGGAACAGGCGGTGGGCGACCTGGACCTCGACGGTCGCAGCGACATCTACTCGCTGGGCGTGCTCGGATTCCTGATGCTAACCGGCAAACTGCCATTCAACGGGTCAGCCTTTCACGCAATCGCTGCCAGTCATGCCACTCAGAGGCCGGTTCCGGTGCGTAGCATGGTGCCTGAGGTTCCCAGGCCGATGGCGGCGGCGATAGATCGCTGCCTTCATAAGGATCCTGCTCTCCGCTTCCAGAGCGCCGAAGAGCTGGCGAGCGCGCTTGGCGCCAGCTCTAACCGTCGAACTGGCATGCAAATGGTTTCCATTGCCGGAAGAGTCGCCGCTCTCGCCGCGGTAGCGCTCGGGATGACGGGCCGCAGCTGAGAGTCTGCTATCCCTTGAAATAGGGGGAGGGGGTATAATACCTTCCAGTCCGGAGGGAGAATGAGCGGAACGGACTGGATCGTGATCGGCGCGGGAACGGCCGCGATCGCCTGGGTCAACTGGTACTTCTTTCTGGCGCAACGACCGTCGCTGGCGGCGACCATATCGCCCCGCGGCAGCCAGGAAGCGGAGATCGTGGTTCGCGGCGGCTATTCTCCCGCCGTGGTGCGTCTCAAGCGCGGTGTGCCCGCACGGCTGGTGTTCGACAGACAGGACACCTCCAGCTGCTCCGAGGAAGTGGTGCTCCCCGATTTTGGCATCCGCCGCTTCCTGCCCACGGGAGAGAAGACGGCCGTCGAGTTCACCCCGGAACAGACCGGCGACTTCGACATCACCTGCGGCATGTCGATGCTGCACGGCAGCATCCACGTCGAATGACGAAGATCACGATTCCGGTCAGCGGGATGCACTGCGCGGCGTGCCAGAGCCGCGTGCAGACCGCGCTGGCGAACACGCCGGGCGTGAACGACGCGACCGTGAACCTGATGCTGAACAACGCGACGGTGACGTTCGACGAGCAGGCGACGAAACCCGAAGCGCTGGTCGACGCCATCAAGTCCACCGGCTACGACGCGCAGCTTCCCGCGCCCGAGTCGAGCGCGTTCGACGAGCAGGAGCGCCAGGACGCCGAGCGCGCGCGTGAGGTGCACGAGCTGTCGGTGAAGACCGCGGTGACGCTCGCGATCGCGGCCGTCGCCATGCTGCTGCCGATGCTCGCGATGCACGCCGCGTGGATGCCGTGGGTGCTCCTCGCGCTCACGAGCCTTTCCGTCTTCTGGACCGGACGACACTTCTACGTGCGCGCGTGGCGCGCCTTCCGTCACCACAGCGCGGAGATGAACACGCTCATCGCCGTGGGCACGGGCGCCGCGTTTCTGTATTCGCTGGCCGCGACGGTCGTGCCGGGATTTTTCCTGCGGCATGGCGTGCAGCCCGACCTGTACTACGAGGCCGTCGCCTTCATCATCGGACTGATTCTCCTCGGCAACACGTTCGAGGCACGCGCGAAGCGGCAGACCACGTCCGCGCTGCGCGCGCTGGCGCAGCTGCAGCCGAAGACCGTGCGCGTGCTGCGCAACCTGCAGGAGGTGGACGTTCCGATCGAGGCGCTCGAGCCGGGCGACGTATTCGTCGTGCGGCCGGGCGAGCGCGTCCCCGCCGACGGCGAAGTGATCTCGGGATCGAGCGCCGTGGACGAATCGATGCTCACCGGGGAATCCATGCCCGTCGCCAAGGGGAAGGGCGACCGCGTGGTGGGCGGCACGATCAATCGCACCGGTGCGTTCAAGGCGCGCGCGACGACGCTGGGAGCAGAGAGCGCGCTGGCGCGGATCCTCGAGCTCATGCGCGACGCGCAGGGCTCGCGCGCGCCGATCCAGAATCTCGCCGACCGCGTGAGCGGGATCTTCGTGCCCGTGGTGATCTCGATCGCGATCGCAACCGGCGTCGTGTGGTTCGTGGTGACGCAGGCGCCGGTGCACGCGCTCGTCGCGGCGATCTCCGTGCTGATCATCGCGTGCCCGTGCGCGATGGGCCTTGCCGTTCCGACGGCGCTCATGGTGGCCACGGGAAAGGGCGCGCAGCTGGGCGTCCTGATCAAGGGCGGCGAGGCGCTGCAGCGCGCGCACGAGATCGACGTGGTGATCCTGGACAAGACGGGAACGGTGACGGAAGGCAAGCCGAGCGTCACCGACGTGGTGACGCAGGGAATCGACGAGAACGTGGTGCTGTCGATCGCGGCGGGCGTCGAAGCGCTGTCGGAGCATCCGCTCGCGGACGCCATCGTTCGCGCGGCCGGAGAGCGGAAAGTGACGCGGGCGCGCGTGCACGATTTCGAGTCGCGCACGGGACGCGGAGCCGTGGCCGTCACGCTCGACGACCAGCGTGCCGCGGTGGGGAGCGCGCGACTGATGCAGGAGCTCGGCGTGTCCATCGCCGCGTTCGTGCGCGATGCCGACCGGCTGGCATCGCAGGCGCGCACGCCGGTCTACGTGGCGCTCGGCGATCAGGTGGCCGCGGTGCTGGGCGTGGCGGATCCCGTCAAGCCGACGTCACGCGAGGCGGTCGCGCGTCTCAAGCGCCTCGGCGTTCGCGTGGTGATGCTCACGGGTGACACACGCGCGACCGCGGCGGGCATCGCGCGCGAGGTCGGCATCGACGAGGTGCACGCGGAAGTGCTTCCCGAGCAGAAAGTGCATGTCGTGCGAACACTGCAGACGCAGGGTACGCAGAGTACGCAGAATACGCGGAAGGCACAGGTCGTCGCGATGGTGGGGGATGGCATCAACGACGCGCCGGCGCTGGCGCAGGCGGACGTCGGCATCGCGATCGGCACGGGGACGGACATCGCGATGGAGGCGTCGGACGTGACGCTCATGCGCGGCGATCTCATGGCGGCTGTCGATGCGATCGCGCTGGCGCGTCGCACGATGCGGACGATGCGGCAGAATCTCTTCTGGGCGTTCGTCTACAACGTGATCGGGATTCCGCTGGCGGCGCTGGGGTTCCTGAGCCCGATCGTCGCGAGCGCGGCGATGGCGTTCAGCTCGGTCAGTGTCGTCGGTAATTCCCTGCGGCTTCGGAGATTTTCTCCGAGTCAAACCGATTGACACAGATGAACGCAGGGACTGCACGCAGGGTACGCAGAAAGACCAAAGGGCTTGGTGAAAAGCACACGATCCGGATTCCTGCCGCGTATTCTGCGCACTCTGCGTAGTCTGCGTCTGCAGTGAGCTCGAGAGGAACTGAGAATGGCGAATGAAAGCGCGACCGCGGCTTGCGCGTGCGCCGTGGGAACCGACGAGGGGCGCAAGGCGGTCGCCGTCGACCCCGACATCAAGACGAGCAACCTCAAACGGCTGCGCCGCATCGAAGGGCAGGTGCGCGGGCTGCAGAAGATGGTGGAGGAGGATCGCTACTGCGCCGACGTGCTCACGCAGATCTCCTCGGTGCACGAGGCGCTGCGGTCAGTGGCGCGCGAGCTGTTGCGCAACCACCTCAAGCACTGCGCCACCTCCGCGATTCGCGAAGGTGACGACAGTGCCGAGGCGATGTACGACGAGCTGGTGGAGCTGATGCACAAGCACCTGCGCTAGCTGGCGGGGTGTCACGGTCGCGCGGGCCCGGGCGCGGTAAGCGTGAGGATGGGCCCCGTGCCCGGACCGAACATGTCACCGAACGGGTCGGACGCGATGAACGCCACCACGAGCGTTGCGACGACGGCGGCAGCCACGAGTGCCGTTGTGCGTCCACGTGAGATCCGGCGTACCTCCACCAGGTGCACGTCCGCGAGCGCGAAGCTCACCCGCTTGTCCGGCGCCACGTGACGCGCCTCGAGCTGCTCGCGGCCCGGACTCACGACGCCAACCAGCGAATCGCCGCTCACCGCGGGATCGAACAGCAGCGTATTTCCGTTCACGCGCAGCATCCGCTCGTGCTTCGCCGCGAGCACGTCCGCGACGGTCGCGGTTTGCGGACGCCACACGCTGCAGGATGCGGTCAGCGCGGCCAAAACCACCGCGATGCGTGGCGTCACGGTTGACACGTATAGAATCCGCAGCCGTTCTCCCCGAGCGGATCGAGCTGGCTCACCGCATAGAGCGCGACGGCGAGGTACGTCGTCGCGAGCAGGCCGGCGACGAGAAAGGCCGTACGCTTCTTCGAGATGTGCGGCAGCTCGACGCGGGTGACGTCGCTCAGCGCGATCGCGACGGGCGTCGCGGCGTACGCGGGGTCGCCCGGATTGCGCTTTCGCACGGAGTGTCGCACGACACCACGGACGGAATCCGAAGCGATGACCGGATCGTTCAGCGTGATCGTCGTTCCGTCCGTCTGCCGCACTCGCGCGCGGCTCACGGGTCGGGCGGAGATCGCATCGGCTGCGGAACCCGATTGCGGCACCCAGACCGTGCACGCCTGTGCGGTCATCGTGCAGAGCACGATCAGCGCGCCAACACGACGCACGCTCATGGAAACCGTGGATGCGGCTGCGACCGGTCGTTCAACCAGAGCGCCCCGTACACGACGCCGACGACCATCGCGACGCCGCCGACCGAGTGCAGGATCGACACGCGGTGAATGTCCACCGCGGTGATGCTTGCGAGGGCGACGTTCACGGAATCGGCTTCCTGCGGAAACACGTCGGACAGGTCGCGACGGATGGGCTCGCGCCGGATCGTGCCATACAGTCGGTCGGCGACGATCTGTGGATGAGGCACGACGATGAGGCGCCCGGAGTCCGTGTGCACCCGGACCGCCATCTCGTGCTGTCGGGCGAGCAGCTCGCGGACTTCGAGTGGCTGCCGTCGCCATGTCGCGCACGCGCCAAGGAGCGCGAGGGCGCACAGGACCGCATGAGTGGATTTCCTCAGGCGCATGGTGCGCCGATTATGCGATCGTGTCCTCAGGCCGGCAATACGTCTTCCGCAGGCTCTTGCTCTGGACGCGGCGGGTTTTGTCACCGATCATCAACCACCGCTCCACCGCTCCACCGCTCCACGCTCCACCGCTCAACAGGAGCTCCCATGCCAGATCGCCGCTCGTTCGTCTCCTCGGTCGCCGCGGGTGCCGCGGGCCTCGCGCTCCCGACGTTCAACGCCCGCGCGATCCGGGGTCTCACCGACGCATACAGCATCGCGGGCAATCGCGCCGCGGGATTGCTGGCGGACGACGAGAACTACTGGGGCGAGATCCAGCGCGCCTTCGATCTCGACCGCACGATGATCAACCTGAACAACGGCGGCTGCAGTCCCGCGCCGACGCACGTGCTCGAGCAGATGATCCGCGACCTCAAGTTCTCCAACGAGCTGCCGGTCGAGCACATGTGGAGCGTGCTGGAGCCGAGAATCGAAAGCGTGCGGCGCGAGCTGGCGCGCGACTTCGGCTGCGACCCCGAGGAGATGGCGATCACGCGCAACGCCTCCGAGGCCAACGAGAACATGATCTTCGGCCTGGACCTGCAGCGGGGCGACGAGGTGATCCTGACGACGCAGAACTATCCGCGCATGCAGAACGCGTGGCGCCAGCGCGAGCGGCGCGACGGTATCGTCATCAAGTGGGTGAAGCTCGAGACGCCTCCCAGATCCGCGGATTATTACGTACACCAGATAGAAGCGGCGATCACCCCACGCACGAAGGTCATCGAGACGATGCACATCAGCTTCATGACGGGCTACATCGCGCCCGTCAGGCAGATCGTCGACCTCGCGCGTCCCAAAGGCATCCAGGTGTTCGTGGACGGCGCGCACGCCTACGCGCATTTCCCATTCACGCGCGACGAGCTCGGCGCGGACTACTACGGCACGTCGCTGCACAAGTGGCTCATGGCGCCCATCGGTACCGGCTTCCTGTACGTGCGGCGCGATCGCATCAAGTCGCTCTGGCCGCTCATGGCCGGCGCGATCGAGCAGGAAGACAACATCCGGAAGTACGAGGAGATCGGCACGCACCCCGCCGCGAACCACAACGCCATCGCCGTCGCGCTCGCGTTCCATCACTCCATCGGCGCCGACCGCAAGATCGCCCGGCTGCGCTACCTGAGAGACCGTTGGGCGAAACGTGTGGTCGCCGAGAGCGGCGGCCGGGCGCGGATGCTCACGCCGATCGGCCCGAACGAGAGCGGCGCGATCGGCGTGGTGGCCATCGACGGCGTGGACATCGGCAAGTTGCAGGCGTGGCTGCTGAACAAGCACAAGATCGTGGCGACGCCGCTGATCCATCCCGAGTTCAGCGGGCTGCGCGTGACGCCCAACGTCTACACGACGCCGGATGAAGTGGATCGCTTCGCTGAAGTCATGCTCGGCGCCATCCGCAACGGACTCACCGCCTGATCCGATATTCCACGGGCGCCGGCACGCGGATAGCACTCGCCTGCCTGCTGATCGCCTGCACGCATCGGAGCCGCCGAAGCGGAATCGGCTCCGTCAACGCGCTCGGCTTCGCGCCAGCATCGCTCAACGCCACGGCAGCGGCGGAGCCGTTCTTCATCGCGTGGGGATATCACACGCAGACGCGGCCGATCCCCACGATGCAGCAGAACGAGCTCGTGCCCGTCCAGTACCGGCAGAAGATCGACTTCGGGAACTCCGACGGCTTCGGGCCGCCGCTCTCGGTCGACTCGATCGCGCGCTGGGCGGCGGCGCATCCCGGAAAGCTGTACGTGCTCGGCGACGAACCGAACGGACACCTGTGCATCGAGCCCGCCGCGTACGCGCGCATGTTCCACGACGCCGTCCTGACCATCCGCGCGAGCGACAGCACGGCGCTCTTCTCGCCGGCCGGATTCCAGGAGATCTCCGAGCCCTGCCTGCATCACTTGTCCTCGTACGAATACGCCGACGCGTTCTACAAGGCATACGTGGAGGCGTACCGCGCGCCTCCGCCGGCGCAGGAGTACCGCTTCCACGCCTTCGCCGCGCTCGCCGCCGGCGATACCGCGGGCTGGTTCCGGCGCGTCGACAGCGCCGCGGCGTGGGCGTCCGCGCACAGCAAGCCCATGGTGCTCGGCTCCTGGGGATTCCACGGGTGGCTCATGAGCGACTCGGCGTTCGCGCCTCTCCTGCGCCGCATGCTCGACAGCCTGCAGCACGATCCACGCGTCATCCAGGTGGTGTGGTACCGCTACGAGCGCGAGCGGGAAGGGTGCTGCCCCCACACGCTGACCGACTCCGCCGGCAATCTCACCACCGAAGGACTGCTGTACTCGGAATTCGCTGCGCGCCGGCGGACGGCACGCGTGCCGCAGTGAGCTAGAAGCCGCGCACGAGATCGCGGCGTACGCCGATCTCGAGCGACCACTCGGTGCGTGCCCGCCCAGCGCCGTCCTGCCACATACGCGCGGCGCCGAGATTCAACAGCGCGGTGGAGCTTCCGACCTCGCGCTCGAACGTCGCGACCGCGAGCTCACGGCGGTGGTCGGGTTTGAGCGTGTCCACGACGAACCGGAAGCCGCGATCCAGCGCCGAGCTCACCGTCGTCGAAAAGATCGTGGGATTGCGCCGTTCGTCGCCCAGCGAAAGCGACACGAAGCTCGTGGGCGAAAGGTCGTAGCGGCCGGACAGGTACGCGCCTTTCGCGTTCGGCCCGAGCGGATTGCCGATGAGGCGATTGTGAAAGGTGACCCCCGCGGGAAACTGGGTATGCTCGTACAGCCGCAGCGACGTCCGCTGCCACTCGGCGCGAAGCGTGAGTGGCCGCGCAGCGACCAGGATGGGCGCACGCAGGCCGAGCAGATGGCCGGCGTCCTGCACGAGCGAGCTGCGCAGCCGCCGCGCGTCGAAGTCGTCGATCTGCAGCTCGTAGTAGAAGTCCACGCCCGCGGGGAGTCGCAATCGCAGGTTTCCGCCCGCGAGCTTGTTCGAGATCTGGATGTCGGAGTGGCTCGGCGTCAGCGCGTCGATCACGGGGAAGAGATCCACTACGCGCTCGAGGAACGTCGCGCCGGGCGCTCCGGATCCGCCGGTCTCGGTGAGGACCGCGACGCCGAGCTCGAACCGCGACCACGGTTCGATGCTTCCCTGCCAGCCGGCAAGCCGTGGATGCCGCGGGCCGCGCGACGGCAGCCCGAGATCCGCGAGCATGCCGGTGAGCCGGAATGGACCGGCGAAGCGCAGGAGCCATGGCAGCGTCACCGGTGTGTCTGTGCCGACCGTGACGGCGTGCAGCGGCGCGGCGTTGCCGGAGATGAAGAGCGATCCGGTTGGCGATTGCCCCCAGCGCAACTCGTCCGCGCCCACGCGCACCGCCACGTTGCGCGCGACGGCCCGCACGTACGCGCGATGCATGGCGGGGAGCCACGCACCGCTGTCCGAGCGCGCCAGCGGAGACGCGATGAGCGGCTCCGCGAGGACCGCGACGTGAGTGTTTCCCAGGACCGCGGTGGGCTGCAGCATCACGCCCGCGCCGCCCAGCGGCACGCCCTGGCGCGCCGGATCGAACGCGTTGCGTGTGGCGTCGAGCCCCATCAGCTGCTGCGATACGGTGTCCATGCCGCCCAGCCCGTTCGGCTCGATGCGCTCGCCGCGAACGTCGCCGGCACTGGCGAGTGCGTCCCATGACCACGCGGCGAGGTGTCCGCTCACAGGTGCGAGGGCCGAACGCAGCAGGTCCAGCTGACGCAGGGACCACTCCCGGCGCCCGCCGGCTGGCGAGCTCTGCACCCGACGCTGCAGCAGATCCAGGGCGCGGATGGCGTCCGTGACTGACATGGGACGCTCGCCGAGGAAGAGCCCCTGTACGGGATACCACGCAGAGATCGCCTCGACGCGGTCATAGAAGCCGCTCGAGGCTGGTATCGTGGCGGCGGACTGCCCCCATGCGGCGAGCGGAACGCACAGAAGCGCCGCGGTCCGGGCGGATATCAAGCGCACGACAACAATGTAGGGCAGAGTTTGCCAGCGAACGCTGCGCCGCCAGCGCCGTGTGTGGCGCACGTCGTGCGGATTAGCTCGCGTCTCCAGCGAAACGCATATGACCCCCAGCAACGGCAAGCAATCCAATCGGCACCCCGGCGGCGCCACCACCTCCATCTGGCAGGATACGGTTGAGGTCCCACGCTTTCCCAAGCTGACACAGAGCGGCAGCACCGACGTCTGCATCGTCGGCGCGGGCATCGCGGGACTGTCGGTCGCGTACCATCTGGCGCGCGAGGGAAAGAAGGTCGTCGTCCTGGACGACGGCCCGATCGGGGGCGGCGAGACCGGACGCACCACCGCCCACCTCACCAATGCCATGGACGACCGCATCTATTGGCTGGAGAGTGTCCACGGTGAAGAAGGAGCGCGGCTCGCGGTGGAAAGCCACGGCGCGGCCATCAACCGCATCCAGCAGATCGTGCAGCTCGAGGGCATCGACTGCGACTTCGAGCGCCTGGACGGCTACCTGATGCAGCGCGAGGCGGGCGCGGGGCTGGAGGAGCTGGAGAAGGAAGCGCAGGCGGCTCAGCGCACGGGTCTCACCGACGTGTCGCTCGTGGAGCGCGCGCCGATCGCGTCGTACGAGAGCGGCACCGCGCTGCGCTTTCCGGGGCAGGCGCAGTTCCACGCGCTCAAGTACCTGATCGGTCTCGCCAACGCGATCACCGAGAAGTACGGCGGCAGGATCTACTGCGACACGCACGTGGAAGGCGTCGAGGGCGGCGACCCGTGCAACGTGAAGATCGATGGCGGCATCCAGCTGTCGGCCAGCTGCGTGTGCGTCTGCACGAACTCGTCGATCAGCGACTACGTGCGCACGCACGTGAAGAGCGAGGCCGATCGCACGTACGTCATCGCCGCGGCGGTGCCGCGCGGGTCGGTGGAGAAGGCGCTGTACTGGGACACCGGGATGCCGTACCACTACGTGCGCACGCAGCACATCGACGCGTCGCTCGTGACGGACGAAGCGAAGCTGACCGGCACGCGCGAAGGGCCCACGAAGGGCGAGACGCTGTGGGACGCGCTCATCGTCGGCGGCGAAGACCACAAGGTGGGCCACGACAGCGAGCCCGAGGACCGCTGGAACAAGCTGGAGCTGTGGATGCGCCAGCGCTGGCCGCACGCGAGCGGCGTGCTGTGGCGGTGGAGCGGCCAGATCATCGAGCCGAGCGACGGGCTGGCGTACATCGGGCGGAATCCGGACGGCGCCGAGAACGTGTTCATGGCGATGGGCGACTCGGGGCAGGGGATGACGCACGGCACCATCGCCGGCATCCTGCTCACGGATCTCGTGCTCGGCCGCAAGAATCCCTGGGAGTCCGTGTACGACCCGAAGCGCGTGTCGCTCAAGGTGTCGCCGATCATGGAGGACGTGAAGCACAACGTGGACGTCGCCCTCCAGATGGCGAAGGGGTACCTGGCGCCGGACACGATCAGCGTGGACGACATCCCCCGCGGTGAAGGGCGGGTCATGCGGCGCGGGGCGAAGAAGATCGCCGTGTACAAGGACGAGCAGGGGCAGATCCACGAGAAGAGCGCGGCGTGCACGCACCTGCGCTGCATCGTGGAGTGGAACAACGCGGAGAAGAGCTGGGATTGTCCGTGCCATGGGTCGCGGTTCGACCCGTACGGCCAGGTGCTGAACGGTCCGGCGATCACCGCGCTGCAGGACGTCGAGTCCGACGCGCAGTCGGGCGGCAGCACCAAGTCGCGCAGCCGGAAGGTCAAGGCGTAAGCCGCTGGCGTCGCCAGCGAGGCCAGACCCAGGAACTGAACGCGGAGAATCGCCAAACCATACAGCCGGCAGCGGCGCGCGACGCCCTTACACCCCAGCATTGCGCGCGGCCGCGTCACACGGGGAGCCTGACACGCGAACGCAGAGCGCTGTCCCTTCGGCAGCGGACGGTGAAGCGTGTACGCAGACATCATTCGCGCGGAGCGCGGTGACTGACAGGTGAGCACAGTGCAGCGCCACGCGGACGGCGGAAGCTCTCACGTCGTCTTCGGATATCCGCACGCTGCCTGAGCGGCGCGACGCTGAACATCAGCACCCTTTCCACGAAGACGCGCGCGGTGACGGCGAAAACGCGCGTGGTGACGGCCCATCTCGAGAGCGCGAAGCGCCGGTTCAGCGGCCCGACGACTGAACAGTGCATGCCGGCCGGCGCCCACAACATGCTGCCTGTCGCGCAGACAACGCGTCGCGGCCGATCGAGCGCGCTCTCGGCGCGATGTCGCGGCGCTCGACCGAACATTGGCGCACGATCACCCCAGCGCAACTCGCGCCGAGAGCAAACCGCTCCGTTCACGCGACGGTAGAGTGCATACGGGAGCCGTTTCTATGCACTCCGGGCACGACGAAGCGTCGTGGCAGGCCAGCGTCGTGAACACTCAAGGAGACAAAGCGTGCGGGGACCGAACTTGATTTCGCGCGACATGCGGCGACTTTCCTGTTCGCATGCGCACGGCGGTCCTTCTCATTGTCTGTCTGGCGGCACAGGCCAGCCCGCAATCCTCCGCCGGCACCGGCACGGTTCCGCAGGTGGGTTCGGTCCGCGACGAGTACGAGCGGCTGATGCAGCTGACCGGAGTAATGCCGCTCGCGTCGCTGATGCTGCGGCCCGGGGACCATCCGGTGAATTTCCAGCCGCCGGATTCCGCGCAATGGCGCTCGCCGTGGGCGTCGCGGCTTCGCGCGCCGGACAGCGCGCGCATCGAGCTCTTCGCGCCCGAGCTGCGCTCCACCTACAACTCGGCGGTGCCATACGGCACCAACGACGGGGCGATGTGGGCGGGGCGCGGCGTGTCCGCGCTGGCCACGCTCGGCGCGCGCGCGCGGGTGGGGCCGCTGGACCTGCAGGTGGCGCCGGAGGTCACCTGGTCGAAGAACAACTGGTTCGCGCTGGCGCCACTCGTGAACGCGCCGGCGAACGCGTCGCCGTACGCGGATCCCGTGCTGTCGCGGCGCATCGACCTGCCGCAACGTTTCGGTGAGCACGCGTTCGCTCGCGGCCGCGCGGGACAGTCGCACGCGCTGCTGACGCTCGGGGCGCTGAAGGCGGGCGTCGCCACCGAGAACATGTGGTGGGGACCGGGCGTGGACAATTCGCTGCTGATGACGAACAACGCGCCGGGGTTCACGCACACGGTGCTGGGCACGAGCAGGCCGGTGAACGTGCGGGTCGGGCGGCTCGAGCTGCTGCACACGCTGGGCTGGCTGAAGCAGTCCAGCTACTGGCGAGCGCTGCCCGACACGACCGCGACGGACCGCTGGCTCAACGCGCTGTCGATCGTGTTCGAGCCCGCGGGGGCGCGCGGGTTATACCTCGGCGCCACGCGCATGTACTACGCGTACCAGCGCTACAACCCGATCACGCTGCGGGAGATCGCGAGCACCATCGTGCAGACGCCCGCGAAGCACAGCCTGGTGACGGAGACGGATACGACGGGGAACGACATCCGCGACCAGATGTTCGCGGCCTGGTGGCGCTGGGTGCACCCCGGCATCGGGCTGGAGCTGTACGGGGAGTGGGGGCGCAACGATCACGGGATAGATACGCACGATTACCTGGTGGATCTGTTCCATTCGCGCGCGTACCTGCTGGGCGGGCGCAAAGTGCGGCGCGTGGGGGACGGGCTTCTGTCGGCGCGGCTGGAGTGGACGGTGCTGGACCGGACCCGCTCGGAGGAGTTGCGTGCCACGCCGTACTGGTACGCGCACCACCTGGTGCGGCAGGGCTACACGAACGAAGGGCAGACCATCGGTGCGGGGATCGGGCCGAGTGGCGACGAGCAGACGCTGGCCGTGGACTGGTACGCGGGCTTCGGCAGCGTGGGGCTGGTGCTGCAGCGGCACCAGGTGAACTCCGACCAGCTGTACGTGGGCTATCTCTCCCCGAACACGGGCTACGCGCACGACATATTCGCGGGCGCCGGTCCGAGAGGAACCATGACGGTTCGCGGGGTGGACATCAGCGCGTCGCTGCTGCTGCAGCGCGAGTTCGACCGGTACCACGTAGAGCGGAACGACGTGGGCAACGTGCACTTCGACCTGCGCGCCGTGTATGCACGTTGAACTGGCCGCGCATCGGTGATCGGTTGTGCGATACCACTCATCGGATGGGTTGTCGCGCACTCCGGCTCACGCGTCGCGGCCAGCGGCAGACGCATTTCGTGCATCGGTTCCCTCCAATCAGCCGACTGATGACGCCTTTCGCTCATCGGTTGAGTCCAACCGACGAGCTGATGACGCCTTTCGCCCATCGGTTCACGACCATGCTTCCGAGGCAAGGACCAATCGACAGTCGGATGACTCCAATCGAAGGGCGGATGACAGCAATCGCGTGTTGCGTGACGCAATTCGTTCGTGGGTTCACTCCGCTGAGCCGACTGATGACACATCTCGCCCTTCGCGTCAGTCCTCCAAGGGAACGGATGACCCATCTCGCACATCGGTTGAGTCCGAGCGGCTTTTCGGCGACGCATCCGGCTTACTGAAAGCATCCCTCGTGCGCTGGGCGCTCGCGATACTATCTGCGACATGCGCCTCCTCCTGTCCGTCATCCTCCTGAGCGTCGCCGCCGCGGCGGACCACGGAGGATGTGAGCGCCCGCTCTGATCAGCGGCGAGACGATTTGATCGTCGTATCGCGGCAGACGGCCATTGTCTCCATGCTTCCGTCACGGTCGCGCGTCGTGGTATACACGAAGACTGTATGCTCGGGGCATTCCGTGCCGGGCACGGTAATCAGGTTGGTGCGCTTCCGCGCACAGGCGACCGCGACAACCGCGGTCAGAGACAACAGCCCAAGGAAAATGCGGATGCACGCGCGCGACATGAGCAACCGTCCGTCTGGGGAATTCCAACATGCGCACGGTCTATTAGGAAATCCATACCCAGTCGCCTGCGTCACGCAGCATACATGGGGTCGATTAAGAACTCTTAATGAATGACGGGCTCCGAGGCACGGGCGGTAGTACATGTGGCCGACGCTCGACGGTCACCCCGAAAGCGTGATACGGGGAGGGTGTCCCGCATCGTCACGGACGCCGCAAATCATGCAGCCGCAGGGCTCGCCAGCGCGTGCCGCATCCGCGCGCAGTGCAGGACGGGAATCCTGCAAAGGCGCCCTACATAAGGTATGTGGGGCTCGAACAAGGTTCCGAGGGACGCTGCGCGGGGAACCCGCCGAGCCGAGGCGGTTCGACCTGGGCTGGCTGGATCGACCGGCCGCCCCTACCCGATGGAACGCCGAAGAGGGATAACTCACAGTCGTCTCGGAATCCGGCTGACAGCGTGGCGGGTGGGAACGACGCTAGATAAGTGTCGGCCACAGAACGGATAGGGAACCCGGGGGGTCTTGACGCCGGTTACCTTTGTTCTGCACTATGGCTACCCGCTTTAAACTGTAATGTGCGCGTCATTTAAAGCCGCCGCACCGCAATAGCGCACGACCTCTTCGCACCAGCAGCACTCGCAAGACTCACGCAGTAGACGACGACAGGCAGTCCGCCTGGCCGACGTGGGCCATTCAGCATTGTGGTGATGTTGCTCACACACAGCCGAAAGAGCCGGTCGATGCAGGAGATGGGATCATGACCGGCGTGCGTACTAGCGGTTCCTACCGACGCTCGTCGGGCGAATTCCCGAAGTTTGCGAGCCTCGAGGCTGAGGCGCAGGAGCTCGCAGCCCCGCTTCGCGGACCGAGCCATCTATCTCCGCTGGCGCTGGTTGCGCACCGCGAGCCGCTACCATGGCACAGCGTCGCCAAGTACTCCGGTGCGGCGCTCCTTGCGACGGACATCGTGGCGCTTGTGCTTGCGCGCGAAACCGTGCTCGAGACGCGTGCGGTGTTGTTCGGTCCCATGGCAATGTCTCCGGCGTTCTTCGCCGCCAGTATCCTGTGGATCGCGATCCGCTTCGTGATGGGCCTCTACCCGGGATACGGTCTCACGGGGCCTGAAGAGCTACGGCGGTCCACCGTGGCGACCATCCTGTCGGCATTCTCGCACCTGACACTGCTCTTCGCGATACAGCAAGCCAATGGATCCCGATTCATAGCCCTCGGCGTTTGGCTGTTACTAGTTCCGCTGAGCTGGGCGCTGCGCGACGTGCTGAAGCGATTACTTGTGCGTTTTCACGCCTATGGCCGACCAGCAATAATCGTGGGCGGCGGCAGCACTGGTCGGTTCGCCATCGCCGAAATGCTCGCGAATCCGGCACTCGGCATTCTACCCGTCGCGGTTTTTGATGACGATCCCGTTAAGCACGGTGATTCCGTCGAAGGTGTGCCTGTCCTGGGATCATCGTCGGATGCATCGAAGTGGACTTCGCCGTATCCGGTCCGCGATGCCATCATCGCGCTGCCAAGCGCAGGCCCCAAGCGGGTGACCATGCTCGCGCACAAGCTCAGTCAGCGGTACGCAAACGTCGGAGTCGTCGCCGATCTCGTCGGCGTGGGAAATCTCTGGGCCCGCAACACGACCATCGGCACGTGTTCAGTGCTCGAAATGCGGCATGAGCGCTTCGAGCGAGTGAATCTGATCTTCAAGCGGATATTCGATCTCGCGATCGGCATCCCCTTGTTCATCGTGGCAATACCTGTTGTCGCCGTTCTCGCGCTAATTGTGATGGTCGTGAGTCCGGGTGCATCACCCTTTTATTCGCAACGGCGCACGGGCTTGAATGGGCGCCGCGTTCGCGTCTGGAAGATTCGCACAATGGTTCCCGATGCAGATGGAGCACTTCAGGCGCATCTCGATGCCGACAGCGCAGCAAAGGCGCACTGGGAGCGGCACATGAAGCTCGTGAAGGATCCGCGCGTTATTCCGTCTCTCGGGGTATTCTTGCGCAAATCGAGCTTCGACGAATTACCACAGCTTTGGAATGTGGTCACCGGAGACATGAGCCTCGTTGGTCCTCGACCATTTCCGGAGTATCACCTGAATCGTTTCTCAGAAGAGTTTCGTGACCTGCGCGAGCAGGTGCGACCTGGCATTACGGGCTACTGGCAGATCATGCACCGGAGTGCCGCCGATCTCGACCAGCAGCAGGTTTCCGACACGTATTACATCCACAACTGGTCCTTTTGGCTCGACCTGTGGATTCTTTTCCGCACCGTGGGAGTCGTGCTGCGCGGACAAGGGGCCTGCTAGGAACTATAAGTTGCGGTGAGCAGCGCGGACGGCTTGACCGCTCGGTGTCGTGAAAGCGGGGCTTGGAATGCAGCCCAGCAGTAGTGAAGCGATAACGCCTGCGGCGCGGTTTATCCTTGGCGTCCGGGTTGACGCCACGACATATGCGGATGCCTGTGCTCAAATCATCCGCTGGGCAATCGCACGCGAGTCGCGTTACATCTGCGCCGCCAACGTTCATTTGGTGATGGAGGCGTTCGATCACGATGACTATCGCGAAATTATAAACCACGCTGATCTCGTCACTGCGGACGGCGTCCCCCTAACATGGGCTCTTCGCCTCATGGGTGTACGAGGCGCGCCGCGTGTATACGGACCGGACCTCACCCGGTTCGTTTGCGCCAAGGCGGCCGAAGCCAACGTACCTGTCGCTTTTATAGGAAGCACTGAAGAAGTTCTCGCCGCCTTGCGACATCAACTCGCACAACAATTTCCGTCGCTGTCCATCGTCTTGTCCTATAGTCCTCCGTTTAGGCGCATGACAGAAGACGAACAGAACGATTTGCTCGCCGCTCTGCGCGAATCCGGCGCTGCAATTGTATTTGTGGGCCTTGGATGTCCCAAACAGGAACGATGGATGGCGCAATGCAAAGGGCGATTCCATGGTCCCATGCTTGGCGTCGGTGCGGCCTTTGATTTTATCGCGCAGCGGAAGAGCGAAGCACCCGACTGGTTACAACACATGGGATTGGAGTGGCTCTTCCGACTTTCGACGGAGCCGCGTCGCCTGTGGCGTAGGTACGTGTTTCTGAATCCGCGATTTGTACTGCTGTTGCTGCGTCAGCTTATATACCCGGCGGATAGTCGTCGCCTCGGTCGCTCCAGACATAAGTAGTCTTGTCGGAGTGCAAGCCGCGATCGGCCTTGTGGTCCCTAGTCGTGTGGCCGCGGTCCTCGAGAAGACGCCCGAACTGCACCACCAGAGCGCCTGACGGAATGGGCAATTCCGCTACGAACAAGAACGTCCCACGCTGGTTTTCGTTGCAGCGATTCGTCGAACGGGAGCGAGCGCTGTAGTAGGCCATCTGGACGCGGATGCGTGTATTGCGGCCAGCTGTCGCGGTCTGACAAACCCCAGACGGTGATCATGTCAGGCGTACTGTTGCGCAACACGACGTCGAGAAAACGCGAATAGGTATCGGCTACGAGGGAATCGCGAGTTGCGATATCCGATGGAAATGCAGAGTCGTCGACATCCAACTCAGTGATGAGTATGCGCAAACCCAAATCTTCGACCGCTCTCAAGAACGTGCCGAGTTGTCGATCCGAATACGTTTGGCCGCCCTTGAGATGGCCCTGCACGCCCAAATAGTCGATTGGTGTACCGCTTGCGATCAACCTCCGGAGCAGTGCGAGGGCACCAGACCGTTTCTTCGTCGCGACTGAGCCATCGTCCTCAAGCCCCCATTCGTTATAGCCCAGGAAGACACCTCGGTCAGCTTCGCGAGCCGCAACGAGTGCCGCGTCGAGATAGCCTGGCCCCGCGTTCTGAAGCCACAAACTGTTCCGGAGCATGTCTTGACGCCCGTCTTCCACTTTGATCACTTCATTAAGTACGTCCCAATATCTCACGATACCGTGAAAGTGATTGACGAGGTTTGTGACATGATTCGTCAGTAAGGATTCCGCAGTGTTGGGAGTTATGGTACGTACCAACCAAAGCGGCCAACTCGTGTGTGAAACCAGCGTATGGGCGCGCATGACCATACCGTTTTGCACGCCAAACTGAGCAACGCGATCGCAACGTCGAAAGTCGTAGTGTCCTCGCGACTTCTCCACAGATGACCAGAAAACGCCGCCCGCGACGACAATCGCATCGCAATATGCGGCAGCGAGGTCGCGAATCCTGATGTCGGCTGCAATGTCTTCTGGCGTCACCATCGAGCCAAATAGCGTGGACGGCAAACTGGCAGAAGAAAGGACACTGTCTGCCAAGCCATGCCATCTTGTGGCTGTCCAGGCGCCACCGGCGCACATCTGCAGGAATCGACGGCGTCTCATCATAGGGCGTCGCCCAACCTAACGACTCCGAATGGGCGGCTCACTTCTTCAGGCTCAAGAGTCGTTCGTGTTCAAGCTGTTGCTCTGACGAGAAGCGCGATCCGATCTGATGAGCAGGCACTCCGGCGACGATCGCATACGGCGGTACCGAGGACGTCACAACAGAGCCTGCCGCAACAATTGCTCCTCGTCCGACCTCGACACCTGAAAGCACGATAGCTCCGAAGCCTATCCACACGTCATCTGCAATGACGAGCCGTTCAGTGCGTCCACGTCCACGATAATCAATGTCGCCAATCCACGGTGTGGCGCGCACCGATTTCCCTACGACTGTGAAATCATGATCATGACGGCCAATCAAACCGACGTGATTGGCAATCATAACGCCGTTGCCGATTGAACCATTGCATTCAAGCGTACAGTACTTGCCGATGTAGACATCGTCACCCACGCGCAGCGCGTCTGGCGCCCAGAGGGTCGTCCCTATGCCAATGTGCACCCGGCGACCGACCGTAACGTTAGCTCGGATCGCGTAATGACGTTGAAGCCCCTGAAACAAGGCCCTGAGCACTCGTGGCAACATCTATCCGATCGCAGCGCGAACACCGTTCGCGAACCGTCGTACCATCTCCTCCACCGTATACTCGTCGCGAGATTCGCGACATCCCGCTCGCAGCGCTTCAATCCTTTTGGGCGCCGCAAGAAGGGACCCGACTACACTAGCGTATGCGCTTGCGTCGTCAGCCTCTCGCACGACGATCCCGTTATAGCCATCGCGTAAGTATTCAATCTCTGGACTGTGATAATCGACGTTGGTGGTGACGAGCGGTACTTCTAGCGCAAACGAATCAAGTACGCCCAATCCGACGAGCCCAGGCATGAGCTCGAGTTTAGCCAGAGCGAAGTAAAGGACCTTCTCATCGCCGAATTTCGGACCGACATATTTGAGCCAAGGATGGAGTGCCGCAGCGCTCTCTATTAACGGCGCGTCGACTCCGCTGCCGATGAACAACATTTCGAAGTCAGGTATTTGTTCACGGATCAACTTGCAGGCACTCACGAGGAAGTCTAGGCGCTTTTCCCGATACATCCCGCCGGCGAAGATGCAGATGTTCCTGCCGTGCAACCCCAGACGTTGTTTCAGTTGTTCAACGTCAGTGGCGCGAATACGTGCTCTCGCGGCGACCAGCTCGCGGGTGTCTATCGCGTTTTGTACCGCCGTAATTCTATTCTCTGGAAATGGGAGCGCGCGAACGACTTGCGCGCTCGTTGTGTTATAGGCAAACCACCAGTGCACGTGTCGCGACATGAAGCGTTTGATGAACTCGCCCAGTCGACTCGCGGCATGCTCTTGAAAATTCTTGCCGTGACCCCAAAACGCGAACTTGGGGCCACCGAATATCGACGCGATCTGCAGCACGTAATTAACGAGAAGTTTGCTTGCCTGCTCCGCAATCACGAGATCCGCGCTCCACACCTCTTTCAATACCGGCTGCCAAATCAACTCCCGGCCGAAGAGACGTACGTAACGATTGCGAACGT
>DATFHG010000096.1:0-8751 GCA_035248725.1 Gemmatimonadaceae bacterium | reverse complement strand
TTGGTGACGTCCGCTCGGCTCCCCAGGTCGCGATTGCCGAAGATCTCGCCCGATTTCGCCACGGTGCCCCACAGGAACGGCATCACTGCCGAGCGGCGCTCGGTTGGCGTGGCGCGCCAGTATTTGCGGCGAATACCCGCGGTGTCGCCACCAACCACATCGGGATTGCCGAACATCAGCGTGGAATCCGGGCCGCGAAACACGTCCTGCCAGCGGACCCCGTCGACGACGACCAGCACGACGTTGCGCGTGACCGGCGGCGACGGCGGCGTGGTATCGGAGGGAGATGCCGCGCGGAGCAGGCCGGCGGCGAACGCGACGAGGAAAGTCATCTCTTGGGCGGATGGGTGAGATCGAAGTACACGAGGCGCGAGACGTCGGCGATCAGCGCCCGCGCCACGTTCTCGTCCGGGATGTTGCGCGTGAGGACGACGAGGACGTACGCCGCGCGCGCGCGCGGATACACGATCGCGGCGTCGTGCAGCACACCTGTGATCCAGCCAGTCTTGTGCGCCACGGGCGTACCCGGTGGCAGGCCGGCGGGGATCTCGTCGTTGAACTCCTGGTGCAGGAGGATGTCGCGCATCGCGGTGCAGCTCGCGCGCGACGCGGCGCGATTGGTCTCGATCGCGAGCATCAGCGTGGCCAGGTCGCGCGATGTCGTGGTGTTGCTCAGCCCCGCGTCGAACGCCTTCTGGTCCTCCACACCGCGCAGCACCTTGATGTTGCGCGCGCCGAGCTCGTGCGCCGTGCCATTGGCGCGCTCGGCGCCGACGAGAGCGATGAGCGCGTTGGTCGCCAGGTTGCTCGAGCGCGTGATCATGTGATCGAGCAGCTCCCGCACGGGCACGCGCTCCCCGACGCGGGTGTACATCAGGGAGTCGGAGTCGTCGCCCGCGTCCACGGAGAAGGGCGATCCGTCCACGATCGAGCCGAACTGGTTGACCAGGAGGATGGGCTGGTCGAGCGAGATCCAACCCTTCTCCGCCTGACGAAAGAGCTCGATCATCACCGGCACTTTCATCGTCGACGCCGCGTGGAATGAATCGTCGGCGTTGATGTCCAGCGAATCGCGTCCTCCAAGATCGCGAAGAGAGACTGCCACGATCGCGCCCGGGACTCTGGCGATGCGTGCCTCGATGAGGGAGCGCAGCGAGTCCCGAGGAGCAGCCAGCGTTACGAGCAGGAGAAGGTGGAGCATCCGCGTCCGGTGGATGAGTGCCCAAGTGTAGTCCCGCGATGGGCTGTCGTCACGTCCGCGAGTTGGCGCGGTCAGGCATCGGAGGGAGAACTCGCCAAGATCTCTCGCAACTCTCAAGTTTGTGCACCTATGCGCACACTCGTCCTGATCTGTACTGCCGCGGGCGCGATCACCGCTGCCGCCCAGGCTCCAAGCTCCGCCATCCCCGGCTATGACTCGGCGCGCTTCGGCGTATTGCGGTGGAGATCCATCGGTCCGTATCGCGGCGGACGGTCCGTCGCCGTGGCCGGTGTACCGTCGCAGCCATTGGTCTACTACGCCGGATTCACCGGCGGTGGGCTCTGGAAGACCGAGGACGGCGGCAACAACTGGCGCAACATCTCGGATTGCTGCTTCCGCATGGGCAGTGTCGGCGGCATCGCGGTGGCAGCGGACGACCCCAACGTCATCTATGTCGGGATGGGTGAGCACGCGGTGCGTGGGCAGTCGTCGTCGTGGGGCGACGGGGTGTACAAGAGCACCGATGCGGGCCGCACGTGGAAGCGCGTCGGTCTGGAGAACACGCGCCAGATCAGTCGGGTGCTCGTGCATCCGCGCAACGACGACGTGGTGTACGTCGCCGCGCAGGGGTCGCGCTGGGCGCCCGGCGCCGCGGACCGCGGAATCTTCCGGAGCGTCGACGGTGGAAAGAGCTGGAAGCTGATCCTCCATCCATCCGATTCCACCGCGGCGACCGAGCTCTCCATGGACGCCACGAATCCGCGCATCCTGTACGCGGCGTTCTCGCAGATGCAGCGCGTGCCCTGGCAGGTTCGCAGCGGCGGAACACAGAGCGGTATCTGGAAGTCGCTGGACGGCGGCGATACGTGGACGCGTCTCGAAGGATTGCCTCGCGTCATGGGGAAGATCGGCGTCGCCGCCTCGCCCGCGAATCCCGATCGCATCTATGCGATCGTCGAAGCGGACAGCGGGGGACTGTGGCGCTCCGACGACGCGGGGAAGACGTGGCGTCTCATGAGCGATCAGCGCCTGATTCGCGCGCGCGCGTGGTACTACACGAACGTCACCGCCGATCCGAGGAACGCGGACGTCGTGTATGTGATGAACGCGCCCATCACGAAGAGCATCGACGGTGGACGCACGTTCGCCGTGCTCCCCGCGCCGCACGGCGACAACCACCAGCTCTGGATCAACCCGACGAACAGCGACGACATGATCGCGGCGAACGACGGCGGCGCCACGATCAGCATGAACGCCGGCCGCACGTGGAGCACACAGAACAATCAGCCCACGGCACAGATCTATCGCGTCAATACCGACCGCCAGTTTCCCTACTGGGTCTACGGGGCGCAGCAGGACAACTCGAGTCTCACCATTCCGAGCGCCACCAGCGGAGCGGGCATCGATGCCACGGACTGGTATTCCGTGGCGGGATGCGAGAGCGCGCACCTCGCGTTCGATCCCGCGCATCCGCGGTACATCTACGGCGGCTGCTATCAGGGGATGATCGAGGAGTTCGATCGCGACACGCGCCTCTCGCGCAATGTCATGGCGTGGCCGGCGCTGTCGCTCGCGCAGCCCACGAACACGCTGCGCTACCGGTTCAATTGGAGCGCGCCGATCGCGACGTCGCCGAACGACCGGAACGTCATCTACCACGGTGGCAACGTGCTGTTTCGCAGCAGCGACCGCGGCAACACGTGGACCACGATCAGCCCCGATCTCACCCGCAACGATCCGAACACGCAGGGCTTCGGCGGCACGCCGATCACGAACGAAGGCGCCGGCGGCGAGGTCTACAACACCATCTACTACATCGCCGAAAGCGAAAAGGCGCCGGGCATGATCTGGGTGGGTACCGACGACGGACTGGTGCAACTCACACGCGACGGCGGCAGGACGTGGACAAACGTCACGCCGAAGGGGCTGCCGCCGGGTCAGATCAATGCGATCGAGCCGTCACCGAACGACGCCGAGACCGCATACATCGCCTTCTATCGCGTGAAGTGGAACGACAACGCGCCCTACATCTACAAGACACACGACGGCGGCAAGTCGTGGACACCGATCGTCAGCGGCCTTCCTGTCGACGAAGCTGCGCGCGTCGTCCGCGAAGGGCGCCTGCGTCGCGGCATGCTGTACGCCGGCACCGAGACGGGAGCGTGGATCTCGTTCGACGACGGCGGTCACTGGCAGAGCATCCAGGGCAACCTGCCGCACGTGCCGGTCACGGATCTTCAGGTCAGCGGGACCGGTGATCTCGTGGCGAGCACCGAGGGGCGCGCCTTCTGGATTCTCGACGCCGTGTACCCATTCCCGCAGGGGCTGGACACGACGCGCGCCACCCGCCTGTTCGCGCCGCGCAACGCGTACCGGACGAGTTACGGCTTCGCGGGCGAGGCCGGCGCGCAGGGATTCGGGTCCGCGCCACTCGGCCAGAATCCTCCACCGGGCGCCGTGCTGTATTTCTATCTGGCCAACACACCCGACACCACGGCGAACGCGCTGCCGACGAAGCTCGAGATCCTCGGCGCCGACGGCCGAGTCATCCGGACGTACTCGAGCAAGCGCCAGCCTCCTCCCGCCGGAGGTACGCCCACGCCGGCGATGACCGTGAAGCAGGGATTGAATCGCGTCGTGTGGGATCTGCGCACCGAACCGCTCGCACCTTTCTCCGGCGTCGTGATTTTCGTTCCCACGGAAGGGTATCGTGTCGCGCCCGGCGATTACACCGTGCGTCTCACCGCGGAAGGGAAGACGCTGACGCAGCCGCTGAAGGTGCTCTCCGATCCGCGCTTGCAGATGTCTGCCGAAGAGCTGGCGCGCGAGCAATCCATCATAGAAAAACTGAACGCGCGCGCGGCGGAGATCTTCCAGGAAGTGCGTACGCTGCGATCGGTGCGCGATCAGGTGAATCGCGTGTCGTCGCAGGCTGACCTTCCGAATGCCGACTCCGTCAAGGCGCTGGGCAAGCGCATCACCGCACGCATCGACACGCTGGAGCAGAGCCTGGTGCAGGTGCGGAGCACGAACGGACAGGACGTGATCAACTATCCGCCGGGGCTCATCAGCCAGGTGCTGTTCCTGGCGGATGCGGTGGACGCGAGCGGCCTGCCGCCCACGCGCGTGACCGAGGAGCGCATGGGGGAGATCGACGTGCTGTGGCAGGCGCTCGATGCCCGGGTGCGATCCACGATCGATCAGGACGTCGCACGGCTGAATTCCCTGCTCGCCGGCGCGCCCGCCGTGGTCGTGCCCGCACGCAAGCCGGTGCCGTAGGCTGCCTCAGCGGGGCAGCGATTGTTTCGACCGCCAGAGATCCTTCCACGGATCCTGGCGGCCCTTCAGTCTCGCACGGATCGTCTTTACGGTGAGACGCTCGGGCTTCAGGCGCGCCAGCTCGTCCCACTCGACGGGCACCGACATCGTCGCTTCCGGCTTCGCGCGCGTCGAAAAGCCCGCAACAGCGATCGACGTCCGATAATTGCGCTTGTAGTCGATCAGTACCTTGCCGTCGCGATCCGACTTGCTGAACGACGTCGTGTAGCGCTTCGGATCCTCCAGCGCGATCGCGTCGGCAACGGTACGTGAGAAGGCGAACGCGTCGTCCCACGACGGCCCGCGCCGGAACGGCACCACCACGTGCAGACCCTTGCCGCCCGTCGTCTTGGCCCAGCTGTCGACGCCGAGCGACTGGAGCGCATCGCGCACGAGCCGCGCGGCTGCCACGACCCGGGTCCACTTCACGCCTTCGCCCGGATCGAGATCGAACACCACGCGATCCGGATGCTCCACGTCGTCCGCCGGGGCGTTCCATACGTGCCACTCCACGACATCGCGCGCGATCATGCCGAGGAGATGGTCGATGGTCTTCACATACGCATACTCCCCGACCTTCCTCTTCTCCTGGATGCGCACGCGCGGCATGTCCGGGGGCGCCCAACGGCTTTCGCGTGCCGTGTGCCGCACGAACACGCACTGCGATCGCAGCGCGTCGGGCTTGGTGATCACGCCTTTGCACCGAACCACCGTGAGGGGCCGCCGCTGCACGTGCGGCAGCGCCCACTCCGCGATGTCGGCGTAGAGATCCATCAGGTCGCTCTGACGGATACGCAGCCTGGGATACACGAGTCGGCTGACTTGTGCGTTCGCGGACCGGACGCGCGAAGCGCGGCCGCCGAGTACAGGCGTCTCGCGAACGACGTCTCTCGGCTTCTTGTCCTCGCGGAATCCCTGGAGACTGGGATGCCGCACATGGCCGCCAGCGGTCCACTCCGTGAACTCCACCTCCACCACATAGCGCGGCTTCACCCAGTGCGCGTTGCGGCCCAGCCATCCGGGCGGACGTGGCGTGTACGGCGATTCGCGCGTTTCGATGGCCTCGAGCTTCTTGCGCAGGTCCCGCCCGAACGATGCGCTCCATCCGCGACCCGTGCCCACCTTGCCGGCAAAGCGCAGCGCATCGCCCTCGTAATAGCCGATCAACATCGATCCCACGCCGACACGGGATCCACTCGGATCGGTGAAGCCGCCGACCACGAACTCCTGGCGCTTCGAGCATTTGCTCTTCTGCCAATCGGAGTGCCGAGCGCCCCACCGGTATGGCGCATCGCGCCGCTTGCTCACGATGCCCTCGGCGCCAAGCGCACACGCCTTCTCGAGCACCTTCGCGCCGTCGCCGTCGAAGTGCTCGGTGTAGCGGATGATGCCGACGCCGTCGCCGATGAGATCCCGCAGGAGTTGTTTGCGCTCGACGAGCGGTCGCTTGGACACGTCGTGTCCGTCGATCGACAACACATCGAACGCGAAGAAGGCGAGCTGCCCAGGGTGCTTGCCGCGGTTCTGCAGCGCCTCGAACGAGGAGATGCCTGATGCGCCCAGCACCACGACCTCTCCGTCGATGAGCGCGTTCTTCACCGCGAGCTTCCGCGCCGACGCCACGAGCTCGGGAAATTCTGCGGTCCACTCCGTGCCGCGTCGCGAGAGAAGTCGCACCCTGGACCCGGCCACGACGATACCGATGCGATACCCATCGAGCTTCAGCTCGTGCAGCCACAGCGGGCCGCTCGGCGGTTCCGTGACGAGCAGCGCCAGCTGCGCCTGAAAGAGTTTCGATGTACCGGGCATCACGAATGGATGTGCTGGTCTGGGATAGCTTGGAAGGATGAGCGCCACGTTCGTGCCGACGTTGTCGGTGGATGGCACTGCCACCGCGTACCGACTCTACGACGTCGGTTACGGGATCGGCCTCGACCATGCGGCGGAGCTCGCGGGTGCTGATACGCGCGGCCGTTCGCTGCCCGGACGTGCAGAAGCGCAGGCATTTCTCATCCGCAACCCGCCGCTGAACGTCATGCTGGGCGAGCGCGAGGTGCGGGTGGACGGGCATCTGTGTCGTGCGATGCTCGCGGCACACCTCTTCGACTTCGGCGTCTGCTCCATGCGCCTCACGGTGGACGCACCGCGGGGCGCCACGTGGCAGGAGTTTACCGCCTTCGGCAACGCCTTCGACGCACTGCCGGACATGGCGCGCAGCTTCGACGCAGAACTCACGACACTCCTCGCCCGGATCGGCCTGGCCATCGAGCGTCAGCGCGTCGCGCAGGTGGCGGAGGAGTACGTGGTCTTCCGCATCGGCCGCGTGTCCGCCGCCGGTGACGAACGCCGGGCTGCCGAGCTCCTTACCGATGACCATCTCGTCCCGTTGCTGCTCTCGGAGCGCCGCGCGCTCTCGGCGTCTGCGCGACGCGAGATCCTCGCGCACCGGTTCTCGTATTACAGCGACGATCTCGCCGTGATCACGTGGGACAACGCGCTGGTCGTCGAGCCCCGGGCAAACGACTTCGACATCGAGTTCGTCGTCGAGTTCGCGAATGCGCAGCTGCTCGAGTTGCGCGTCTACGACGCCGAGCTGGATGCCGAGCTGCCGACCCTGTACGACCGTATCGCTGCCGCGCGTCGTCGGCTGCTGCCGGTGCGGCGTTTCTCGAGCGTGATCTCGACGCTCCAGCTCACCATCGCGGACATCACCGAGATCGTGGAACGCGCCGACAACGCGTTCAAGGTCACCGACGACGTGTATCTCGCGCGCATCTACGCGGGTGCCCTCGAGGTCTTTCGCGAGCGCGCCTGGCGCAGCGGCATCGACCGCAAGCTCGGCATCCTGCGCGACACGTATACCATGCTCAATGGCGAGGCGCAGGCCACGCGCGCCGAGTTGCTCGAGATCGCGATCGTCATCCTCATCGTCGCCGAGCTGCTGTTCGCGCTGACGCGCCGCTGATCGCCGATCAGGGCTTTACGACCGGCAGCTCCGCCCGGCGCGACCAATCCTCGAACGAGCCGTCGTACAGCAGCACGGGAAAGCCCAGCGTGCGCGCCGCGAACAGCGTCGCCGAGGCTTGCTGTCCGATGTGGCAGTAGGTGACGACGGTGTCGCCGGGCTGGACGCCCGCGGCCTTGAACAGCGCGAGCAATTCGGGAGCCGACTTGAGCGTGTTCGTGGAATCGTACAGGGTCGCGAAGAACACGCTGTGCGCTCCCGCGATGTGACCCAGGCGGTGCGGGTTGTCCGGTCGGCCGCCGGCGCGAAGGCCATGATAGAAGACGGTATCTCGCGAGTCGACGACTGCGACGTGCGTCGCTCCGAGGTGTGCGCTGACCCAATTCGCGTCGACGACGATGGGGCGCGTATGCAGGGGCGCCAGGGATGCCGTATTCGGCGCCGGCACTTCCGCGGTGACCGGATGCCCCTCGTGCATCCATCGTTGCATCCCACCGTCGAGGAGCGCGCTGCGTGCGCCGAGTCCCGCGTAGTCGAGCGTGAACATCACGCGCGTCGCCGGAGTGATCCAGTCGCGCCCGTAGTAGACGACCACATACGAGCTGTCACCGACGCCGAGCGCGGCGAGCCGCGCGCGCAGTGAATCAGGCGAGGGCAGCTGCAGCGTCAGCCCATCCGGGCTCGTGGCACCGGAGACCGAGACGTCCTGCAGCGTCATGAAACGGGCGCCGGCGATATGCGCGCTGTCGTATTGCGCCTTGTCGCCGAGATGGAGGAGCACGACGCTGCCGCGCTGCATCCGCGCGGCGAGATCCGCCGGAGAGATCAGCAGGGTGGCGCGGGCGTCGCGCTGCGCCCCCGCAAGCATGGGCAGCGCAGAGCAGGCGAGGGTCAGCAGAACGTTGCGCATGGCGATTCCCGGCCTAGAGAGTTCAATGTGGGCCAACGAGGCACACCTGGGCAATGACTGCTGACGCAGAATACGCAGAATACGCAGAGGGACGCAGAAAAAACCAAACGGCGGAAAACCAATTGATTGGTTTCCCGCCGTTGGCATCTTCGGCGTCGTCTGCGCGTTGTCCTGCGTCCATCTGCGTCCAGCAGTTCAATCGCCCAGCAGCCCTAAGGGTGCGCCGCCGCCATACGGTCAGCGGCCTGCAGCGCCGCGTACGCGTTGACGATGCCGCCCGTCGTCGAGAGCTCGCTGAACTGCACGTGCTCCGCCGTCGATCCGGGGCGTGTGACGGAGACTCCCGGCACCTTGGTC
>DATFHG010000095.1:0-2895 GCA_035248725.1 Gemmatimonadaceae bacterium | reverse complement strand
CCTGGCATCCATCACCGGCAAAGCACGTCCCGGCGCCGGGCGCGTGCCCTCCACCGAAGCACCTCGCTGTGCGGGCGCGTTCATCTCCGCGGGATCACGAACGTCCACACGCACCTC
Source organism: Gemmatimonadaceae bacterium (assembly GCA_035248725.1). Lineage (GTDB taxonomy): Bacteria > Gemmatimonadota > Gemmatimonadetes > Gemmatimonadales > Gemmatimonadaceae > DASPMP01. The sequence goes on along the minus strand of DATFHG010000095.1, from coordinate 2,778 downwards.
AGTCACTCCTTCCACGCGCTCCAGCGTCTGCCGAACGTCGCGAACCAACGTCGCCGGGTCGCCAGCTGCGAGCAGCAGCGTGAGCCGTACTTTTCCGCTGGTCGTCGTCGCCAGATCGCGTACCATCTCCGACGACAGGACGTCGGCGCCTGTGCGCGGATTGCGGATGCGTGAAAGCGCGTGGTTGAGACGTTCGGGCAAGGAGGACATGAAAAACAGGAGATAGGATTTAGGGAGCAGGAGTTAGGGGAGAAGAGCCGCAGTTCCCTATCTCCTCCCCCCTAAATCCTAACTCCTCGTCAGTCGCGCGCATCCGACAGTCACACGCATCCGACGAACGTACGCGCCGCGCTCACGACGCGGTCGCGCACCTCTTCGAGCGTTCCGCCCACCAGCGCGCCAGCCGCCTTCGCGTGTCCACCACCGCCGAACTGGCGCGCAAAGCGATTGACGTCGACGTCGCCGGTGCTGCGGAAGGAGATCTTCACCTTACCATAGCCGAGGTCGCGGAAGAACAACGCCAATCGGGTTCCGGCAATGGAGCGGGCGTGCTCCGCGATGCCATCGAGGTCCTCGGACCGCACACCGTACTGCTCGAGCGCATCCGCGGCGAGCGAGAGCCAGGCGAGACCACACGCTTCGTCGACCCCGAGCGTCCCGAGCACCTGGGCGAGCAGTCGCACACGTCCCGCCGGCGCCGACGCGTAGATGCGCTGGTACATCTGCTCGGGATCCACCCCACGCGCGAGGAGGTCGGCAGCGACGGCATGGCTGCGCGGCGTGGTGTTGCTGTAGCGAAAGCCGCCGGTGTCCGTGAGGATCGCGGCGTACAACGATCGCGCGATTGCCGGCGTGATCTCGAACCCGAGCTCGCACGCCAGATCGTACACCAGCTCGCCCGTCGCGCATGCGGACGTGTCCGCGACCAGCACCTCACCTGCCGGTTCGTCCGAAGCGATATGATGGTCGATGACGAGCTTCGGCACGTCCAGGCGGCGAACGGCATCGGCGAGATTGCCCAGCCGCTTGACGTCACTGATGTCGAGCACGATGAGAAGATCGATGCCGGAAAGCGCCGCGGCACCCTCCCGCGTTCGATCGTCAATGTCATCATCCAACAGGAAATCGAACAGCGCGGGCCACGGCGTGGGGTTGACGATCCGCACCGCCAGCCCGCGCTGCGCGAGCAGTCGCGCAAGTGCCGTCTCGGATCCACACCCGTCGCCATCCGCGTTCATGTGCGTGGACAACGCGACCCGGCGGCCCGCGACCAGCTCGCGCTCCAGCCGTTGTATGCCAGCGCGTCGAGCCGGAGAGACGATCAGATAGTCGGGGTGATGCACGAGGTAGCGGTCTCGTTCACGGAAGCGGCCGGTGCGCGCGCCAGACCAACATGCAGCGCGGCGTCCGAGGGGAACCCCGGACGCCGCGCAAGATAATCGGTTGGGGAATCAGTCGGCGGCCGACGCCTCGAGACTCGGGTCGTTGCCGATCCGGGAGTTCCGCTTGCCGTACGCGAAGTAAATCACCAGACCAATGGCCATCCACACGATGAGTCGAATCCAGGTGTCCGGGGGCAGGCTCGCCATCAACCCGGTGCAGAAGATGATGCCCAGGATCGGGACCACCGGCACCCACGGCGTCCGGAACGGACGCGGGATGTTCGGACGGCGGTAACGCAGCACCATGATCCCCGCGCAGACGATCACGAAGGCGAACAGCGTCCCGATGTTGACGAGCTCACCAAGCAGGCCGATCGGAAAGAAGCCCGCGACGACCGCGGCCACGATACCGGTGATGATGGTCGGGATGTATGGCGTCTGGAAGCGTGGATGCACCTTGCTGAACGCCTTCGGCAGCAGACCGTCGCGCGACATGGCGAAGAAGATACGCGGCTGCGCCATGAGCATAACGAGCACCACGGATGCGAGGCCTGCGATGGCGCCGACGTTCACCAGATACGTCAGCCACTTCAGCGCCGGGCCTGCCTTCTCGATCGCGACGAACACCGGATGCGGAACGTTGAGCTCCGTGTAGTGCGCGAGTCCGGTCATCACGAGCGCCATCAGGATGTACAACGCGGTGCAGATGCCGAGTGAAGCAAGAATGCCGACTGGCAGGTCCTTCTGTGGATTCTTGGCTTCCTGCGCGGCAGTGGAAACGGCGTCGAACCCGATGAAGGCAAAGAACACCACGCTGGCACCGCGCAGAATCCCGCTCCACCCATACTGTCCGAATTGCCCGCCATTCGGCGGAATGAAGGGATGCCAGTTCGCCGAGTTCACGAACATGAATCCGAAGCCGATCACGAGGAACACGATCAACAGCTTGATGGCGACGATGACGTTGTTGAATTTCGCCGACTCGCTGATGCCGATCACCAGCAGCGTCGACATCAATCCGACGAGAATGATCGCTGGCACGTTGATCACGCCGGCCTGCAGCACGTGACGCGTGGTGTCGCACGCCTGTCCGACCGCCAGCGTGACCTGCTGGTTGGTCGCCGGATCGATGCACATCATGTTGCGCACGAGATTGTGCGTTCCTTCCACCGTCAGCGGCGCCTGCGCGTAGGCTGGCGGCAAGCGGACACCAAGCTCGTTCATGAAGGCTGTGAAGTACCCCGACCATCCGACAGCCACTGTGGCCGCGCCGAAGAGATACTCGAGAATCAGGTCCCATCCGATGATCCAGGCGACGAACTCACCGAGGGTCGCGTAGCCATAGGTGTACGCGCTGCCAGCGATCGGAATCATCGAGGCGAACTCGGCGTAGCAC
>DATFHG010000094.1:0-21570 GCA_035248725.1 Gemmatimonadaceae bacterium | reverse complement strand
ACGATGGAGACGTCGCCCAAAGGCAGGTCGCACACGGCGCGCGTCAGCTGCTCGAACTGGCTCGTGACGCACGCGCGTTCGCTCGCGTGATACGAGTTGTGGGGGCGGGGCGCGAGCTCGTTCACCAGCAGCTCACCCGAGCTGGTGAGAAACATCTCGATCGCGAGCAGTCCCTCGAGACGAAACGCGTCGGCGATACCGCGGCCGATCTCGACCGCGCGCTGGAGGAGCGCCGGATCGAGCGGGGCGGGAATGATGGACCACGCGAGAATCTGGTTCTGGTGGTGATTGAGGGCGGCGGGATACACCAGGGTATCGCCCGACGGGCGCCGGGCGATCATCACGGACAGCTCCGCCGCCAGGTCGAGCGCGCGCTCGGCGACGGCCTCGCGCTCGCCGATGGCCTTCCATGCGGCGGCGGCGTCCGCGGCGTTACTCACGCGCACCTGGCTCCGGCCGTCGTAACCGCCGCGACATGCTTTCACGAAAGCGGTGCCGAAGGTCGACGCCGCATTCGCGATGTCGTCGCTGTGCGCGACGGCGCGCCACGGCCCCACCGGAAAGCCGTGTTGCGCGAGCCATGTCTTCTGGCGGCCGCGATCCTGAATGACGCCGATCATACTGGATCCCGGGCGTGTGGGCGCGTACGTGCCGGCGGCGTCGATCACCGCGGTCGCGATCTGTTCGATCTCGAGGGTGACGACGTCGCAGTGGCGGGCGAGCTCACGCGCCGCTTCGACGTCATCGAAGCGCGCCGCGACCACGCGGTCGGCGACGGCAGCGGCGGAACACTCGGGATCCGGATCGAGCACGTGAATGTTGTAGCCCATCGATCGCGCGGCGAGCGCCGTCATGCGCCCGAGCTGTCCGCCGCCGAGAAATCCGATGGTGCCGCCGGGTGCAATGACGCCGGTGTGCGGCGCGCTCACTTCCGCTCGGCGCTCACGGTTCGCGCCTGCATCACTTCGTCCGTCCGTGCGCCACGCCAGGAGCGCAATCGCTCGCGCAGCTCGGGACGACCGCGCGACACGATGGCCGTCGCGAGAATCGCGGCATTCGCGGCGCCCGGCTCGCCGATCGCGAGCGTGCCCACGGGCACGCCCTTCGGCATTTGCACGATGGACAACAGCGCATCGAGACCATTGAGCTGCGTTGCCGGGATGGGCACACCGAGCACCGGCAGGACGGTCTTCGCCGCGACCATGCCGGGGAGGTGCGCGGCGCCGCCGGCGGCGGCGATGATGACCTCGAGTCCGCGTGCCTCCGCGCTCGACGCATACTCGAACATCCAGTCGGGGGTGCGATGCGCGGATACGATGTTTACCTCGTGCGGCACCTGGAGCGACGCCAACAGATCGATGGCCGGCTGCATGTGCTTGAGGTCCGAGCGGCTGCCCATGATGACGCCAACGAGAGCGGCGGCATCGGGAGTCTTCGAGCTCGCAGTGCTTGTTTGCACGGCTGGAAGGTATATCATAGAGCGCGATTCGCTCCACCCGATCGCCGTCCCTCGACCACTCGCGACGCCGCGAGCGCCCATCGTGACCAGCACACCGACCCCGCCGGGATCGTCGCCGCCACAGCGATCGCCCGCGACGCGCCCCATCTCCGGCAACAATCCCGCGCAGCCGTCGAAGGCGGATCTCGAGCGCGCGATGGTCCTGCGCGACGTGATGGATCATGCGGTTCGCGTGCAGCGCGAGATCACCGCGCCGAGCCGCCTGCGCGCGCGACGCGTCCGCATGGCGTTGCTCGGTCTGTGCGTGCTTCTGCTCGCCGCGGCCGCGAGTTACAGCTGGTATGCTCGTCCGGCGCTGGTCTGGGGTGCAACGCCGGCGCTGTCCCCTGAGCGACGCGACGCAAACGCGCGTGTTGCGATGTTTCTCCTCGCGCAGCGTCTCGATGCCCATCGCGACGCGGACGGCGCCTACCCGAAATCGCTCGCACAGCTCGGCGAGTCCGCCTCGGGCATGACGTACACGCTTTTGGCGGACACCATGTTCGAGCTCCGCAGTACCGCCAACGGACGTGCGCTCGTGCTGCGCTCGACCGATCGGCGCGATGTCTTTCTCGGTGGCAGCATGGGCGTGATCTCCGGACGCACTCGATGACGCGACGCGCGGGATTCACCTTCATCGAGCTGCTCATGGTCGTCACGATCATCGGGCTGCTCGCGTCGATCGCGATTCCGAAGTACCGCACGGTGAAGCGGCGCGCACTGGCGACGCAGATCGTGGGCGACGTCGACGTGCTGCGCGTAGCCTCGATGAGCTTCTACGCCGACAGCTCGTACTTTCCCGACGACGCGCCGGCCGGTCAGGTGCCCAGCGGTCTGGCGCCGTACCTGCCGCACGGCTTCAGCATGAGGCGCCCGGGCTGGGTGCTGGATTACGACAGCTGGAGCGCGCAGAGCACGTCACTCACATCGCCGGCACTCATCGCGATCTCGTTCGAGACGCCGGACGACGCGCTGGGGCAGACCGCGATCTCGTTGCTGGACAACGCCGCGTCCTTCTCGTCTGGCGCGAAGTACTCCGTAATGATCGCGGGGCTGTAGAGAAACGAAAACGGCGGCCTCACAGGCCGCCGTGCATTCGCGCGAGAGAGCTCCCCAGGTAGGATTTGAACCTACGACCCTCCGATTAACAGTCGGATGCTCTGACCAGCTGAGCTACTGGGGATCGTCGTTTCCGATCTGCGAAAATTAGTGGGCAGCACTGTCTGAAGCCAGCGGCCGGTGTGCGACTCGGCGACTTTCGCGACGTCTTCCGGTCTGCCTTCCGCGACGATTCGTCCGCCACGGTCGCCCGCTTCCGGCCCGAGATCGATGATCCAGTCGGCCAGTTTGATCACGTCGAGATTGTGCTCGATGAGCACGAGCGTGTGACCGGCGTCCACCAGTCGATCGAAGACCTGCGACAGCTTGAGAATGTCCTCGAGATGCAGGCCGGTCGTCGGCTCGTCCATGAGATACAGCTTGCGGCCGGATTTCCTCCCCGCCGTGGCGAGCTCGCGCGCGATCTTCATGCGCTGGGCTTCGCCGCCCGACAGTGTCGTCGCTGGCTGGCCGAGACGCAGGTACCCCAGTCCCACCTGCTGTAGCTGCCAGAGCGCCTGGCCGAGTTTCTCCTCGCGCGGGAAGGCGCGGATCGCTTCATCGACCGTGAGCTCCAGTACCTGATGGATGTTGCGGCCGGCGACCGTCACCTCGAGGACATCGGCGCGAAAGCGCCGGCCGCCGCATTCGTCGCACGGCACGTACACGTCCGCCATGAACACCATCTCGACCTCGAGATAGCCAGCGCCTTCGCACTTCTCGCAGCGGCCGCCGGCGACGTTGAAGCTGAACGTGCCGGGCGTGTAGCGCCGCTCGCGTGCGAGCGGCGCGTCCGCGAAGATGCGGCGCACTTCGTCGAATGCCTTGACGTATGTCACGGGATTCGAGCGAGGCGACTTGCCGATGGGGCTCTGGTCGATGCATACGACGTCGTCGAGCGCATCGTACCCGGTGAGCTCGGCGTACGCGCCGACGCGTTCTCCGAGGTGCTGCTTCGCGGAGTGTTCGCCGTGGAGTCGCGTCTCCAGCGCTCGTAGCAACACGTCGTACACGAGGGTGCTCTTCCCGGAGCCGGACACGCCGGTGATGGCGGTGATGGCGCCGAGCGGCAGCCGCACATCGATGCCCTGAAGGTTGTGCTCGCGCGCACCGGTCAACGTGAGCCAGCGCGGGCCAAGGCGCCGACGCTCGCGCGGCACCGGAATCTTCTTCGTGCCCGTCAGGTACTGGCCGGTCAGCGGACTTTCCGCGACGCGCGACATGGGGCCGGCGAACACGATCTTTCCGCCACGCTCGCCGCTGCCGGGTCCGAGCTCCACCATATAGTCGGCAGCGCGAATCGCGTCGGGGTCGTGCTCGACGACGAGTACGGTGTTGCCCGTCTCGCGCAAGCGCGCGAGAAGTCGCAGCAGCCGCGACATGTCGCGAGGGTGAAGGCCGATCGATGGCTCATCGAGCACGTACAGCGTGTCGACGAGCTGCGCGCCGAGCGAGTTCGCGAGCCCGATGCGCTGTGCTTCGCCGCCGGAAAGCGTTCGCGTGGCCCGGTTCATCGTGAGGTAGTTCAGGCCGACGTCGCACAGGAACTGCACGCGGTCGCGCGCCTCCTTCACGAGGTGGCCGGCGACGCCGCGCTCGAACTCCGTGAGGGGCAGATGCTCCAGCCAGTCGAGCAGCTCGTCCACCGGCAGCTCGGCCACCTGCGCGACGGTGCGATCGGCGACGCGCACCTGCAGTGCGTCCGGCTGCAGCTTCGCGCCCCCGCAGGTGGGGCAGATTCTCGCGGACTGGTAGCGGCGCAGGAAAACGCGGATGTACTGCTTGTAGCGCTTCTCCTCGAGGTCCTTGAGGAAGGGAAAGATGCCCTTGAAGCCGCGCGCGCGCGCATGGAGCAGCTTCTCGCGCGCGCTCGACGACAGGCGCGACCACGGCTCGTCCAGCGGAATGCGCTCGCGGCGGCAGAACTCGGCGAGCGCGCGACGCTTGTTGTCGTAGCGTGGCATCGTCCATGGATCGATGGCGCCGTCGCGCACCGACCGTTCGGGATGCGGGACGATGAGGCCTTCGTCGTACTCGAGCACCGCACCGAACCCGTTGCATTCGACGCAAGCGCCGCGCGGGCTATTGAAGGAGAACAGCTGCGGCGTCGGCGTTGGCGCGCGCGTGCCGTCATCCGGACATTCGAAGCGCTCGGTGAAGCGCAGCACCGTTCCGTCTTCGCGTACGATCGCGCAGTCTCCGTCGCCTTCACGGAACGCCGTCGCCACGGCGTCCGCCAGGCGGCCACGTTGCGCATCCTCCACGCTCAGCCGATCGACGATGACGAGCAGCTCCGTGCTGCGCGTCAGATCGATCGCGCCGCCTTTGAGGTCCTCGAGGTGCAGCGTCCGCCCGTCGGCGCGAACGCGAACGAAGCCCTGGGCACGCAGATTCTCGACGACGACCTCGTGCGTGACGGCGTCCGACAACCGCAGCGGGAAGGTGACCGAGAAGCGGACCCCGTTGCCGAGCGCGAGCACGGCGTCCGTGACGGACTGCACCGTATCCGGGCGCAGCTCACGGCCGCACACTTTGCAGTAGGTGCGGCCGATGCGAGCCCAGAGCAGCCGCAGGTAATCGTAGATCTCCGTAGCCGTGCCGACGGTGGAGCGGGACGTCTTGGTCGGGTTCTTCTGCTCGATGGCGACGGCGGGCGAGAGCCCCTCAATGACGTCGACGTCGGGTTTCTCCATCCGTTCGAGAAACTGCCGCGCATACGCCGACAGCGATTCGACGTAGCGCCGCTGGCCTTCGGCGTAAATGGTGTCGAAGGCGAGCGTCGATTTCCCCGATCCGGACGGGCCGGTGATGACGGTGAAGGCACGGCGGGGGATGTCGAGGTCGATCCCCTTGAGATTGTGCTGGCGGGCGCCCCGAATCTTGATCGAGTCCTTCACGGAGGGAACTTACTGCCGCGCACTTCGCGGCGAAGTGCCGCTGGCGGAAAACCGCCGCGCTTCGCGCCGACAGGTGAATACGGCTCACCTATCTGCGCAAAGCGCGGCGTCTCTCCGCGACGTCAGCCGCGGCAATACGACTACAGTGTGGTCGTCGTCGTCCGATTGCGCGTCGCGACGCGATAGATCCACAGCAGCACGATGGCGCCAACGACCGCGAGCAGGATGCTCCACAGCGAGAAGCCGTTGAGGCCCGAGCCGGCGATCATGTTGCCGAGGAAACCACCGAGGAACGCGCCCACGATTCCGATGAGAATCGTGACGATCACGCCGCCGGGATCCTTTCCGGGCATGATGGCCTTGGCGATCGCGCCCGCGATCAAACCGAGGACAATCCAAGCAAGAATCGACATAGGTAAACCTCCAAATCGGGGTCTGAAATCCGGCAGCCCCCAAGCGCAACGCGCATACCAGTTGGGTTCGCAAGCCACGAAGGCAGGCAGTGCTGTGCAACTTTGTTGCATTGCTGACGACCGCTAGCATTCACGAATGACGGCACCGAGCACGTTCCACGAAGAAGAAGCACTGGGGCGCGCGTACGATGCCAGGCTCATGCGGCGGCTGCTGACGTACGCGCGGCCGCACATCCCGGTCGTCTCCGGCGCGCTCGCGCTGCTGATGCTCGAGGGACTGCTTCAGCTCGCCGGTCCATTGCTGACGCAATACGTGATCGACGTCGCGATCCCTGCACGCGACGCCACGCTCGCCTGGCGGGCGGGCGGCCTGATGATCGGCGCCCTGCTTCTGTCGTTCGTGTGTTCATACGGCGAGACGATGCTCACCGCGCTGCTCGGCCAGCGCGTGATGCAACAGCTGCGCGTGGACATCTTCACGCAGCTGCAGCGGCTGCCGATCACGTTTTTCGATCGCAATCCCGTCGGCCGGCTGGTCACCCGCGTGACGTCCGACGTCGAATCGCTGAACGACCTGTTCACGTCGGGTGTGGTGGCGGGCCTCGGCGATCTGTTCACGCTCGTCGCGATCGGCGGTCTGATGTTCGGCACCGACTGGCGGCTCACGCTGTGGTCGTTCGCGGTCATCCCGCTGATCTTTCTGACGTCGCACCTCTTCCAGCGCGCGGTGCGCACCGCCTACCGCGACATCCGCACGAAGCTGGCGCGGATCAATGCGTTCCTGCAGGAGCGGCTGACGGGCATGCGTCTGGTGCAGCTCTTCGGCATGCAGCGCGCGGAAGCGCACAGCTTCGATGCGCTCAACCGCGACCACCTCGACGCGCACCTCAAGTCGATCACCTATTACGCGTTGTACTTCCCGGCGATCGAGATCCTCTCGTCGATCGCGCTGGCCGTGCTGATCGTCGCCGGCGCGCAACGTGCGGAGCTCGGCTCGCTGACCGTCGGAACCGTGGCGGCGTTCATTCAGCTGTCGCGACGCTTCTACCAGCCGCTCCAGGACCTCTCCGACAAGTTCAACATTCTGCAGCAGGCGATGGCCGCGTCCGAGCGTGTGTTCCGTTTGCTCGATGAGCCTCTGCCGCAAAATGCGCAGAGTGCGCAGAGTACGCAGAGTACGCAGCGGAGAATCACGGGTGGAGTCACCGTCCGCTTCGAGGACGTGTGGTTCGCGTACGACCGGCCTCACACGGCAGACGGCGTCCATGCGCCGGCCGAGCCGGAATGGGTGCTCAAAGGCGTGAGCTTCGAGGCGCGACCGGACCGCACGCTCGCCCTCGTCGGTCATACGGGCGCGGGCAAGAGCACGATCGTGAATCTGCTGCTGCGGTTCTACGATGCGCAGCGGGGCCGGATCACCGTCAACGGCGTGGACGTGCGCGAGATCGACGTGGACGAGCTGCGCGCCCTCATCGGCTACGTGCAGCAGGACATCTTCCTGTTCGCCGGCGACGTCCTCACGAACATCCGACTGTCGGCGGTGCTGAGCGACCGCGCCGTGGCGGAGGCAGCGGAGCGCGTCGGCGCCCATCGGCTCATCCGCCGCCTGCCGGGAGGCTATGCGCACAGGCTCGGCGAGCGCGGCGCGACCATCAGCGTCGGCGAGCGACAGCTGCTGTCGTTTGCGCGCGCGATCGCCGCCGATCCGCGCGTCCTCATTCTCGACGAAGCCACGAGCGCCGTCGACAGCGAGATCGAAGCGGACATTCAACGCGCGCTGCGTGAGCTCATGATCGGACGCACGACGATCGCGATCGCGCATCGATTGAGCACCATCGTCGAGGCGGACGAGATTCTGTTGCTCCACCATGGGCAGGTGCGCGAGCGTGGCACGCATCGCGAACTGATGACCGTCGGCGGATTGTACGAGCGGCTGTATCGTCTCCAGGCCGGCGGCGGTGGAAACGACAATTTGTCAGGTGTTTCGCGGCTAACTGCCTGATTGACCTAACACTTATGGGCGGTATGTTTCTGCCCTGACCCTTCATTTTCGTTCCGGCGCGGGCCGCGGCTCGCGCCGGTTTGCGACTACCGACCGCGTCGACCACATCCGTAATGCCGGTCATCCAGGTCCACGACAAACAGCACGCGCTCAAGCCAGGGCAGACGCGGGTCGGAGCCGGTCCTGGCGTCGACGTGAGCGTGTCGGACGATGCCTCCCTCGGCGTGCAGGCGGTCCTCGAGCTCGGCGACAAGAATCAGGTGATCATCCGCCGCGCGCGTGACGGGGCGATGGTGCGGGTGAACGGTGTCGCGCTCGGCGTCGAGCCCACGCCGCTGATTCACGGCGACAAAGTCGAAGTTGGCGGCACCGAAGTCCTCTTCTCCGAGGACAAGAAGGTCGGTGCGACGCAGTTCGTGTCCGCCGGCGACGTCGCGAGCATCGCTGCCAAACGCGCCGGTCCCGCCCGCGCCACGGCGGCCACCGGCGGCCGGCTCGTCTCGCTCGTCGACGGAAAGGAATATCAGATTCCCAAAGAGGGCGTCACCTTCGGCCGGGAAGCAGGAAGCGACGTGGTCGTCGCGCAGCCCGAGGTGTCACGGAAACACGCGTCGATCGCGCCGGGCGAGACGGGCTACGTGCTGACGGATCACAGCACCAACGGCATCTGGGTGAACGGCAACCGCGTGCAGGGATCGCACGTGCTCTCGCGCGCGGACGTCGTGCGCGTTGGCTCCGAGGAATTCCGTTTCTATGCGGATGTGGCACCCATAGCGAAGACGCCCGCCGCGGCGCCCGCGCAGGCGGCGACGCCGGCGCCGCGAACCACCCCGTCGCCGCCGACGCCCATGGCGTCACCCGATCCAGCACCTGCACCGACGCCGGTTCCTGCGTCGATGCCTGCATCCCCCGCGCCGGTTGCCGCGTCTGCACCGTCGCCGGCCAACGCGCCGGCAGCAGCGCGTCCGACGGGCGAGCCCACTGCGCGTGTCGCGCCGATCGCGCCACGCCCCGAACCCGCCACCGCGCCGTTGGCCAGTCGCGCGCCCACACGTCCCAAACCCACTGTCACCGCGGAAAAAGACGACAAGAAGGGCGGCGGCATCTCGCCCGTCGTCTGGATCGTGATCATCCTCGTCGTCGCGGTCGCCGCGTACTTCCTCGGGCAGGGAAGAGGGTGAAGCTGGCGCATGCGGCGCGGACCGATGTCGGCATGATCCGGTCCGGTAATGAAGACAACTTCGACGTCGACGTGAACGCGACGCGGGGCATCTTCATCGTCGCCGACGGCATGGGCGGACACGCGGCCGGGGAGGTCGCGAGCGAGATGGCCGTGCAGATCGTCAAGCGTGAGCTCAAGGATGTGAACGAGACGTCGGGCACGACGATGCAGAAGACGCTCGCCGAATCACTGCGTCTGGCGAACCGCGCGATCCACGATCGTACGATCACCGAAGTCGACAAGCAGGGCATGGGGACCACCGCGTCGGTGCTGGTGCTCTACGACTCCCGCTATGTCATCGGCCAGGTGGGCGACTCGCGCGTGTACCTGCTGCGGGACGGTGGCCTGAAGCAGCTCACCAAGGATCACTCGTACGTGCAGGAGCAGGTGGACCTCGGCAACCTCACGCCCGAACAGGCGCGCTACCATCCGTACAGCAATGTCATCACGCGGTGCGTGGGGGCGAGCCCTGAAGTGGAGCCCGATCTCTACACCGGTGACGCGCGACGCGGCGACGTGTTCCTCATCGCCAGTGACGGACTCACCGGCATGGTCGACGACCGCCGTCTCGCGCAATTGCTGATGTCGCGGACGGAGCCCGACCGGAAGGTGCAGGCGCTGATCTCCGAAGCGAACGGCCGAGGTGGCCTCGACAACATCACGGCGATCGTTGTCCACGTCGACGACGTGGACGAGTCGCCGGACCGCATCACCGGAGAGATGGACGCGGTCAAGGATTAGAAACGTGGCGGACGCGGAGACCGTCGGTTCGCTCTCGGAGCTCTATCTCGGCAACATCCTGTATGCGCTCGAGACGACGGCGATGGGCCTCGAATCTCAGGGCAAGCGCGACGACGCCGCGTTCTATCGGGGCATCGCGCGGAAGCTGGCCGAAGCGCGCGGAAGAAGCTCGAGCGATACCGCTCCACCGCTCAGATGACGGCGAGGATCTCGTGGCGATCAATCGAGACCGGCCGCGCAACGAACACACGCAACCATCGCGCAGACCGGTACAGCTCCTGTGAGAGGGACGGCAGGTTGATGGCGCCGCCGGAGGTCTGCCGAGTGAGGACATCGACCTGTCCGTCACGACGCAGCACCGGCAGGTTCAGGCCGAGCATCTCCGTCTTGGCCGGATAATCGAGCAACAGCTCGCCGGCTTTCATGCCGTGCGCCGCGGCCAGTGTGTTCTCCGTCTGCACCGTGCGACGCCAATCGTCCGCAATCCATTCGCCGGCGTCCGACGGTAATTCTGCGGCGGAAATCTCCACCGCGCGCTTGAACAGGCGCCGCTCGCGCAGCGCCTGCAGCAGGGGATTGGCGCCTTTCGCCTCGAGGCCAAGGAGCAGGCCTTCGTCAGTGAAACCGGCCAGCTGGTCGGCGGTGAGCGAGCCGGTGTCGAGGGCATCGGACACGAGACGCTTGTACATCGCTGTCGCGCTCCGCACCGCGTGATGCCAGTACACGTTGCGATACATCTGGTATTTCGCGAACAACAGTGATTCGAGAGCTGACAGCCCTTTTTCCTGAATGCCTATCGAGTTGCGAGCCGGGAGCCGGGAGGCGGGAGCAACCGCAAACGACGCCTCGTGTTCCCGGCTCCCGCCTACCGCCTCCCGCCTCACAACTACGAGGGAATTGAGCAGCCGGTCCGCATCGATCTCGCCGTATGGCACGCCGCACATCAGCGCGTCGCGACGGAGGTACTCGATCTTGTCCAGGTCGAGTGAGCCGGAGATCAGTCCCTGCAGCGGGTTGTCGCTGCGCCCGCGAATGAGCTGGTAGACACGCTCCGGCGCGTCGACGCCGAGCTGCTCGCGGAGCAGGCGGCCGATCTCACCGGTGCTGATGAGCGGCCGCGCGACGTCCTCGTGATGCAGCGCGCCGATCTCCTCGAGCGCGTGCGAGAACGGGTAGTGGCCAATGTCGTGCAGCAGCGCGGCGTAGCGGACGTCCGCGCACGCCGTCTCCGGCAGATCGCGCAGATCGCCGCGTTCCTCGAGCAGCGCCAGGGCGCGACGCGCGAGTCCATACGTGCCCAGTGCATGCTCGAAACGGGAATGGCTGGCACCCGGATAGACCAGGAACGCCAGGCCGAGTTGTCGTACGTAGCGCAGCCGCTGGAACGCCGGCGTGTCGATGAGCTTCAGCGCGAGCGGCTCGACCCGAATGTTGTTCCACAGCGGGTCGCGGATGACCTTCATGGCAGTTGAGAGTGTGGAGTTGGGAGATTGGAGCCATCGGTTGCGCGATCACTCCCGACTCCCAACTCGGAACTCACAACTTTGGACCGGCGCTCTTCACCGCCTCCGACGCATAGGCGCCGAATTTCTCGAAGTTCTTCACGAACATCTGCGCGAGCTTCGCCGCCTGCGCATCGTACGCGCGCTGATCCTGCCATGTGTCCCGCGGGCGCAGCACCGTGCCCGGGACATCGCGAATCTCGCACGGCACGGACAACCCGAATGCGGCGTCGGTCTCGCACTTCGCGCCCGAGAGATCGCCGCGCAGGATGGCGTTCACCATCGCGCGGGTGTGGGAGAGCTTCATGCGCGTGCCGAGGCCGTACGGGCCGCCCGTCCACCCCGTGTTGAGCAGCCACACCTGCGAGCCATGTCGCTCGATGAGCTGGCCGAGCATCTCGGCGTACTTGGTGGGATGCCAGACCAGGAACACCGCGCCGAAACACGAGGAAAACGTTGCCTGCGGCTCCTTCACCCCGCGCTCCGTACCGGCGACCTTCGCGGTGTAGCCCGACAGGAAGTAGTACATCGCCTGGTCGCGCGTGAGATGCGCCACCGGCGGCAACACGCCGTAGGCGTCCGCGGTGAGGAAGATGATGTGTCGTGGATGGCCGCCGCGGCCGCTCGGCACGTAATTCGGGATGTAGTGCAACGGATACGACGCACGCGTATTCTCGGTGATCGACTGATCCTCGAACCTCACACGTCGCGTCACCGGATCCAGCACCACATTCTCGAGCACCGTACCGAACATCTGCGTCGTTCGATAGATGTCGGGTTCCCCTTCGGGGGAGAGATTGATCACCTTGGCGTAGCAGCCGCCCTCGAAGTTGAACGTCCCCTCGGCGGACCAGCCGTGCTCGTCGTCGCCGATGAGGCTGCGCTGCGGATCGGCCGATAGCGTCGTCTTCCCGGTGCCCGAGAGCCCGAAAAACAACGCCGTGTCGCCGGATTTCCCGGTGTTCGCCGAGCAATGCATCGAGAGCACGCCCTGCTTCGGCAGATAGTAGTTCATCACGGTGAACATCGACTTCTTGAGCTCACCAGCGTAGCGCGTTCCGCCGATGAGGATTACACGCTTCGCGAGGTTCAGGATGATGAACGTGGTGCTCCGCGTTCCGTGCCGCGCCGGATCTGCCTCGAACTCCGGCGCATGCAGCACGGTAAAGTTCGGGTCGAAGCTGGCGAGATCGGCGATGTCCGGCCGGATGAACATGTTGCGGACGAACGCCATGTGCCACGCGCTCGGCGAGACGTAGCGCACCGACAGACGGTACTTCGGATCCGCGCCGCAATAGAGATCCTGGACGAAAAGATCGTCGCACTTGTCGAGATACGCGCGCACGTCGTCGAGCAGGATGTCGAACTTGTCCGGCGCGAGTGGTTGATTCACCTTGCCCCAATCCACGTCCTTCTCGGTCGATGGATCGCGGACGACGAACTTGTCGTTGGGCGAACGGCCCGTGTGTGGCGTCGTGCAGGCCACGAACGGTCCCATGTCCGCCAGCTCGCCCTCACTGCGTCGCACCGCGGTCTCGAGAAGCACCGTGCCGACGAGATTCCAGTGCACGGCACCGGACGGCTTCAGACCCTGTCCGTCGAGCGTCTGATGACCTTCGCCAGTCATTTGCCGCGGCTTTGCCTGTGTTGCCATTCGCCTCTATAACCTCGAAAAAACCGGTGCGCTGTGTTCGCTCTGCGGGCGCGGGGCACGTCCCTTCTCGCGCTCCTGCACGTCCACCACGGCGACGGCGCACATGTTCACGATATCCTGCACGTCCGCGCCGCGCTCCAGAACGTGTACGGGCCGGCGCATACCATATAGCATGGGTCCGATGGCCGTGGCCCCACCCAGGTGATTCAGCAACTTGTATGCGATGTTGGCGGCGCTGAGGTTCGGGAAGATCAGGACGTTCGCCCGCTCCTTTAGCGCGCTGAAAGGATAGTCCCGCCGGAGGATGCGCGGATCGGTGGCGGTGTCGGCCTGCATCTCACCGTCGACAACGAGCGTCGGGTCCTTCTCGCGCAGCAGCTGCACCGCGCGCGCCATCTTTTCCGCTTCCGGGTGTCGCACCGATCCGAAGTTCGAGAACGAAAGCATCGCGATGCGCGGTTCCACGCCGAGCGTGAACCTAGCGATGCGCGACGCGGCAAAGGCGACCTGCGCCAGCTGTTCCGCGGTGGGGTCGATGTTGATCGTGGTGTCGCCGCAGATCACGAGATGCTGCTCGAAGACGAGCAGGTAGAGCCCACTCAGGATTCCCGCTTTGGGGTGCGCGCCGATGACCTCGAGCGCGGGGCGGATCGTTTCCGGATAGTGCAGGTTCACGCCCGACACCAGCGCGTCGGCGTCGCCATTGGCCACCATGCAGGAGCCGAAGTAGTTGCCATTGTAGATGCGGCGCCGCGCCTCGTCGAGGCTCATCCCTTTGCGCTGGCGGCGTTCCCAGAGGAAGCGTGCGTACGCTTCGCGCCGCGGCGACACCGACGGGTCCTCGATCTCGATGTCCGTCAGCTCGATGTTCGCGTCCTTGGCGATGGCGACGATCTTGTCGCGGCTCCCGAGCAACACGGGGTGCGCGATGTTGTCGTCGACGAGAATCTGCGCGGCGCGGATGACCTTGGGCTCGTCGCCTTCCGGGAGGACGATGCGCCTGGGTGCACGAGCCGCGCGGTTGATGATGCCGCGCATCAGCCCGCGCGCGCGGCCGAGGCGCGCCTCGAGCTGCTGCCGGTATTCCTCCACCTCGCAGAAATCGCGCGCGACTCCGCTCGCGACCGCGGCCCACGCAACGGCTGGCGCCACCCAGAGCAGGACGCGCGGATCGAAGGGGAAGGGGATCAGGTAGTCCGGCCCGAAGCGAACGCTGCTCAGTCCATACAGCCCTGACACGGAATCGGGCACGTCCTCCTTGGCCAGCAGCGCCAGCGAGCGCGTGGCCGCCATCTTCATCTCTTCGTTGATCTCGGTGGCGCGCACATCGAGCGCGCCGCGGAAGATGAAGGGGAAGACGAGGACGTTGTTCACCTGGTTCGGAAAATCGCTGCGGCCCGTGGCGACGATGGCGTCGGGGCGCACCGCCTTCACGTCGTCCGGCAGAATCTCCGGAACCGGGTTGGCGAGCGCGAAGATGATCGGACGGTGCGCCATCGTGCGAACCATGTCCTGCGTGATCGCGCCCGCCACGGAGAGGCCGACGAAGACGTCCGCGCCGCGCAGCGCATCCGCGACCTCGCGCACGTCCCGCGTGGTCGCGAACCGCGCCTTGTACGGATCCATCTGTGACGCGTCGCGATCCGCGCGCACCACGCCCTGTCGATCGCACAGGATGATGTTCTCGCGCGCGACGCCGAGTCGCACGTAATGCTCGGCGGTGGCGATCGCGGCGGCACCGGCGCCCGAGAAGACGACCGTCACCTTCGCGATGTCCTTGTCCACGCATTCGAGCGCGTTGAGCAGCGCGGCGCCGGAGATGATCGCGGTGCCGTGCTGATCGTCGTGGAAGACGGGAATCGACATCGTCTTCCGGAGTGTTTCCTCGATGAGGAAACAGTCGGGCGCCTTGATGTCCTCGAGGTTGATGCCCCCGACCGTCGGCTCGAGCAGCTGGCAGAAGCGGATGACGTCCTGCGGATCCTCCGAGCCCACCTCGAGATCGAACACGTCGAGGTCGGCGAACTGCTTGAAGAGGTTGCCCTTACCCTCCATCACGGGCTTTCCCGCGATCGCGCCGATGTTGCCGAGCCCGAGGACGGCGGTGCCGTTGGTGACGACGGCGACGAGGTTGCCCTTGGCGGTATAGGTGTACGCCTCCTCGGGGTCGCGGTTGATCTCGAGGCACGGTTCCGCGACGCCTGGCGAGTACGCGAGCGCGAGATCGCGCTGATTTCCGAGCGGTTTCGTGGGGACGACGGCGATCTTTCCGGGCCGTCCCGTTCTATGGTATTCGAGCGCGTCTTCTCGCCGCGTCATCCAGATAAGCTAGCGCGGCACAGAGGTTTGCGGGATGTGGAGCGGTGGAGCGGTGGAGCGGGGGAGCTACCGCTCTACCGCGCTACCGCTCAGCTCGCGCACCCGCGGTATCACCTCCCGCCCATAGAGCTCGATGGACCGCAGCATCGCGTCGTGCGCGAGCGTGCCGGCGCTGTACTTCATGTCGAACCGGTCGATGCCCAGCCCGCGGGCCGTGTTCGCGATTTTCTTCGCGACCGTTTCCGGCGAACCCACATACAGGGAGCCGGTCTCGACCTCGCTCTCGAATTCCCGGTAGCTCGTGGGCGGCCATCCGCGCTCGCGGCCGATGCGATCCCGCATCGCCTTGTAGCCGGCCCAGTACTCCTCGCGCGCCCGTGCGTCGGTCTCCGCGACGTGACCCGGAGAATGGACCGCGATGGGACGCGGCTCGCCGCCCATCTTCTCAAGCGCTTCGTGGTACAGGTCCACGTACGGCCTGAAGCGCATCGGCTGGCCACCGATGATCGCGAGCACGAGGTTCATGCGGTAGCGCGCCGCGCGCACCACGGACTCCGGGCTGCCGCCGACACCGATCCAGACCGTCAGCTGGCGATGCTCCGTCTCGGGATGAATGCGCAGGCCAGGCACAGGCCGACGGGTCTGCCCCTTCCACGTCACCGGCTCGCGCGCGCGATCGGACTCGAGCACCTTCGCGAACAGGTCGAGCTTGTCCTCGAACAGCATCTCGTACTGCTCGAGCGGATACCCGAAGAGCGGGAAGGACTCGGTGAACGAGCCGCGACCGAGGATGATTTCGGCTCTTCCATTGGAGAGCGCGTTGAGCGTCGAGAAGCGCTGGAAGACGCGAATCGCGTCGTCGGAGCTCAGCACCGTGACCGCGGAGCCGAGATGGATGCGCGTCGTGCGACTCGCAATCGCGGCCAACACCACGTCGGGCGCGGAGATCGCGAAATCCTCGCGATGGTGTTCGCCGAGGCCGATGAAGTCGACGCCCACCTGGTCCGCCAGCACGGCTTCCTCGACCACGTCGCGCAGCACCTGCGCGTGCGACTTTGCCGTGCCGCTACTGTCGAGCGTGATGTCGCCGAACGTGTCGAGCCCCAGCTCCAATTGGCCGCTCATGGAGCGTGGAGTATAGCGACGGCTCCGCAGGGACCGTGAACAGGAAGCGACTGCCGCGTCCTGGCTCGCTCTCCACCCAGATGCGGCCGCCGTGCGCTTCGACGATCTGCTTCGCGATCGTGAGGCCGAGTCCCACCCCGCGTCCATCGGTCTTGCGCGCCTGCCAGAAGCGGTCGAAGAGGTGTGGCTGGTCGTCCTTCGCGATGCCCGGACCGGAGTCGGCCACCTCGAACTGCACGTCCTTGCCCACGCGGGAGGCGCGCAGCACGATGCGGCCACCCGGCGGCGTGAACTTGATCGCGTTGCCAATGAGGTTGCTGATGACCTGGCGCATGCGCGCGCTGTCGACATGCGCCACGCATGCGTCGGATATCGCGGCGGTCTGCAGCGTGAGCCCGCGCTCGCGCGCGATCGGTCCCAGCCCCTCGGCGATCTCGTTGAGCAGCACGCCCGCCACCACAGCTTCCCGCTCGAGTGCGAGGTTTCCGGTCTCGAGTCGCGTGATGTCGAGCAGGTCCGACGTGAGACGGTGCGTCTGGTCCAGCGAACGCCTGGCAACGTCGAGCATCTTGCGACGTGTCTCCTCGGAGACACCCGGCTCCTGCAGCAGCGCGAGCGCCGACCGGATGGCTGCCAGCGGGTTGCGCAGGTCGTGCGCGACGATCGCCAGGACCTGTTCCCGCGTGCGGGCGCCTTCTTCGGCGGCGCGCGCGAGGTTCTCGGCGCGGCGCTGCGCAAGTCGCAGGGAATGCGTCGTCCCGCTGATGACGAGCACTAGCACGATGAAGAGCAGGATGTCGGCGAGCTCCTCCGGGTGCGTCAGCTCGATGGACCCGCGCGGCGGCAGGATGGTGAGGTCCATGAGCACGATGCTCAGGCCGCTGTTCATGAGAGCGGGACCGGTGCCGAAGAATCGGGCGGTGATCGCCACGACGGCGGCGTACACGAGCGCGTCGGACATCGCGTATTGCTGCACGAGCAGCGACAACAGATATCCCGCGCCCAGCAGGACGATGCTCGCTACCCATCGCTCGACTGCAGTCCACCTGGCTCTCACGACCGCAACGCTCCTGCGAAACGCACCTCGTCTACGTTAACGACTCGCGCGACGTTGGACGATGAACGTGGACTAAACGCACTCTGGAGAGAGCGACGCCGTTCAGTCTCGCAGCGCGGTGAGTGGGTCGACGCGAGCGGCGCGTCGCGCGGGGACGTACGCGGCGAACACGCCCACGGCGGCGAGCACGACCGAGATCGTCGCGAAGGTGACGCGATCGTGCGGTGGAATGCCGAAGAGCAATCGCTGCATGAGTCCGGCGCCGGCGAACGCGAGCACCGCTCCGATCCCGATCCCTGCGATCGACAACATCGCGCCTCGCCGCACCACCATGCCGACCACGTTCGACGTCGACGCGCCGAGCGCCACGCGAACACCGATCTCGTGGTGACGCTGCTGCACCGTGTACGCCATGACACCGTAGATGCCGATCGCGGCGAGCACGAGGCCGAGCACACCGAAGAGGGCGAACAAGCTGGCGCTCAGCCGTGTGGACGCCACCGCACGCGACGCAAGCTTCGTGAGCGGCGTCGGCGAGGCGAGCGGAATGCTCGGATCCACCTGGCGAATCGCGGCCGCGACAGGGCGAACGTACGAAGCGGGATCACCGTTCACGCGGATGACGACGTCCATGCTGCCGTACAGGAACTGCGGCAGCGGACGATAGATCTCCATGTATGTCTGCTTCGCGGGGCCGTCGTGGTGCACGTCCCCCACCACGCCCACGATCTCGGCGTGCGTCGTGCGGTCCCAGTCGTACACGATCACGTGGCCGATGGGATCTTCGTTCGGGAAGATCGTGTGCGCCAGCGTCTCGCTGATGAGTGCGACGTCGGGCTTTCCCATCCGATCGTCCGGAGTGAAGAGACGCCCGGACTTGAGCGGGATGCCCATGGCGCGGAAGTACCCGGGCGTCACCGCGCGCATGTCGCCGCCGGGCTGCTGCCCGGGTTCCGCCGGCGCGCGTCCCTCGATGTCGAAGCCGTTCACGGAACGCTGTCCCGTGAGCGGCAGGTAGGAGATCGCACCAACGGCCTTCACACCCGGCAACGCGGCGATGCGCGCTTCCGCCTGCTCGAAGAAGCCGGCGACGGCGGTGTCGGTCTGGTACGTGCGCCCGGGCAGGGACACCCGACCCGTGAGCGCGTGCTCCGGCTCGAAGCCGAGCGCGACGTGCTGCAGGGCGGAGAAGCTGCGCACCATGAGCCCAGCGCCCGCGAGGAGCACGAGCGCGAGCGACATCTCGGCCACGACCAGCGCGCTGCGCAGTCGTCCGCTGGCGCGTGATTGCGCGGTGCCGCCCCGGCCACCCTCCTTGAGCGATTCGTGCACGTCGCCGTGCGCCGCGTGCAACGCCGGCGCCAGCCCGAACAGCACGCCGCTTCCGAGCGCGACGGCCGCGGTGAACGCCACAAGCCGCCAGTCCACCGACACGTTCCCCAGCATCTGGAACGAGAGGTCGCTTGGCAGCAGGGCGACGAGGAGCCGCGTGCCCTCGATCGCCAGCACGAGGCCAAGGACCGCGGAGATCACGGACAGCACGACGCTCTCCGTGAGCAGCTGTCGCGCGAGGCGGCGCGGGGACGCGCCGAGCGAAACGCGCACCGCCATCTCGCGCTCGCGGCTGGCCGCGCGCGCGAGGAGAAGATTGGCGACGTTCGCGCAGGCGATCAGCAGCAGGAATCCCACGGCGGCGAGCAGTGTCCACAACACGCGCGCGGATCCGCCCACGAGCTTTTCGCGCAATGGAAGGACGAACGCCGTCATGTCCGCGTTGTACCTGGGCTCGTCCTGCGCGCGCCGGGCCGCGAGCGTCTTCATCTCGCGGTCCGCCTGCTCGACGGTGACGCCCGGTTTGAGCAGGGCGATGGCGCGCAGGCTGCGGCCGCCCTGCGCGGAAGGCGGGAGGCGCATCGGCAGCCACACGTCCACCGGATCGTAGATGCCGAACCGCGGCGCGGTCACGCCAACGATCGTGTAGTCGTTGGCGTTCATCGAAATGCGACTCCCGATCACTCCCGGATCGCCGCCGAAGTACTGCCGCCAGAAGTCGTAGCTGAGCACCATGACGGTCGGACCGCCGGGCCGGTCTTCCTCCTCCGTGAAGAACCGGCCGAGGAAGGGATGGGCGCCGAGCACCGTGAAGAGATTGGCGGTGCTGACGCGTGCCTGCGCCGACACGGGCTCGGCGCGCGGAGCGATGATCGAGACGCGTCCTTCGCGGAAGGCCGCGAAGGCGCTGAACGACTTGGCCGTCTCGCGCCACACGGCGTAATTCGGCACGCTGAAGCCGCCGACGGGGCAGATCTCGAATGCCTTCGTGGTGCTGCGCTCGCAGACCGCGACGATGCGGTCGGCGTTGGGGTAGGGGAGCCGCGCCAGGAGCGCGGCGTTCACGACCGAGAAAATGGCGGAGGTGGCGCCGATGCTGAGCGCCAGCGTGGCGACGGCGGCGGCGGTGAATCCCGGAGCGCGTCGGAGACCGCGGACGGCATAGCGCACGTCGCGCGTGAATTCCTCGACTGAGGCGCTGCGCACTTCGTCGCGCGCCTGCTCGCGCCACTCCTCGCGTCCGCTCTGGCCCGCGAAGTCGCGCGCGGCGGCGCGGCGGGCCTCATCGGGTGTCATGCCGGCCCGGATATGTCGTTCAGTCGCCATTTCAATATGGAAGGAGGCTTCGCTGTCGAAGCGGGAATCGAGATCGGCGGCGCGGCGGAAGCCGGTGAGCTTACGGATGCCCAGTCGGACTCGCGCGAGGAAACCCGGTGTCGTCATGCGCTACTCCATCGCGAGGATCAACTCGACCGCGCGCGAGAGCCGTCGCCACGACTGCCGCTCTTCGGCGAGGTGGGCGCGTCCCGCGGCCGTGAGCGCGTAGAACCGCGCGCGCCGGTTGTTGTCGCTCGTGCTCCACGTCGAGGAGACGAAGCCCTGCTCCTCCAGGCGGTAGAGCGCGGGATAGAGAGACCCCTGGCCGACGCGCAGCGCACTGCGCGACCCCTGCTCGAGGCGTTCGGTGATGCCCCAGCCGTGCATGGGGCCGAGTTGCAGGGCTTTGAGCACGAGCATGTCGAGCATGCCGCGCAGCAGCTCGTCGGACGGCTTCTGGGTGGGCACCCGCCTCTCCTTTCGAAATTCGAAGGGAGTATGGAGGCGCTCCTTTCGAAGTTCAAGGGGAGAGGGGCAGAGCGGTAGAGCGGTGGTGCGGTGGCTTGTGAAAACGATTCTGGGCGGCGACGTTGGCCCATCGCACAGAGGAGCTCTCATGTCGCGTGCTACAAGGCGTCTCACGCTGGGCATCCTGATTCTGGCGTCGACTCGAGTAACCCGAGCGGCCGCCCAGCAACCGAGTCCATCGAGCGTCGCGCAGGGCATCATCGGCGTCGAGCGCGCGGCGCTGGATCGCTGGATCCGATCCGATCCGGACGGCTATCTGAACATCTATGCGCGGGACGCGACGTACTTCGATCCGTTCACCCCCGCGCGGATCAACGGGTACGACGCGCTGCGGGCCCAGGTCGAGCCGATCCGCGGCATGAAGCCGCCGTTCACCGACATCCGCTACGAGATGATCGACCCGCGGGTGCAGGTGGAGGGCAACGTCGCCGTCCTGAGCTTCAACCTGGTCGACTACGGGAAGCCGACGGGCAGCACGCAGGAGGTCGCCGTCGCACGGTGGAATTCCACCGAGGTGTATCGTCGACAGGACGGTGCCTGGCGGTTGATGCACACCCACTGGTCGTTCACGCAGCCGAAGCTGGCGATGGCGCCGCCGCAGGCGACGACGCCCGCAACTCCGGCCCCGGCCGGCGTGAGTCGCACCGAGGTGCTGTCGCGCGATCTCCCGGCAGGCGACTTCCGGCATGTGCAGTCGATCATCGTCACGCTGCAGCCGGGCGCGGCGGCCACTCGCCACCGGCATGACGTCGCCGTGCTGGCGTACGTGCTGGAGGGCACGGTGGAGAACCAGTTCAACGGCGGTGCGGTGCAGACGCACAACACCGGAGACAGCTGGTGGGAATCGCCTGGAACGGTGCACGAC
>DATFHG010000093.1:0-3535 GCA_035248725.1 Gemmatimonadaceae bacterium | reverse complement strand
CCTTCCGTTCGACAGCGAAACCGCTTCGGCGGTACTCGTCGCGCACGTCCTCAAGTCACCGCCCAAGCTCGCCGACGTTGCGCCGCGCGTGCCGCCCGCCCTGGCCACCGTCGTGGATTGCTGTCTCGCGAAGGATCCAGGCTCGCGTTACCAGTCAGGCGCCGAGATGGCACGCGTGCTGGACGAGGCAGCCGCCGTGTTGGCGCGCGATCCCGAACACGCCGTGGCCGAGCCGGCGGTGTTGTCACAACGAGAGGCGGAGGCGCTGTGGGCGCGCGCTGCCGAACTGCAGGCCAACACGGGGCTGCACACCCCTCCACCGGTGGCGGCTCCCAGCCGTACTGCATCCTCCGCGTCCGACCGCACCGAGGACCGTCGGACGCTGACGAGTGGATACCGGATGGACGACGTGCGCGGCGCGGCCGTGGAGGCCGGCATCCCGGAGCGCTACGTGGCCCGTGCCGCGGCGGAGCTGGGGATCGCACCCGCAGCTCCCGCGTCCGATGGTTCGCCGGTTGCGGCGGACACGGTCAATCGCTCGCCCCGTCCAAATCCGTGGGCGGGGGCGTCGACGATGATCATTCTCGAGACGCAGGTGCCCGGAGAGGTGCCGCAGTCCGAGCTCGACATCCTGGTGGACATCATCCGCCGAAGAATGGGAGAGGCGGGACACGTCGGTACGCTCGGTCGTAGCGTCTCATGGAGCTCGACGACGAAGGATCGCAGGCTACAGGTGTCGATCGTGCCCCGAGGCGGCCGGACGACCATTCGCATCGACGAACGGCTGGCGCCGCTGGCGGGCGCGCTCTTCGGCGGAATCATGGGCGGTGGCGGAGGCGGCTCCGGGGGCCTCGCGATGGCCACCGGCATGACCCTGTTTCACTCGGTCGGAGCCGCGTTGGGAATCTGGGGCGCGATGATCGTCGGCTGCTACGGGGTTGCGCGAACGATCTTCAGCGCCAAGGCACGCCGTCGGGAGCGCGAGCTCCGGGAGATGCTCGAGGAGCTCGCGGCGCAGGCGCTCGAGTCAATCCGGTTGTTGCCGCTGTTGCCGCCGGCTCGCTGACCGTGGGTGGGCTCCCGAGCCGAGCCCGATACCTGACGTTACGCGACCTTGACGCCAGTGGCGCGACGCGCGCCGATGGACGGCACCTCCACTGCCTCGACCTCGCCCGACACGTTCGTCACGGCGACGCGGCGGGCCATGCGGCGGCGGATACGCATCAGGCGTCGCACCGCTTCGCTCATGCCGAGCGCCGCGATGCTGTGCCGAACGGTGTCCTCGGAATAGTCCAGACGCGCGGCCACTTCCTTGAGGCTCAGCGTGCAGCTCTTCCTCACCTCGCGCATGATGGCGAGAGCATCCACCTGGCGATCGCTCCGACGGCAGGTGAGACCCGATCGTCCGACGCACTGCCGAACCCACTCGCGATCGGTGCCGAGCAGTCTCGCGATCTCGTCCACGGTCGCGCCGCCGACGTAGAGCGCTTCCACCCACGCCTCTCGTGCATCGGTCGCCGCGGGCTGCCGCGTGCGGTCGGCGCCGTCCGGGCTACGCTCGGTATTCGTCGTTGCGGTCGACAGTGTGATCGTGCGCATCGGGAACCTCGTTTAAGAAGAGCTCGCAGCGCCAGCGTGCAGGCGGCCGCGATCGATTCCGAACCAGGTGTCTTGCGTAAAGCAGACGCCGTGACCGGAGGGGCGGTAACGATGTCCCCTTGCGCGTTGAGAACGAGTCCCAACCGGACGACGTCGCCGGGTAGGGCGAGTTGTCCGGTTGAGCGTTCGCGCGTCGGAGTGAGGCGCCGGCGAGCGTGCCGTCAGCGCGACACCGAGGCCCGTACGACCTTCGCGGTGACGATGATCTGGCCCGTGTGCCGCTGAGTATGTTCGGCGATGTGAAAGAGCACGCCGAAAACAGTGCTCGGCAGCTGCGCGCGGCCTACGCCGCGCGGCTCGTGCAGTGTGGCTGGATCGGCGCTCCGCAGGGCGAGCACCGCGCGATCGATGGCCGCGTTCACGCCCGCGAACAGCGACTCGGAGGTGACGTTACTCTCCAGCGGGGTGGACTCGGCGACCTGCGCCGCGCGCTGGGCGTCCGTGAGCGGCTGGCCGCGGCTGTACGCCAGGAGGCGATCGATGCTCCCCGGGATGTGTCGCAGATGGAACTCGAGCGACGCGACGCCGCCCGGCCGGTCGCGCAGCTGCTGCTCCGACAGACCCGCGACTGCGGCAGCGATGTCTTCGCGCGCCTGCTGGAGGGCAAAGGCAGCGGGCTGCAATACGGGCTCGATGCCCTCCATGGGGCCGCGAAGCCAGGCTTCCGGCGTGGTCATGCCGTATGAGGGGCTAGGGAGTAGGACGTAGGACTTAGGGTAAGGAAAGGTTGAATCTTGCCGCGGGGCCAGTTCAGCTTTCGAGTTCCTGCGTCGAGCATCACGTAAATCTATCTCCTGCATGGCCGATTCATCGATCGAGATCCGTCCCCTGCGCACGCTCGCGGAGCTGCAAGCGTGCGTCGCCCTGCAGCACGAAACGTGGGGGCATGGATTCACCGACGTCGTTCCCTCCAGCATCCTCAAGGTGTCGCAGCGGGTCGGTGGCGTTACCGCGGGCGCCTTCGACGCCGATGATCGGCTGCTCGGCTTCGTCTACGGACTCACCGGTGTGGAGAATGGGCGGATCGTCCACTGGAGCGACATGCTCGCGGTGCGGCCCGAGGCGCGCAATCTCGGTCTCGGGCGACGGCTCAAGGAGTATCAGCGGCGCGTCGTGCGGGAGCTCGGCGCGGTGGTGATCTACTGGACGTACGATCCGCTCGTCGCGCGCAACGCGCATCTCAACTTCAACGTGTTCGGCGTGCGAGTCGTCGAGTACGTCGAGGACATGTACGGCGAGACGGACAGCACGCTTCACCGAGGCATCGGCACCGACCGGTTCATCGTGGCGTGGCCGGTCGCCGACGACGACGTGAGGTCGCAGGTGGAGGCGAACCACGTCGCCGGCGTTTCGCGTGCGCTGCTCGAAGCACCCATCCTCAATCCCGGTAACACGGTGCCCGCGGGCGATCGTGCCGCGGTGCCTGATGCCGCGCGCGTGGAAGTGCCGCACGACATCAACGTCCTTCAACAGTCCGATCCTGACGCCGCTGCCCGATGGCGCCGGACGACGCGAGCGGCAATCCAGTGCGCGTTTCGCAGCGGTCTCTCCGTGCGCGGCTTCGTCGTCGACGATTGCACGCGCCAGGGCTATTATCTTCTCGCCCGGCCCTAATCTCGTCTCATCTCAACACCCGCCACATCATGCTTCGTCTCGACCGTCTTACACTGCGTGAGATCCGTCTCGCGCTCAAGGAGCCCTTCCGTATCTCCTCCGGCGTGTGCACGGAACGCCGGATCTTTCTCCTCGAGCTGGCCGACGCCGACGGCGCGACCACGTGGGCGGAGTGCGTCGCCGGCGAGCAGCCTAACTACAGTCCGGAGACCATCGATACCGCCTGGTTCGCCATTCGCGAGTGGCTGGCGCCACGCCTGCT
>DATFHG010000092.1:0-4556 GCA_035248725.1 Gemmatimonadaceae bacterium | reverse complement strand
GTCAATGCCCCGCCGCCGCCTCCCTCGACGTCGGACGCGCGCAGCAGCGTCTCGATCTGCGTGCGCACCGCTGCTCCGGTCGGCCTGGTGACGAGATTGGAGTACAGGTTGGCCGAGACCGTCTGCCGAAGCACGGTGCCGAGGTCGATGTGGTTGGTCATCGTGCCTGGCGCTCGGGTATGGTGACCTGGATTTGCGCTCCGGGGAAATATGGCAGTCCCTCGGCCAGCGGCGGTTCGTCGTCCCAGCTCGGCACGATGGCGATGCGCGAGGTGCCGCTTCGCACGGACAGCTTGCCATCCCACCGGCCGATGTACTTTCGCACGCCGGCCAGTCCCTGTCCGCGCCCCGGATCACGAAACCGGCTCACGCTGCGAATGACAGCCGCCTCGAGCGCGGCGGCGTCGTCCCACCGGTCGTTCGTCGCGTGTCCCGACGTTTCCAGCGACTGGCGAAAGCCGACACCGGCGTCACACACGGCAATCACGACCACGCGCCGGCCGATGCGCTTCGCCCAGTTGTACGTCTGCACCATCACCCAGCCGCCGCGTCCCGCGTGCTCGATGATGTTCTGGCACACCTCGGACAGCGTCATGGCGAAGCCAACGATCGCCTTGGGGTCGAGACCGAGCTCCTTGCCGATGATCTGTGACGTCTTTTCCTGGATGCGATCGACGGCACCGTGTACGTCCTCGCTCTTCGCGATGGGCGTCACCTCGAGCAGCACGGCGGAATCGCCCTGGGCACGTCGCGGGACGACGCCGGTGACATCGAAGACGTCGTCGGCATAGTAGAAGAAATTCGAGCGTGCCCAGTACGACGCGGTGTCGTCCGCCTCGGGGACGGCGAGCGTCGCGCGCGCGCCGCTGGCGTCACGCCACTGCCCCAGCGTGAGCAGCGCCGTGAGGCCGTATGGTGAGGCCCATCGAGTATGTCGCGCATCGAGGAGCATCTTGGCGTCCTGTGGCACCGCGGACACGGCCTCCAGCACCTGCTCAAAGCTGTTTTCGTCGAGCGACTGCGGGACGTTGATGACGGTCGTCACGTGAAGCTGAGCTTACCCCGGAGGTGGTCGGCGAGGCCGGTGGCGCCCCGGTGCTCGACATTGCGCGCAGCCGCGCGATGCGCGGCCCGGATGGCGTCGGTTAACATATCACCGGCGAGCAGGCGGGAGAAATAGGTTGCGCCCCAGACGTCCCCACATCCGGTGGGATCCAGCGGCCGCGAGACATGCTCGGCGGCGACGAGCTCGGTCCGGATTGGCGCTGTGGATTCGCGCGATCGTCGCAAGTCTGTGATGCGCTGGAATCCCGCCTCGGCAAAGTAGACGGCGCCGCGACTTCCGAGCGTCACGCTGAGGCAGCTGGCGCCCGCGTGCATCGCGGTCGCCGCCAGCGCCATGGCGTCGGGCGCCATCATCTGGATCTCGTCTTCGTTCGCCTGAAGGATGTCGAAGCAGGAGCACCACTCGCGCACGTGCGACAGCGGACGAAACTCGCGCAGGCCATCGGCGCGCGCCGCCATCACGAGCATGTGCAGATCGGCGTACATGGGTCCGCGAAAATGCTGTCGCAGCGCGAGGGTCGTCTCGAGATCCATCTCCCAGCCGCTCAGGAAATTCACGTAGATCGCGTCGAGACGCGCGGCATCGATCACTGGCTTGAGCGCCGCCCAGTTCCAGCCTGGGACGCCACCGGAGAGCGTCTCGGTGCGCCGTTCGTCGGAGAAGTAGCGCAGCTCGACACGATTGTTCGGGTGCGGCACGCCGATCAGCGCGGCGTCGCGAGCGAGGTGGCGCAGCTTGGCGACGTACTCACGCGCGCGGTCCACGAGATCATCGCCGACCTTCATGAGCGGCACGATCTCCCAGTCGTCCGCGAGCGCGGCGTCGAGCGCAGCCAGCGAGTACGTGATCCCGCCCCACTCCTGCACCGGCGCGCTGTGCGGTTGGCGGCCGTGGATCACGTCCCAGACGAACGTGCCGATCACGCCGACGCGCTTCACGCGGCGTCAGATCCGCCCGAACTGTTTCGTCTTGAATGCCGCGACGGCGCCGACGATGCCCGCCGTGCCGGGCAGGGTTCCCGCGACGATACGACATGCGTCCACCGCGGGTTGAAATGCGCGGCGGCGCACCTCCGCACGCAGCGGCACGAACAGCGCATCACCCGCGGCCGTGACGCCACCGGCGAGGACCACGACGTCCGGGTTGATGACGTTCAGCAGCGTCGCGATGCCCGCGCCGAGGTAACGCGCGGTGTCGCGCACGATCTCGTTCGAGAGCGCGTCGCCGCGCTTCGCGGCTTCGTATACGGTGCTGGCAGTGATACGCTCGAGTTGTCCGTCGACGAGCGATGGTAGCAGCGATGCCGCGTCCTCTCGCACGAGCGCTTCGCGTGCGCGCGTCGCGATCGCGGGACCGGACGCATAGGCCTCGAGACAGCCGTAATTGCCGCACTTGCAGTGGCGGCCGTTCATGTCGATGGTCGTATGGCCGATCTCGCCGGCAACGTCGGACGCGCCGTGATACAGCTCGCCGTTCATGACCAGCCCGCCGCCGATGCCCGTGCCGATCGTCATGCCGACGACGTATCGGCCACCCTTCGCCGCGCCCAGCCACCACTCGCCGAGGGTCGCGCAATTCGCGTCGTTGTCGAGAGTGCTGGGGATGCCCAGCCGCGACTGAATCCGATCGCGCAGGGGGAAGTTGTGCCAGCCGAGGTTCGGCGCGACCACGACGATCCCTTTCTCGCGGTCCAGGGGCCCGGGCGCGCCGACGCCGATGCCCACCACGTCCTTCCGCGAGCAGCCGGTCTCGTTGATGGTGTCGAGAATCACGCCCTCGAGCAGTCCGACGATGCGATCCACCACGCCCTCGGCGCCGAGATCCGACTGCGTGTCGATCTTCCGGATGCCATGCGTGTGCGATCCGTCCTCGCTCACCGCGCCGCCGGTGATCTTGGTGCCGCCGAGGTCGAGGCCGATGATGTATCGCTGCTTTTTAGGCGCCATGCTCTAGAATATCGACGACGCGGGCCGCTACGTCACGCGCGGAAATTTCGCGCATGCACTTCCAATGGCCCAGCGGGCACTTCCTCGGCCCGTGACGATCGCACGGGCGACACGCCAGCTCCTCGTGGCCGATCGTCAGTGAGTGACGCGCCAGCGGTCCGAAGCCGAAGCTCGGTACCGTGGGCCCGAAGATCGTGACTGTCGGCGTGTCCACCGCCGACGCGAGATGCTGTGGCGCCGAGTCGTTGGTCACCAGCACGTGACACCGGCGGATCAACTCGGCGGAGCCGAGGAGCGTGAACACGCCGGCGGCATTCAGCACCCGATCGCCCGCGACCGCGGTGCAGACTTCGTTCGCGAGCTGCGCGTCGGCGCGCGACCCGAGCACGACCATGCGTGCCGTCGGCGCGAGCTCGCGCGCGAGCTCCACGTAGTAGGGCCATTTCTTCGTGCCCCACACGCTCGCGGGCGCGAGCGCGACCAGCGGTTCGTCCTCCGCCGTGTCGTGCAGCGCGAGGAACCGGTCGACCGCGCCGCGCTCGGGGATGCCCGGATACAAACGCGGGCGGATGTCCGTGGGTGCGTGCTGCGGTTGTGCGAGTGACAGCAGGCGGGCGGCGTGGTGCAGGTCTTCGTTGAACTCGACCTTCACGTTGTAGAACCGGCGTCCCGCCGACGTCGCGAATCCGACGCGCTTCTCGGCACCCGCCGCCCACGCGAGCGCGCCGCTGCGCACCGAGCCCTGCGCGAGATAGGCGGTATCGTAGCCGAACCGCCGGAGGCGGCGCGCCATGCGAAGAAAGCCGAACACGCCGCGGTCGCCACGGCGCTTGTCGTACGGAATCACCGCGCGAACGCCGGGATGATACGAGAACAGGTGCGCGGCGGCGGGCGTCGTGACGATGTCCACGGGTCCCCGCTTCGCGAGCTCGGCGAGCAATGGAGTCGTGAGTACGGCGTCGCCCAGAAACGAAGTCTGAATGACCAGCGAGCTGGATGTCACGAGCGGCAGGGGTCGAACACCTCAGTCGACCTGGAGAACCGCGAGAAACGCCTCCTGTGGAATCTCCACCGATCCCACCTGCTTCATGCGCTTCTTGCCCTCCTTCTGCTTCTCGAGGAGCTTGCGCTTGCGGGTGATGTCGCCGCCGTAACACTTCGCGAGCACGTCTTTGCGCAGCGCTTTCACGCTCGATCGCGCGATCACCTTGTTGCCGATCGCCGCCTGGATCGCGACCTCGAACAGTTGTCGCGGAATCAGCTCCTTCAGCTTGTCGGCGATCTTCCGCCCCCAGTCGTACGCCTTGTCGCGGTGAATGATCACGGAGAAGGCATCCACCGGGTCGCCGTTGATGAGCATGTCCAGCTTCACGAGATCACTCTCGCGATACGCCAGGAACTCGTAGTCGAGACTCGCGTAGCCGCGGCTGATCGTCTTGAGGCGATCGAAGAAATCCAGGATGATCTCGGCGAGCGGAAACTCCCAGTCGAACTCGACGCGCGTGGGGTCGAGATAGGTCATGTTCTTGTAGACGCCGCGGCGA
>DATFHG010000091.1:0-9473 GCA_035248725.1 Gemmatimonadaceae bacterium | reverse complement strand
CAGCTCGGATCCATGCATGGCTGGGGGATCACGGAGCGCATCGAGTCCGGCTCCCGCAACGTGCTCGAGCTGAATCAGGGCTCGCTCTATCCCGCCCTCTATCGGTTGGAACGACAGGGATTCGTGCGCTCGGAATGGAACATCACCGAGAACAACCGGCGCGCGCGCTACTACGCGCTCACGCCCGCGGGGCGCAAGCAGCTCACCGCGGAGCGCGCGAAGTGGGAGCGCCTCTCGAGCGCGGTGAACCTCGTGCTGCGCATGGAGGGCTGACCATGTCACGCGACGGAATGGACGAACGGCTCGACGAGGAAGTGCAGTTCCACATCGACATGCAAACGGAGCGGAATATCCGTATGGGCATGACCGCAGACGAAGCCCGCCGCCAGGCGAATCTCAAGTTCGGCGGCCGCGAAAAGTGGAAGTCCGAAGCCCGCGAGGAGTACCGGTCGCGCCCCTTCGACGGCATCCGCAGGGATTTCGCGTTCGCCATGCGCTCGCTGCAGCAGCATCGCGGTTTCGCGCTCACCGCCGTGCTGACCCTCGCGCTCGGCATCGGCGCGAGCACGGCGATCTTCAGCGTCGTCAACGCGGTGCTGCTGCGTCCACTGCCGTATACCGACGCGGATCGCCTGATGCTCATCTGGGGCGACATGCGCGCGCGCAACGTCTTCGACTTCCCCTTCGCGCCTGGCAACTATCGCGACCTCAAGCAGCAGAGCACCACCTTCCAGGACATCGCGGCGCTCACGTCGGCGAACGTCTCGGCGATCACCTTTCCCGGTCAGGAACCCGAGCAGGTGAACGCGATGGGCGTCACGCCGAACCTGCTTCCGCTGCTCGGCCAGCGCATCGCAGTGGGCCGCGGCTTCAATGACCAGGACGCGTTCGCGCCCGCCCCACCGCCGCCGCCCGCACCCGGACAGGCGGCGCCCCCGCCACCAGCGCCGCTGCCGGCCATGATGATCCTGAACCACGACTATTGGATGCGTCGCTTCGGCGGCGATCCGAGCGTCGTCGGGAAGACCGTGGACTTCGGTGGACAGCCCGGAACGATCGTCGGCGTGATGGCGCCCGGGTTCGAGATCCTCTTCCCGCCCAACACGCACATCGAGCCGCACCCGGACATGCTCATCGCGTTGCGGGTGAACTACGAGACGGCGTCGCGGCTCAACGTCTTCATGCGGCTCGTCGGGCGGCTCAAGCCCGGCGCCACGCTCGAGGCCGCGCGGCAGGACGTGGAGCGCACCGCCGCCGACCTGCGCGAGAAAATCCCGATCATGAAGGCGGCGGATTCGCACTTCCGCGTCGAGCCGATGCACGAAGATCTCGTCGCCGACGTGCGCCCGGCCATCTTCGCACTCATGGGGGCGGTGACGTTCGTGCTGCTCATCGCGTGCGCGAACGTCGCGAACCTGCTCCTCGTGCGCGCAGCCGCGCGCGAGCGCGAGCTGGCCATTCGTGCGGCTCTCGGCAGCTCACCATGGCGCATCGTCCGGCAGTTGCTGGCCGAAAGTCTCGTTCTCGCGATCACGGGCGCACTCCTCGGCCTGGGTCTCGCGTGGGCCGGCATCAAGCTGCTGATCGCGCTGGCGCCCGATAATCTGCCGCGGCTCAATGAAGTCAGCATCGATCCCCTCGTGCTGATCTTCGCGACGCTTGCGGCGGTGGCGGCGGCCGCGCTGTTCGGCATCGTCCCGGCGTTGCGCGCGTCGCGACCGGACCTCGCGGACGTGCTGCGCGCGGCGGGGCGTACGCCCGGACTCGGCGGCGGCAAGCTGCTGCGCAACAGCGTCGTGATGGCGGAGGTGGCGCTGTCGTTCGTGCTGCTCGTGGGCGCCGGGCTCATGGTGCGCAGCTTCATCGCGCTGGCGAACACGGACCCCGGCTTCGACCCGCGCGGCGTGCTGACGTTCAGCGTCAACGGCGGACGTCCCCAATCACCGCAGGAAACCGACGCGCTGATCCGGCAGATGAAGGAAAAGCTCGCGGCGATTCCCGGCGTGAAGTCGGTGACCGCGGCCCAGCCCGTTCCGCTGGACGGCACCATCATCAACTCGAGGTGGGGGAAGGAGGAAGCCGTCGCGGATCCTTCCAAGTTCCAGCAGGCCAGTCTGCACATCGTGCTTCCTGGCTACTTCGAGACGATGGGCGTCAAGCTCATCGAAGGCCGCACGTATACGGATGCGGACAATCGGCCGGATTTCACCGGCGTCATCATCGATCAGACGATGGCGCGGAAGGCGTTTCCGGGCGAGAGCGCGATCGGCAAGCGGCTCTTCATCCGGTCGCGCGGACAGGAAGCGGAATGGCAGGAAGTCATCGGCGTCGTGGCCCCCGTGCGCCATGATTCGACGCTCGCCAGACAAGGGCGCGAGGCGATTTTCCTCACCGATGGCTGGTTCGGTCATGGCGCCGTGAACAAGTGGATGCTGCGCTTGAATTGCGCTGCCGGTCAGCCGTGTGATCCGACACGGCTCACGTCCGCCGCCCGACAGGTGGTGAAGACGCTCGATCCGCGCATGCTCGTCGCTGAAGTGCAGCCGCTGCAGCAGATCGTGGATCGCGCGATGACGCCGACGCGGTTCGCGCTCGTGCTGATCGGTGTCTTCGCGGTGGTCGCTGCGGTGCTGGCGTGCGTCGGCCTCTATGGCGTGCTCGCGACGGCCGTGCGCCAGCGGACGGCGGAGATCGGCGTGCGCGTCGCGTTTGGCGCCACGCGCAGCAGCATCTTCGGTCTCGTCGTGGGTGACGGGATGAAGCTCAGCGCGCTGGGACTCGTGGTGGGGCTGATCGCGGCATTCTGGATGACGCGCGCGATGACGACGATGCTCGTGGACGTGGCACCCACCGACGTGCCGACATACGTCGCGATCCTCGCCCTCTTCGTGGTCATCGCGATCCTCGCGTGTCTGATACCCGCGCGACGAGCAGCGACGCTGGATCCCACGAATGCACTGCGCTCGGACTAAGGAGTATTCCTCAACGGTCACGTAAGGCAGTACTGCAGATAAGCAGGATCGATCCGTCCTGATCTGTAGTTCCTGCTCTACGTGGCCCCGGCGAGAGGCTGGTCGAGTTTCTTGAGGTACACCGCGTACTGCACGCCGAACCGAGGCGGCTCCTCCCGATACAGCTCGAACCCCATGCGGAGATACATGTCGAGCGCGGTCGTCATGATCGTCGCGGTGTGGAGGGCGATCAGCGGGGCGCCGTCGCGCCGCGCCCGGCGGACGCACTCCTCGGTCAGGGCGCGGCCGATCCCCAGTCCGCGATACTGCGGATGCACGACGAGCATGCGCACCACGGGCCACGCCGGATCGAACCACTCCTGCTTCGGCTTTCCAGGCCCGCCGTAGCCGACTGCGCCCGCGACTACTCCGTCTACCGCGGCGACGATGAGCTCGGCGACGCTGGTGAGCGCGGACATCTGACTGACCGCACGTTCCATCTTCGGCCAGTCGTCGATCGTGTCCTTGAAATCGCTGAAGGCGGCGACCGCCGTGGCGTTGACGGCATCGGCATCGGACTCGGTGAAGTCGCGCACGACGAACCGCGCCGCGCGTGAAACCGGTTCGGAGGAGGGCATACTATATATACGCCCTCCATCCGACGGCCGATCAGTCGCCCCGACCGCCTTCCCAGTCCTGCTTGCAGGACACGCAGTTCTTGGCGTATGGAAGCGCGTCGAGGCGCTCGTAGGCAATCATTGTCCGACACTCGTCGCAGCGGCCGTACGCCTCGGGGGTCTTGTACAGGCGCCGCAGCGCCTCGTCGATGTGCCAGAGCAGCCGCCCTTCCCGGCTCGCGAGCAGGAACGTTTGCTCGCGCTCGTATGTGTCCGTGCCTTCATCGGCCATGTGGAAGCGCCAGCTCGCCACCTCGCCATCGGCCTCGTCCTGGCTGGTTCGGAGATCCTGCCCGAACTGCTGCATCTGGGCGACCGCGCGCTTGCGCTCGTCGAGCAGCCGCTTCTCGAAGTGCTCCAGATCGCGCTTGCCCCATCCCCTCCGACCCGACTGCTCCCCGTGCGCGTGCGTCTCCATGGCGTCACCTCGTTTGGCCGCGGATGAAAGGCAGGCAACGTGCCGCCAAGCCCGGCGACGGCGTGACCTTCCAAACCTTTTCGCGCTCGCGATGGTCCAACGTGGAAAGCAAAGACTTCACAGCACCATGACCGCGCTTCTAAGTTCTACATTGTAGAAGTCAGATGTCTGCCTCCCGTTTCCCCTCCCTGCCACACGCCCTCCTCCGCACGCTGCTGCCGCGAGCGGAGCGGGACGAGCTGATCGCCGAGCTGCACGCCGAGTACGTGGAGCGCGTGATCATGCACGGCCGGCGCGATGCGCGGTTCTGGGCGTGGCGGCAGGCGCTGCATTCCACCCTTCCCCTGCTCCGTTGGACGTGGTGGCGCGGCTGGAGCGGTTTCGAGCCGCGCGCCAACGCATACCGCCCTGGAGGGCACGTGCTGAAGAACCTGTTCACCGACGCGCGCTATGCCACGCGCCGCCTTCGCGCCCGGCCGGCGTACACCCTGCTCGCCGTGCTGACGCTCGCCCTCGGCATCGGCGGCACCGCCGCAGTGTTCGGGATCGCCCGGCCGCTCATTCTCGATCCGTTGCCATACGCAAACGCGGATCGCGTCGCCTTCTTCTGGCGTCCCGGATGGTGGAACGAGGAGGAGTATACGTATCTCCGCGACAAGTTCAGCGGCTTCGAGCACGTGGCGTTCTATCGGCCGGCCGACGTCACCATGCGCGACGGCGACGCGCCGACACGGCTGCTGGTTGGTATCGCGGGCTCGTCTGATCTATTCGACGTCCTCGGCGCCCGGCCGATGCTCGGCCGGACCTTCCGCGCGGGCGAAGATGCGCCGGGCGCGGAGCCGGTCGTGGTGGTCAGCTACGGCCTGTGGCGCGAGCTCGGCGGTACGCCGGCCGTGATCGGCTCACGCATCACACTCGACGGTGCGCCGCGCACGGTCATCGGCGTCATGCCGCGCGGTTTCTGGTTCCCGGATCCGTCGGTGCGTATCTGGCAGCCGCAACCGATCAACCCGCAGGGACGCAACGGCAGCTACGCGCTGGTCGGGCTCATGAAGCCGGGCGAAGACATCGACGACATGGGCCCGCACGTCGACCGTCTGGTGCAGACCATCAAGGAGCGCTTCACCTATGGCGAGAACGGAGACAAGACGAAAGACGCGTGGGTGAAACCCCTGCGCGCCGAGCTCCTCGGGAAGATGAAGCCCGCAGTGGTCGCAACGTTCGCGGCGATGGGCCTGATCCTGCTCATCGCATGCGTGAACGTCGCCGCGCTGATGCTCGGGCAGGTGGAGGGCCGATCGACGGAGCTGTCGGTGCGGACCGCGTTGGGCGCGACGCTCGGGCGCATCACGCAGCAACTGGTGGTCGAGGCGATCGCGGTAGGCGTGCTCGCAGGCATCGTGGGTGGCGCGCTCGCCATCGTCGGCTTCCGTCTCCTCGCGCAATCGCTGCCCATCGGCGTCTGGGCTGACGCGGCGCAATTCGACTGGAGCATGTTCGCCGCGGCGCTGGGGCTCGCCATTCTTGCCGCGCTGCTGGTGGCATCGGTGCCCCTGCTCTCGCTCTGGCGTCAGGGCGATCTGCGCGGCGCGCTGAGCGGGTCACGCACGGGCGGCATTCAGGGCCGTGGCGGCCGGCTCGAGCGCGGGCTCGTCATCGCGGAAGTCGCGCTGGCGATGCTCATCGCGTCGGGCGCGGCTCTGCTCGTTCGCAGTGTTCGGAATCTGTATGCGATCGACCCGGGAGTCCGGACGAGTGGCGTTGCCGTCGTGGACTTCCTGTCGAGCCGGAACTTCAACGGCGACACGCGCATCGTGCGACTGCACCAGGCGCTCGACGAGCTGCGCGCGCTGCCCGGCGTGCGTTCGGCGGCGGCGGCGATGCGTCTGCCACTGCTCGGTGGCGGCAACAGCTGGAGCGCCGTCATCGAAGGCCGCCCGAAGGAGGAGGCGGTGTTCACGTACTTCCGCATCGTGACTCCCGAGTACTTCAGCACGATGGGCATGCGCGTATTGCAGGGTCGCGACTTCGACCAATCGGATATCGCGGCGGCGGCGGACACCACGCACCACGAGATGACGGTGCTGGTGAACCAGGAGCTGGTGAAGAAGCTGTTCCCGCACCAGAACCCGATCGGACAGCGCATTCTCAGCGGCTTCGAATGGCCGCAGCGCATCATCGGCGTCGTGAACAACGTTGCCGAAGGCGCACTGACGGACAAGACCGAGGCGTCCATCTACTACCTCGACCGCGTGGCGTGGTTCGGCTCCGCGGGATCGTTCGTCATTCGGACGAATCGTCCGTCTGACGCACCCGCGGTACTCGACAATGCGCGGCGCACGATTCAGCGCGTGGCGCCGGAGTTCGCGATCCAGAGCGTGACCACGATGGATCGTGTACTGGACAAAGCGGTGGGGCCGGCACGACAGATCATGTCGCTGCTGACTCTCCTGTCCGGACTGGCGCTCCTCCTCGGCGCGATCGGGATCTACGGCGTGATCTCGCACTTTGCCGCGCGGCGCAAGCGGGACTGGGCCATCCGCGTGGCGCTCGGACTACCGGGTTCGCGCGTCATCACTCACATCGTCCGACAAGGTGTGGCACTCGCGTTGTTCGGTGTGGTGGTCGGCGCCGTGGTGGCGGTGGCGCTTACGCGCCTGCTCTCCACCTTCCTCTATGGGGTGAGCAGCGTGGATCCACTGGCATTCGCGGCCGCGAGCGCGGCGCTCATCGTCATCGGCATGGCGGCGGCGTTCGTCCCCGCGCGGAAGGCGGGCACCGTGGATCCGGCCCGCGTACTCCGCGAACAATGAGCGACATCTCCCTGCTCGGCGTGCTGGAGGAGCAGATCCTCGTTGCGGTGCTGCGGACGCGTGAGGACGCCTACGGCATGCAGATCCGTCGCG
The DNA here is from genome assembly GCA_035248725.1 of Gemmatimonadaceae bacterium. Classification (GTDB taxonomy): domain Bacteria; phylum Gemmatimonadota; class Gemmatimonadetes; order Gemmatimonadales; family Gemmatimonadaceae; genus DASPMP01. The sequence continues at coordinate 2,521 of DATFHG010000091.1, read as the reverse complement.
AGCTCGAGCGCGTGACGGGGCGCGAGCTCGCGATCGGCGCCGTGTACGCCACGCTCGACCGCCTGGAAGCCAAAGGCTACCTCTCGTCGGGCCGCAGCTTCGGCGACGGCCCGTCGCGCCGTCGCTTCGCCGTCAGCGCGAAGGGTGCACGTGCCCTGACGGAGACGAGGACGGTACGCGAGCGACTCTGGCAGGGCGTGGACGTGAGACGTCTCGCGCTGCTCGCTCGCGCCTGAACGTCAGCTGACCATGGGCGTCACGACGAACGTGCCGCCCTCGCCGATCTCCACGCGATAGAGTTGATCGAAGCCTTCGGATAGCGCGGGAATCTCGAGTCGTTTCTGGCTGGCGAACAGCGCCGGAGCAGGCACGGCCGCCTTCCCCACGCGCGCGCGGTTCCGCGCCAGCGCCGCCTTTGGCTCGGTGGCAAAGTAGTATCCAACCACGCGGAAGCCGCGTTCGCGGGCGATGGCGATGTATGTGGCGCGGTCTTCGCGACGCACGTTCGTGTTGTCGACGACGAACGGCTGTTGCCCGGCCAGGCATGCGTCGAGCAGCAGCTTCTCGCGGCGGCGCGTGCGGAGCATGTCGAGATTGATGCGCACGTGCGTCGTGAAGAAGCGTTGCACGTAGAATGTCGACTTGCCGGCGGCCGGAATGCCGCAGAAGATCACTGCCTCCATGCTTCAATAATCACGATGACCGACCGTCCATCCAACAGCGCCGCGATCGTCACCGGACATTCGCGCGGCCTCGGCGCCGCGATCGCGGCCGAGCTCCTGTCGCGCGGAATCCCGGTGCTCGGCGCATCGCGCCACGAGAACCCTGAGCTGCGAGAGCAATTCCCATCGCTGCTGCGGCAGGAGAGCGTCGATCTGTCCGACGCGGGTGCGGTCGCCCGCTTCGCCGACAGCGTGGCGTTCCGCGAGTTCACGACATCAGCGCGTCAACCATGCCTGGTGAACAACGCCGGATTGCTCGAGCCTATCGGCCCGCTGCAGTCGCAGCACGTCGACGACGTGGCGCGCGCGGTAGCGGTGAACGTCGCTGCGGTGCTCATGCTCTCGGTGGCGTTCGTGAAGCACACGGCGCAGTCCGGCGATCGCCGCATCCTCCAGATCTCGAGCGGCGCCGGCCGGAAGGCCTACGCGGGATGGAGCGTGTACTGCTCGACGAAGGCCGCGCTGGATCATCACGCCCGATGCGTCGCGATGGATCACACGCCGGGCCTCCGGATCGCGAGCACCGCGCCCGGCGTCATCGACACGGACATGCAGGCGCTCATCCGGGCATCGACGGACGCCAACTTCCCCGATCGCCCGCGATTCGTGGAGATGCATCGCGAGGGAAAGCTGCGCAGCGCGCAGGCAGTGTCGCGGGCGCTCGCGGACTTCCTCCTCTCCGACGCCTTCGGCGCGGAACCCGTCAACGAGATGACGTACTAGCCAGCGCGCCTTGCAACCGCCCGCCGAGCACCGGCGCGAGCGTGCGGCTGAAGGTCGCGGTGAGGTGGTTGTCGTCCGTGAACACCACGGCGCCATTGCGGACCACCGGGCAGCGCGGCGTGTTGCAGAGCTGGTCGTTCATGTCCACGAACCGCACGGGCAGGCCGCGTGCGGCGTCGTCCTGCGCGCGGACCGCCGCGGGTGACAGTGACTCGCCGCGGTCGTAAACGCACTCGCGCGCGAACGGCACGTGCGCCGCGCGTCGCGACAGGCACGCGGGTACGTCGAACCACGCGCGGCGCGTGCCGCGGATCGCGATGATGGGAATGCCCGCCGCCGCGAGACGCGCATACGTGCGACGCAGGCCGTTTCGCCAGACGGCCGGAGTCACCTGCCAGTCCTCGCCACCACCGTTGACCGGGAAGTAGTGATCCCAGCTGGACAGAATCACGGCGGTGGGACGCATGGCGATGATGCGCCGGAGCATCGCATCCCGATAGCGCGTGCACTCGAAGTAGATGCGCTTGAGGCGTGCGTTCACCAGCTGCGGCATGTCGGCAACCGGACATCCGCCTTTCACCATCGCGACAATCTTCCAGCCGTGCGTGCGACCGGCGGCATCCAGTGCACCGAGCCAGTGCTCGGCGTGTGAGTCGCCGAGCAGGGCGAGCACGGTGCTCGAGTGCGTATCCCCGAACACACAGGGACCGCGTGGATCGTCGACCGTCGTCGCCCAGCAATCGTGATCCATGCGGTCGCCCCGCGCCGCGGCGTACGTCGCCTGGATGCCGCGGGAGATTTCGCGCGTCGCCCGCATCGTGGCCACGTGCGCGGCGAGCGCCACCGCGACGCTCGCGCCGACCGCGGCGATCGTCACCGCCCCCTGCGGAATCCGCGCGAGCACGCCGTCGCGCGCGGACTGCTCCAGGTAGCGGTGCGTGAGCCACGCGAGCACGAGCGCAAGCGCCGACCACGCCAGCCGACCTGCCACGCCGATGCGTGGATCGAGCACGGCACCCAGTCCAACCAGCGGCCAGTGCCAGAGATACCACGCGTACGACATCCGACCCAGCCAG
>DATFHG010000090.1:0-5956 GCA_035248725.1 Gemmatimonadaceae bacterium | reverse complement strand
CCCCATCGGTAATGCTGTACAGAAGCACGTCCGCGCGGCAACGGCGAAAGTCCACCTGCGTCGCGTGCGGCGCTACCCGCGTGGCTCGCGGCCCGCGACAGCGATCGATCGACGCCCACAGCTGCACCGCCGGCGGCAATCCCGACGTGCCCGGCACCGGGTCCAGCACCGGGGTCGCGGACTCCTCGGCGTAGGGCACTTCGTCGTCGCCGGTGCCGTGAAAGATCAGAATGGGCACCGGCACCGCGGGCCGGCAGCGCGCGTCGAGCACGCTTCCCGCCACCACCGCCACCGCGGCCACCCGGCCCGCCGCCTGACACGCGAGATGGTGCGCCATGCGCGCGCCCGCCGAGAATCCGGCGACGTAGATGCGGTGCGCGTTGACGGGGAGCCTCGACGTGATCGCGTCGATCGCCGCAAGCACGAACGCGACGTCGTTCACGGAGTCGTGCGCTGCGGCGCCGCAGCACGTCCCCGCGTTCCAGTCCGATCCGAATCCGAGCGCGCCCCCGACGGCGTCGGGATACACCGCGAGCCAGCCGTTCGCGTCCGCGACCGAATCCATGCCGCTCTGTCGCTCCACGTCGGCGCCGTCGGCGCCGCTGCCGTGCAGCACCACGACCACGGGATACGCCAGCTGGAAGCCGAAGATGTTGCGTGACTGATGCGGCGGCACGTGCAGCCGGTACGACCGCGAGTCGCCACCCGACTGAATCGTGTGAACCGATGTGCCCGGCGCCCACGCGAGCGGCTCGGGCGTCGGCTCCGGCATCACACTCATGCACTGCGAGAGCATCACGGCAACCACGACTTCCGCGCTCGCGAAGCGAATGGACCGGGCTCTCATGTCGTCAAAGAAAGGGCAAGACCCGCGCACGCGCGCTGCGCCGCCAACCCCGCTGGATAAACGCCGGGTGAATCACCACCGCGCCGGGGACACTAGCATTCGTCTGTGGGGTTATACGTGCGATGACGTCCCGGAGTTGGCGATGCACGATGGTCGTGACGGCCACGGTCCTGTGCGCCGTCGCCCCACGCAGCGCTCGCGCGCAGACGCGGAGTGCGACGGACGTCGCGGACCTGCCGCTGCGCGAGATTCTCGCGTCGCCACCGTCACCGCCGTCACACGCGCGCGACACGGTGTTCGCCGTGTTCATCACCGGTGACGGCGGCTGGGCGTCCATCGACAATCAGGTGACGTCCGAGCTGGCGGCGCGCGGCGTCAACGTCGTCGGTCTCGACTCGCGCGCGTACCTGCACGTGGCGCGCACCCCCGAGCGTGTGGCGGACGACGTCAGTCGCATCGTGCGTCACTACCAGCGCGCCTGGGGCACGCGCCGCTTCGCGCTCGTGGGCTATTCGCGCGGCGCCGACCTTGCGCCATTCATCGTCGCCCGATTCGACTCCACGCTGCGCGCGGATCTCGCGCTGGTCGGCATGCTCGGCCTCGGCCAGCGCGCCGGCTTCGAGTTCCATTTTCAGGACATCTTTCGCGACGTGAAGCGGCCCACCGATCGGCCCACGCTGCCCGAGCTCGCGCGCCTGGGCGGCGTGCGCATGGTGTGCATCTACGGCGCGGAGGAGAAGGAGTCGGGTTGCCGGTCGGCGCCGGAGGGATCGATGCAGAAGATCCAGCGCCCCGGCTCGCATCACTTCGACAGCGACTACAAGCTCCTCGCGGATCTCATCCTGGAGTCGCTGCACCGGTAGGCCACGCGCGAGCCGACGTCGCATGAATCCGGCGCGTGCGGTGCACCGTAGAGACACCGTGCGATTCTCGACGCTCGACCTCAAGCTCGGCGGACGCATGCTGGTCAAGCATCCCGCGCTGACCGCGATCGCGACGATCGCGGTGGCGTTCGCGATTGCGGTCGGCAGCATCGGGTTCGAGATCGCGCGACAGGCGCTCTGGCCGGCGATTCCCCTTCCGGACGGCAACGCGATCGTTGCATTGCGGAACTGGGACGTCGCGGACAATGCGCCGGTCCCCGCATCGCGCCGCGACTACGAGCTGTGGCGCGACGGTCTCGCCACGATCACCGATCTCAGCGCCGTCGAGGTGGAAGAACGCAGCATCGCGGTCGGCGACGGTCCCGGTCAGCCGGAGACGGTCGCCAACGTCACCGCATCGACCTTTGCGCTCACGCGCGTTCCGGCGCTGATGGGCCGCACGCTGCTCGACGCCGATGAACGGAGCGGCGTTGACGTCGTTCTGATCGGATACGACTTCTGGCAAAATAAACTCGACGGCGCGGCGGACGTGATCGGGCGCGTCATTCGCATCAGCGGCACGCCGGTCACCATCGTCGGCGTGATGCCGCGCGGCTACGGATTTCCCCAGCGCAATGGCGTCTGGCGACCGTTGCGCCTCGACCGCACTCCGGAGGCGTTGCCCAGCCTGTCGTATGTCTTCGGGCGGCTGGCGCCGGATCATCCATATAAGGAAGCGAGCGCCCAGGCGGCGGCGATCGGCGCCCGCGCGGCGACGATGTTTCCGGAAACGCACAGGAATGTGCGCCTGCAGCTCCTCTCGCTGCCCGACGCTGTCAGCATCTGGCCGGACGAGGCGGCGCTGGTGTTCGCGTCGATCAACGTGTTCCTCGTGCTCCTGGGCGCGCTGCTCTGCGGCAACGTCGCGATGCTGTTGTTCGCGCGCGCCGTCAGCCGCGAGCGCGAGCTTCTCGTTCGTGCCGCACTCGGCGCCAGCCGCGGGCGACTGATCATGCAACTGTTCGCCGAGGCGCTCGTGCTCTGCGCGGTCGGCGCGGTGGTCGGGCTGATGGTTGCGCGTGTCGTGCTCGCGGCAACGTGGACGATGATCGAAACGCAGGCGGGTCCGCTGCCCTTCTGGATCGACACCTCGCTTTCAGCGACGACGATACTGTATGCCGCTGGGCTGACGCTGTTCGCGGCGGCGATTGCCGGCATCGTCCCCGCGCTCAAGGTGACGTCGGGCGGTGCTGGTGCCAGACTCCGCGCCGCATCGAGCGGGGCTGGCGGGTTGCAGTTCGGCGGCGTGTGGACGGTGGTCATTGTCGTGCAGATTGCGCTCACGACGCTGCTCCCGTGGCCGTTGCTCGGGCTGGGCGGGAGCTTCCTGCGAGAGACGCCGGCGGGATTCCCTGCCGAGGCATTTCTCACGGCCAGGCTCGAGATGGATCGGGTCGAGGGCGCCGCGGCGAGTGCCGACACGGTGGCGGCGCGGCGTGCCACGCGCCTCGAAGCGCGCTACCTCGCGCTCGCCGACCGGCTGCGGCAGGAGCCGGGCGTGGTGGACGTCACGTACGCCGATCAAATGCCGCAGCTCACCACCAGGTGGCGCACGATCAGGCTGGACGCGGGTCCGGCCGCCGCGCCAAGCGAGGGCTGCGCGGATTGCTATTACGTGGCGGGCGTGTCAGTGGATCCGCGATTCTTCGACGTGGTCGGTGCGCCCGTGATCCGCGGTCGCGCGTTGACCACGGTCGATGCGCAGCAGGGCACGCATGCCGTGCTCGTGAACGAGCTGTTCGTCCAGCAGGTCCTGGGCGGACGCAATCCTGTGGGCCGCCGGTTTCGCTTCGCGTCGAAAAGCGAACCCACCGCCGAGTCGTGGTATGACATCGTCGGTGTCGTACCCGATCTCAGCGTGAGTGACACGGACACGGACCTGCGGCGGGCCCGCATCTATCAGGCGACGCTGCCGCGTGCGACCGGGCCGCTTCGCGTCGCCATTCACGTCCGCGGCGATCCGCAGCGTTATGCGGTGCGGCTTCGCGAGCTCGCGCAGGCGACCGATCCCGCGCTCCGCGTGATCGATCCGCGACCGCTGCCCCGTCTCGTGGATCCCGATTCCCTGGGAATGGCGTTCTTTTTCAAGGTCGTCGTCAGCTTGACGATCCTGACGCTGATGTTGTCGCTCGCCGGCGTCTATGCAGCGACGGCCTTCGCCGTGGCCAGGCGCACGCGGGAAATCGGCGTGCGCGTCGCCCTTGGCGCGCGGCCACTGCAGATCCTGATGACGGTCTTCAGGCGCCCATTGGTTCAGATGGCGCTGGGCATTGGTGTTGGCGGAGTTCTGGGGTTCGCTCTCGTCAATGACGACCTGTCGAAGGTGCATCTCGACGTCCTCGGAAAAACGGCCGTCTTTGTGCTGGCGACGATCCTGTGCTGTGCACTCGCATGCGTCGTCCCGACGCAGCGTGCGCTTCGCATTCAGCCCACGGAAGCGTTGAAGGACGAGGGATGACGTCGCTACTCGGGTGGATGCATGTCGACTTGCCGTGCGTTGAGAGCCGCAGCGGCCTCGCGGTAGGACGCGGCCGTGGCCTCGACGACACGGATGTCTGCCGTAATCCGCGCGACCTCGTCCCGGCGAAGCTCGAACTCGTGTAGATAGTCGCGCGCCGCGCCATCCTCTCCGCGACTCACGGCGTCCATCGCCAGCGTCTCCAACGAGGCACAGTCCTCCTCGAGCTCGCGCAGGGCGGCCCTCAATTCAGCGGCATCGCGATCGAGGGCCGAGAGCTGCTCGTCGAGCGCTCGAGACGCGTCCTGCGGAGTCGCAGTCATGTGCGTGACGCGTATCGGCATCAGCGGACGATTAGCGAATCCATGTGCCGAGACGCCGCCACCGGATGGCGGTCAGGACGCGAAAATAGTCGACGCCGCGCTCAGGGTCGTACGAGTAGTAGACGAACGTCGGCGTACCGCGGAGGTTCGTCCGCTGCACCGGTCCGTAGTATCGGCTATCGACCGAATTGTCTCGGTTGTCGCCCAGCATGAAATAGGTGTCCGCGGGAACCACGAGCGGACCCCATTCATGCAGGCTGGGTGTCGCGATCGGTTCGCCGAATCGAGAGCCACGGATCTCGATCTGATGCTGCCAGCTGAAGATGGCCTGCGGCACGTCAGCGACCGAGTCGGCGAGAACGAACGCGTTGGGCGATGGAAGCGCGGTGCCGTTCACGGTCAACACACCGTGTCGCATCACCAGCGTGTCGCCGGGAACTCCGACGATTCGCTTCACCAGCGTCGGTGTCACCTCGTCCGGTGCGATGCGGATGGAAGGGTCCTGTTCCGGTGAGATGAAGACGCTGACGTCACCGCGTTTTGGGCTAGCATACCCTGGCAGCGAGTGTTTCGTGAACGGGATGTGCGGTCCGTATCGCAGCTTGTTCACGAAGAGCCAATCGCCGACCAGCAGGGTCGGCTCCATGCTGCCGCTGGAAATGCGAAACGCCTCGGCCAGGAGTTGGCGCGTGCCGAGAAAGATGGCGAGCGTCGGGAGCACGCTCAGGATCAGCGCGCGCGTGCGAAGGTGAAAAGGGCGCCGCGAAGGGCGCTGCTGTGTGCGCGCGGCGGCGCGTGCTGCTCGCTTCCGTCGACCCTTTCCCATGGTTCAGGACCTCCCAGTCTCAGACCGACGTCGACTTCTCAAACGTTCCGAGCGGCGACGTTGTTGCATGCATGACGCCAGAGTTAAACGTGCGAAATTGCATCGCTCGAGCGTGCCCGCGTGCCGCGCTCGGTAGATACGCGGAGGAGGAGCCCCGCCGCGAGGAAGCCTATCGCCGCGCCGACCAGGAAGCCCGCCGGTTGCCTCGCGTAAGGGGTAAACGGCGCGAGCCACTCGCCGACCCCGGCACCCAGCAACGCGCCGAGCGCGACTCCGCCCACCGCGCGCCCGAGCGGGATGCGCCGCAGGAGCATCCAGGCGAGCGCCGGCAGGGCCACGCTCCCCAGCCCCGCCCCCGCAACACCGAGGGAGGCGAGGACCCCGACGGTGTCCCACCGCGCGAGCGTGGCGGCGCCGAAGTTCTCGGCGATCAGGAGCGCCGCGACGATCGCCGCGCACACGCCGCCCGCGACCGCGCCGGCTGCTGCGAGGCCCAGCGTAACGACGGAGATGCGACGGATCGGAACCATGCGGACCTCCAGAGGAATAGCCTCAGGTACGAAACCCCTCGTCAGGCCG
>DATFHG010000089.1:0-3895 GCA_035248725.1 Gemmatimonadaceae bacterium | reverse complement strand
ATGCTCGCCGCTGGCGTCCGCACGGTCACGCTCGACCTTGCGACGCAGGCGTCGGACTCGCTCAGGCGAGGGATGCACGTGAGCGCGGTGATGCGCGGGGGCACCGCGCTCGCGTTCACGCACACGGCCGACCATCTCGCCGTCACGCTCGATCATCCCTCCGCGGCCGGCGAGGAGGTGGAGCTCGTCGTGCAGTACGCCGGCGTCCCGGCCGGCGGCCTGGAGATCAGGCCGAACAAGTACGGCGACCGCGCGTTCTTCTCCGACAACTGGCCGAACAAGGCGCACCAGTGGCTGCCCACCATCGACCACATCTCCGACAAGGCGACGATGGAGATGGACGTCGTGGCTCCCGCGCACTACCAGGTGGTGTCGAACGGCCGCCTCATGGAAACGACCGACCTGCCTGGCGAGCGGCGTCGCACGGTGTGGCGCGAGTCGGTGCCGATCGCGCCGTGGCTGTACGTCCTGGCCGCGGCTCGCTTCGCGGTGCAGCACGTGGGCGACTACCACGGCACGCCGATCGAGACGTGGGTGTTCACGCAGGACCGCGACGCGGGATTCTCGGACTTCGCGGTGCCGACGCGCGACGTGATCGCGTTCTTCAGCGAGAACGTCGGGCCCTTCTCCTACGAGAAGCTCGCCAACGTGCAGTCCGACGCCAGCGGCGGCGGGATGGAAGCGGCGTCCGCCATCATGTACAACTCGACGAGCGTGACGGGCACGCGCTCCGTGCGATGGCGCAACGTGGTGATCCACGAGCTGGCGCACCAATGGTTCGGCGACGCCGTGACCGAGCGCGACTGGGACGACGTGTGGCTGAGCGAGGGGTTTGCGACGTACTTCACCCTTCTGTTCATCGAGCACGCGTACGGCCATGACGAATTCGTGGCCGGCCTGCGCACCGCGCGTCAGACTGTCATCGATTACGACGCGAAGACGCCAGGCGTCCGCGTGGTGCACGACAACCTCGCCGACATGGCGAAGGTGACGTCGCCCATCACGTACCAGAAGGGCGCGTGGACGCTGCACATGCTGCGCGAGCGGATCGGAGACGATCGGTTCTGGGCCGGCATCAGGGATTACTACGCGCAGTACCGGAACGGCAGCGCGTCGACCACCGATTTTCGCCGCGCGATGGAGCGTGCGTCAGGACAGGATCTCGCCGGCTTCTTTCAGCAGTGGCTGTACCGCGCCGGCGTTCCGCGGATCTCGGGCACGTGGCACTGGGACGCTGCGGCTCGGCGGGTGATGGTGGACCTGACGCAGACTCAGCCCGGCGACGTGTACGAGTTGCCTGTGGAGATCGGCATCACGCAGGCGAATGGCGCGATTCGAGTGGAGCGCGCCGATCTCACCGGCAGATCGGAACACTTCAGCTTCGCGGCAGCTGACGAACCGGTGTCGGTGGTGCTCGACCCGAACGTCCGGCTGCTCATGGCCGCTACGATGGAGCGCCGGTAAGCATCCCCGCGGCACTCACGCGCGGCAACTCGCACGTCACCCTTCGGGAACCCACCCAAGGGAAGCGCAGTTGCGCGAAAATGATGACGGTCCGTGCATGGCGGCGTACATGATGCACGGTGCCGAGTTGCACACTGTCCCAATCGCCGAGCATTGTATGGGAATGCCAGCCGAACGCGCGCGGCGCTGGAGCGCTCACGAGGTGCGCCGACTCATTGCCGACGCGCCGTCCATCACGCCGCGGTATGAGCTCGTGGACGGCGAACTGCTCGTGACGCCGTCCCCGCGACCGGCGCACCAGGTGGCGATCAAGCTTCTGCTCGTTGCGCTCGACTCGTATCTCCACCGCGCTCCGGTCGGCGTCGTTCTTTCTTCACCCTCGGACATCGAGCTGGAGCCGGAGGACGTCCGTCAGCCCGACGTGTTCGTGATCCCCAGCGGCGAATGGCAGCGGGTCGCCCGCGACGGATTCCCGGCGCATCAGCTCCTGCTCGCCGTCGAGGTGCTGTCCCCGTCCACCGGGCGAGCCGACCGCGTCACGAAGCGCCCCGGATACCAGCGTCACGTTCCCGAATACTGGATCGTCGACCTCGACTCGCGCCTGGTCGAGCGCTGGCGTGGGGGAGACGCGCGTCCCGAGATTGTCACCGATGTGTTGAGGTGGCACCCTGTCCGAGCAGAGTCACCGTTCGAGCTGGAGCTCGACCTGTTCTTCGCCGAGGCTATCGGCGACGTGTAAAAGCTCTATCGAATCCCGGTATCGAAGGACAGCCGGACCTCGGTGAGCGCTTCCGGTCCCACGTTCACTTCCCGCGACTGAGTCCCCATCAGCCCACCTCCGGTGGGCACGATCGCGTACGTGCCTGGTGGAAGCTTCACCGTGAACTTGCCGTCTGCGTCAGTCGTGAATGACGTCACCCGCTTATCGCCGCGCCGAACCTCGAACGTGGACTGCATGGGCGCGTCACACGGCACGTTCTCTCGGCACACCGGCATGATCGGCCCGCGCGTTATCACGCCGGTGAGACCGGTGGTGAGCGCAGCCGGATTCTGACACTGCGCACCCAGTAGGAGCGCGAGCGCGGCCACTGCGAGGCGTCGGCTTGCGGACACAATGAACGCGCGAGTCATGCATCAAATTACCCGAAATGGAGCCGAGTGATGAGTGACCGCGAGATCGAGATCAGAAGCGCCGCGCCCATGTTCCTCGTCGCCGACGTGAACGCGACCGCGAACTGGTACGTCGACAAGCTGGGCTTCGAGATCGCGGGCATCTTTCCCAGGACGGGGCCGCCTGCCTGGGCGAGCATCATGCGCGGCGGCGCCGAAATCATGCTCCAGCGACTGGCGGGCCATCGCAAGGAGTCGCTGTACGACCGGCGGCCGGGCGGCGTTTGGGACGCTTATATAAGGATGCGGGGGGTAAGCGAGCTTTACGCCAAGGTCTCCAGGGGAGTCACCATCAAGATGCCGCTGCGCAAGCAGCCGTACGGCGACTGGGAGTTCGAGGTACAGGACCTGAACGGATACGTTCTGGTGTTCGGTGGGGACGAGGATCGCTGACCCCATCACATCGCTGAAACTGCTGTGGACACGGAGGCTGACCTCATGTTCATGAACAGGCTGACAGGATTGGTAATGCTCGCGGTGCTGGTGAGCGCGGCTCCGGGCCGGGCGCGCGCGCAACGCTTGCCGGACTCGCTGCTCAGCGCGCGGGCGTCCGCCATCCCTGCGGGCACGCGCGTCCGCGTGACCACGGGCGGCAAGCGCGTGGTGTCGACGCTCGTGCGGGTACAGCACCCCGTGCTCGTGCTCGGGGATTCATCCGCGGAGCGCGAGATCCACCTGGGAACCGTAGACTCGCTGTGGAGCTTTCACCGGCCCGTGCGACGCAGCATGATCGTCGGCGCGCTGCTGGTGGGCATCCCGACGGCGGCGTTCTTCAACTCGCTCGTGGGCACGTGCCTGGACGGCAGCAACGATTGCCCTGCAGCTCCGGGCGAGCGCGGACGCGTCACCATGGAGGGCTTCGGCGCGGGTGCGGCCGTCGGCGCGGTGCTCGGTCTCGTGAAAGGGAGTATCGGTGGCTGGAAGAAGCTGTATCCCAAATGGGTGAAGCCCGAAGCGCCGTAGCCTGCGCTAGCTTCCTCCGGTCCAACACTCCCCACCCGGGTGCACATGAGCGATGACAGCATGCGCGAAGAGCTCGAGCGTCTTCGCAAAGAGAACGAATCCCTGAAGAAGGGCGCCGCGCGCGGCGTCTCCCTCAAGGTGAGCGAAAAGGGCGGCGTGTCCGTCTACGGGCTGGGCCGCTTCCCTGTCACCCTATATAAGGAACAGTGGACCAAGCTGCTGGACATGGCGGACGACATCCGCTCGTTCATCAGGGAGAACGAGTCGAGGCTCAAGACCAAGGAGTAGCGGTCCCCTG
>DATFHG010000088.1:0-28007 GCA_035248725.1 Gemmatimonadaceae bacterium | reverse complement strand
GTCCTTCGTCGCGGTGTCACCGCCGGTTCGGGAGTAGAAGTTGATCGGCGTGCCGTAGGGTGGGCTGAATCCCGCCGACGGATCGTACGAGACGGCGAACGGCTGCTCGGTGTCATGCAGCCGGTACGCGTCGCGCGCTGGGAACAGATGCGCGTCTTTCGCGACGACCGCCGACGACAGCGTGCGCAGTGGCGAGATGTCGTCGAGGATCCAGAATCCGCGGCCGTACGTGGCGACGACCAGGTCGTTGTACCGCGGTTGCACCGCCAGACCGTACACGGGCGCGTGCGGCAGGTTGTTCTGCAGCGACTGCCAGCTGTCGCCATGGTTGAAGGACACGTACAGCGCGTTTTCGGTGCCCAGGTACAGCAGCCCGCGCCGAATCGGGTCCTCCTTGATGATGTGCGCGTATGACAGCGGCGACACGGGAATGCCCGCCGTGATCTTGCGCCAGCTCTTGCCGCCGTCGGTGGTTTTGTAGACCCAGGGATCGCGGTTGTTCACCTGGTGCCCGTCCGCGGTGAGATACGCCGTGCTCGCGTCGTAGCGGGACGGCTCGATGCTCGAGATCGTGACCCACGCCGGCAGACCGGTGACGTTACCCGTGACGTTGGTCCAGCTTGCACCGCCGTCGCGCGTGACCTGCACGAGGCCGTCGTTGCTGCCTGCCCACAGCGTCTTTGCATCGATCGGCGACTCGCCGATGGCGAATACGACGCCCGCGTACTCGACGCCGATGTTGTCCGGCGTCAGACCGCCGCTGATCTTCTGCCGACTCTTGTCGTTCCGCGTGAGGTCCGGTGAGATGACCTTCCAGGTCTTGCCGCCGTCGTTCGTCATGTGGACGTACTGGCTGCCCACATAGAGCACGTTGTGATCGTGCGACGAGAGCGTGAGCGGCGCGTTCCACACGAAGCGGTACTTGAGACTGTCCGCCGGCCACCCGATGGTCGACAGCGGCCAGATTTCCACCGTCTGCACGAGCTTCGTTCTGCGGTCGTAGCGCGTGATGATGCCTCCCATCGCGCCCGAGCCCGATCCGCTCGACCACACGAGATTGCCGTCGACCGTGTCGGGTGTCGCCCAACCGCTCTCGCCGCCGCCGACGGTGAGTGACGCACCGCGCGCGATCGTCGGGAAATCGGCGCCCGCGAAGAAGTCGCCCGCGCGTGCGTTGCTCGGCACCATCGCGGACGGGCCGTCCTGGCGATTGCCGTACACGTTGTACGGGATCTGGTTGTCGATCGTGACGTGATACATCTGCGCCAGGGGCAGCTGCACCTGATTCCATGACTGTCCGCGATTCACGGACACGGACACGCCGCCGTCGTGGCTCACGATCATGCGGTTACCGTTGAGCGGATCGATCCAGATGTCGTGATGGTCGCCGCCGGGATACTGGGTGAAGGGCGGATCGATGATGGTGCGCCCTCCGTCGAGCGTCTTCGCCCAGTTCGCGGTGGCGAAGTAGACCTCGTCGGCGTTGTCCGGCGTTGCCTCGATGCGGTTGTAGTAATGCGTGCGCCCCGCGATCTGCCGATCGGAGTTGACGAGCTGCCAGTGGTCGCCCGCGTCGTCCGAGCGGAACAGGCGACCGCGATCCGTTTCACGTCCGTCGGGGAGCGGCACACCGTCGCCGGTTTCGATGTTCGCGTACACGCGATTCGCGTTCGCCCTGCTGATCGCGAGGTTGATCTTGCCAACGGGGCGCGTGGGCAGACCATTGCCCGTGAGACGCTTCCACGTGGTGCCGCCGTCGCTGCTCTTCCAGATGCTCGAGCCGTTGCCGCCACTGAAGCGTCCCCACGTGTTGATCTGCACCTGCCAGAACGCCGCGTACAGAATGCGCGGATTGGTGGGGTCCATGATCAGGTCGGATGCGCCGGTGGAGTCGTTGACGAAGAGCACGCGCTCCCAGCTCTTCCCGCCGTCGGTCGAGCGGTAGATGCCGCGCTCCTGCTGCGGGCCGTACAGATGGCCTTCCGCCGCTGTGTACACGACGTCCGGATTGGTGGGATGCACCTTGATGCGCGCGATGCGTCCGGTGTTGTCGAGTCCGACCTTCGCCCACGTCTTGCCCGCATCCGTGGACTTGTACATCCCCCATCCGATCGAGATGTGGCTGCGCGTGTACGGCTCGCCGGTGCCGGCGTACACCACATTCGGATCGCTCGGCGCCACCGCGATGGAACCGATGGAGGACACGGGCTGCGCGTCGAAGACCGCGGTCCAGTGGATGCCGCCGTCCGTCGACTTCCACAAACCACCCGATGCAGCGCCGGCGTACATCACGTTGGGATCGCCGGGCACACCCGCGACGGCAGAGACACGATTCCCTTCAGGACCGATGTAGCGGTACCTGAGACGCTGATAGACGGCGGTGTCGAGACGATCCGCCCTGGCTTCCGCGAGCTCCTGTTGCGGCTTCTTCTGCGCGAGGGCGGACGTTGCGGGCGCTGCGAGGGCGAGGAGAGCGATCGGGGCGATCAGTGCGCGACGCATCTGTGCACCATGGTCTGAGGTGGGGCCGCGAACATAGCTGACACTCCGGTTCGAGGCCACCGACGCCTCACGCCCTCAGCCCCTCGCCACTCAGGCCGACACTGCCTGACGCAGAGAACGCAGAGAACGCAGAAACCACAACCCATTGTGTTGTGTTGTCGCGGCGCACAGAATCACTCGCCCGATTCAGCCGTCGTGCAGTTCTGCGTCATCTGCGTTCTCTGCGTACTTCTGCGTCTGCAGTTCTCCCCGCTGAGGATCTCTCAATGAGGAAAGCAGTCATTGCATTCATGCTTGCCACGAGCGCGTGTGCTCGGAGCACGACGCCCTCCACGGCGCCGGCGACGACTTCGTTCACGACCGTCGTTACCGGCGGCAGGATCGTCGACGGCACCGGGAACCCGTGGTTCTATGGCGACGTGGGCATCGTGGGCGACCGCATCGTCCGCGTCACACCCGCCGGAATGCTGCGCAATGCAGCAGCGACACGACGGATCGACGCGCGCGGACTCGTCGTCGCGCCGGGCGTGATCGACATCCAGGCACACTCGGAGGACGAGCTGCTCACCGGCGACAGCCGGGTGGTGGGCATGATCACGCAGGGCGTGACGACGATGATCATGGGCGAGGGCGACACGCCCGGTCAGGTGTCCCAGACGTCGCTGCGGGAATACCTCGCCTCAGGTGATACCGCGCTCGCCCCATTGCTCCGCACCTTCGTCGGGCCGGCGGGCTTCGGTGAATGGCTGCGCGCCATGGAGCGACACCGGGCATCGGTCAATTTCGGGTCGTTCCTCGGCGCGGGTGGTGTGCGCGGTTACACGAAAGGAATGGCGCAGGGCGCTCCGACCGCGGCGGAGCTGGACACCATGCGGCTGCTCGTGCGCACCGCGATGCGCGACGGCGCATTCGGATTGGGCTCGGCACTCATCTATCCGCCGGGCAACTACGCGTCGACGGAAGAGCTGATCGAGCAGGCGAAGGCGATGGCGCCGTACGGCGGCGTGTACATCACGCACATGCGGTCGGAGGGCGATCGCTTTCTCGAGGCCATCGACGAGACGCTGCGCATTGGCCGGGAGGGCGGCGTCCCCGTCGAGATCTACCATCTGAAAGCGGCGGGCGTGAAGAACTGGCCGAAGATGAAGCTGGCGATCGCGAAGATCGATTCGGCGCGCGCCGCGGGACAGGACGTGACGGTCGATCAGTATCCGTACACGGCGGGATCCAACAATCTGTCGTCGTGCATCCCGCCGTGGGCGCATGCCGATGGCAAACTGCTCGAGCGTCTGCGCGACCCGACGACGCGCGCGCGCATCAAGGCAGAGATGATGGATGAGAACGCGAACTTCGAGAGCCTCTGCCTCGGCGCCACGCCCCAGGGCGTCGAGGTCATCGGCTTTCATGAGGATTCACTGAAGAAATACGAAGGCCATCGGCTTCCCGAGATCGCCAGTGCGTGGAACAAGGACTGGGCCGACGCCCTCATGGACCTCACGCTCCTCGAAAGGAACCGGCTCGGGCAGGTGATCTTCGTCGCGTCGGATTCGAACATCGCCGTGCAGGTGAAGCTGCCGTACATGAAGTTCGGCACGGATGCCGGTGGCTACGACCCCGACAGCGTGAAGTTCGCGACGCACCCACGGTCCTACGGCACATACCCCAGGATCCTCGGCCGCTTCGTGCGCGACCAGAAGTTGCTCACGCTGGAGGACGCGGTGCGCAAGATGAGCGGCGCCACGGCCGAGCGGCTGTCGATTCACGATCGCGGCGAGCTGAAGGAAGGCAATTACGCCGACATCATGATCTTCGATCCCAACACGATCATCGATCGTGCGACGTACGAGCAGCCGCACCAGCTCTCCGTCGGCGTCATCCACGTGCTCGTGAACGGTGTTCCGGTCGTAAGCGATGGCAAGGTGACGGGCGCGAAGCCGGGGCGGATCGTGAGGGGGCCGGGATACGGCATGCAATAGGCCTCTTCAGTCGAACAACAGATCGAACCGACTCTTCTCTACCGCAACTGAAACTCCACCCGTTGCTGCACGAGCTGCCGCACCCGGCGTCCGCCGGCCTCCGCAGCGTAGTAGTGCGTTGTCGGAAGCCATTCACGGACGGCGTCCGCGAAGGCGGGATGCGTTGCCTCGACGATCGTGACGCTTCCCCGCTCCACGACGCCGTTCGTGTCCACCACGAAGCGGGCGACTACGGTACCGGGAAGGCCGGACGAACGCAGCGTTGCCGGATATTTCGGCGACGGATTGCCCGGGCGCGGCGCGACGATGCGATCCACGGTCGCTTCGGTGAACACGGCGCCAGTATGTGTTGAGGTCACCGGCAGCACGGGCGATCCGCTCCAGATCTGCGACGCGATCGACGGGCCGATGTGCGTCTGCGAAAAGTCGATTGCCCCCGACACCGGGATATCCGGCACAGCGACGACGGGCGCGATGAAGACGGACCGCTGGTCCGTTCGCGACGGTAGCGTCTGCGTCACCGGCGTCACCGGCGTCGGCGCGACGTAGATCAGCGGCTCGACCGCTGCAGGCGAGTTGCGTACACGCGCGACGTTCATGGTCGCCACCACGGCCATCGTGATCAGCGCCGCATGCACGGCCGCGCTGACTCCGGCCCATCTGCCCTGCACCGTCAGGCCGCGACCCTGACTCTCGAGCAACGTCTGGAACACGACCGCCTCCGCGAAGGTCCTTCCCGACCTTACACGATGCGGTTAGCGCGGCCGTGATCGACGCATGAAGTTTTCGTGAATGGCGTGTGACGTTTGTCTAGACGTCCGCCATCACGGTGCGATCGCGGGCCCACGAGCGCAGCTCCTCGATCTTCTCGGTCATGGTGAGCGCGAGGGGCCGGGTGGTGCGGATCTCCTGCAGCAGCAGATCGGTGGTAAGCGGTCCGTTGGCCGCGAAAGCCGCGAACAGGCCGGCGACGACGCTCTCCTCGATCTCTGCGCCGCTGAACCCTTCCGTGGCCTGCGACAGCTTGCCGAGGTCGAACTGCGTGACGGTCTGCTTTCGTCGCGCCAGATGGATGTCGAAGATCGACTGCCGCACGACTGCCGTCGGCAGGTCGACGAAGAACACCTCATCGAATCGCCCCTTGCGAATGAACTCCGGGGGCAGGCGCGAGACGTCGTTCGACGTCGCGACCACGAACACGTCGCCGCGGCGATCCTGCAGCCAGGCGAGGAACGATCCGAAGACACGGCGCGAGACACCGCCGTCCGTCTCGTCGCCGCCCTGGGCGAACGCCTTCTCCAGCTCGTCGATCCACAGGATCACCGGCGCCATGCGCTCGGCGGTCTGCAGCGCGCGCTTGAAATTTTTTTCGCTATCGCCGATGTACTTGTCGTAGAGGTTCGCCGGATCGAGCTTGAGCAGCGGGAGCCCCCATTCGCACGCCACGGCTTTCGCGCACATGCTCTTGCCGCAGCCCGGCACACCGAGCAGCAGGATGCCCTTCGGGAAGCGGAGGCCGAAGTCCATCGCGCGCTGCGGATCGGCGACGACGGCGCGCCGCTTCGTGAGCCACTGCTTCAGTCCCGCGAGCCCGGCCACCTGATTCATCCCGTGCTCCGGCGCGTGGTACTCCAGCAGACCATCCTGCTGCACCACCTGGCGCTTGGCAGCGATGACGCCCTCGATGTCGCGCGCGCGCAGGAATCCGTCCTCCACCAGCTGCCGCGTCACGATTTTTTCCGCCTCGATGAGCGTGAGCCCCATGAGGTTCTGAATGAGGCGGGTCCGGTCCTGCGGCGTGAGCTCGACGCTCACGCGCATACGCGCCGATTGTTCACGGATGACGCGGTCGAGGAGAATGCGATACTCGTCGTACGTCGGCGCGGGTAGCCGGAAGAAGGTCGCATGGGGGCGCAGCACGTCCGGCAACCGCACGTTCGTGCCGACGACGATGAGCGCCCCGCGTCGCTGCTCGAACATCGCGACGATGTCGAGCATGTGACTGACGACCACCGGATCATCGAGGCATGACGCAAGGTCGCGGAAGAAGTACAGCCCCGCCGAATCCTGCTCGGCGTACTTCAGGGCCTTCGCCGGCTCCTTCGTGTCCTCGAAGTACGGATCGCCCGCAGTGTTGCCTTTGCGGACGCCCTTCGAGCGCGTCCAGTAGTAGTACTGCAGCGACAACTCCGACGCCGCCTGACGCACCAGCTGCTCCGCGCGCTCGGGTTCGACGGTGTCGAGCACGATGAGCGCGTAGTGCGCCCGGATGAGGAGCTCGAAGTCGTTGAGCGCAGTGGATTCAGGCATCTAGGCCGACACCGCCGGGAGCTCGCCCGTGTTGAGGTCTTCCGCGTTACCCGCGGAGGTCGATCGCTGCAGCAGCAATGCGAAACGCGACCCACCGCCGCCCCGTTCTTCCACGACGAGGTCGCCGGACATGCCGCGCGCGAGGTCGCGGCTGATCGCGAGGCCGAGCCCGAGCCCTTCGCGCGTCTGCGTCAGAGAGCGATCGAGCTGGACGAAGGGCTCGAAGATGACGTCGCGCCGATCGGGCGGGATGCCCGATCCGGTATCGTCGACGAGAATCGCGACGCGCGCACCGCGTGTCTCCGCGGACAGGGTGACGCGTCCGCCGGGTGGCGTGTGCTTGATGGCGTTGGAGATGAGGTTGAGGAGCACCTGTCGCAACTTCTCGCGGTCGCCGACGACGCCCACGTCGCGGGCGAACGGCACCTGCTCGAGCGTGATGTTCTTCGCGGCCGCCTGGGGGGCGACGAGCGCGTCCATGCTGCGCAGAAACGCATCCACCGGAATCGCGGTGACGTCGTAGGCGACGCGACCGGCCTCGATCCGACTCAGGTCGAGCACCCCGCTGATGAGGCCGAGCAAATGCTCCTGCGCCGCCTTGATCCGTGTCAGGTCGCGTCGCTGTTCGGCGGTCACCGGGCCGCGCAGCCCCATGTCGATCAGGTCCACGTACCCGCCGATGGCGTTGAGCGGCGTCCGCAACTCGTGACTCATCGTCGTGAGAAACTCGGATTTCGCGCGATTCGCCGCCTGCGCCTCCGCGCTGCGACGCTCCAGCGCCGTGCGGGAGGCGCCGAGCTGCTCCGCCATGTAGCGAAAGCTCTCGGCGAGTCGTGTGACCTCGCGGTCGTTGCCGTCGGGAACGCGCGCGTTGAAGTCGCCTGCCGCAAGCGCGCCGGCCGCATCCGTGAGCTCCGCCAGCGGACGCGCGAGCCCGCGTCCCATGGCCCACGCCGCAACGGTACCGATCACGAGCAGGAGAGCGCTGAGCAGGATGACGGCGCGCACGTTCCGCTCGGCGCGCACGACCAACGAGCGGAGCGGCAGATACATGCCCACGACGACGGGAGTGTTTGCGAATCGACGCTCGTAGTACAGCACGCGCTCGCCGTTCGCGAGCTCCGCGGTGTGCTCCAGGGAATCCACGTGCTGCACGATAGGAACGGCGGGCTCTCCGCCGCCACCAGCCCAGAATCGCGCGTCGATGTTGCGATAGTAGAGGGACACCGAGTCGCCGCTCAGCATGCGGAGCGTGCGTTGCGTCTGGGGGCCCGCTGCCAGCCGCCCCTGGTGCGCGATATAGCCGATGATGTTCGCGCCGTCCTTCACCGGACTCACGTACCAGAAGTGCACGCGACCGGCGCGGCTGTAGAGAGACGTGAATCGGAGTGAATCGCCCTCCTGTCCGCTCGCGCCGCTCGTCGAAATTTCCGGCGGCAGCTCGCTGCGGCCCGTCTCGAGCTGAATCGCCGGTCGGATGTCATTGCCATACCACGCGACGCGCACGCCATCAGCGGTCCACAGCTCCACCGGCATGCCGGAATCGGAGGGCAGGGCGAGCGACGCGAGCGCGGCCCGCACGGTGGGCGTGTTCACGCCACGCCCGCGCGCGCCATTCGCCGCGGCGCGCAGCGCGCGTCTGACGGCCGTGTCGTTGCCGACGGCACGATACCGTCCACCGAGCATGGCGAGGTTGGTGGTCCCCACGGCGACGATTTCGTCCACGGCGCTCGTGAGGCGTTCGCTGGCGGCCAGCCGCGCATTGCGCCGCAGCGTCGCGATCGTCGCGACGAGCGACAGCGTGAGAACGATGGCCAGCACCGCCGACATCAGCAGCGGGAGCTTCACCGCGAGCGACATGCGGCGCGCCATCTGGAGCAATCCGGCGCTCGGGGAAAGACGCGGAGAGTTCAACACGTGTAAGCTGTCGCGCTCCCGGGATGGACGCCAGCGATTTCGCGGGGGCCCGCAGGCGCAATGCGTCCTATATTCTCCGCGTGACGGTCAACTCGCCGACTCCGGGACTTCCCAAACGTCTTGCGGACGTGCCCCCCGAACTGGCCGAGGCGCTCGGGTCCCGGTACGACCTGCGCGGCGTGCTGGGGCGTGGCGGCATGGCGACCGTGTACATCGCGTTCGACCCAAAACACCATCGCGAGGTCGCACTCAAGGTGCTGCGTCCGGACGTCGCGATCAGCATCGGCGCCGAGCGATTCCTGAACGAGATCGACATCGTCGCGCGCATGGTGCACCCGCACATCCTGCCGCTGCACGACTCCGGGGAGGCGCACGGATTCATCTATTACGTGATGCCCTACATCGACGGCGGCTCGCTGCGCCAGCTGCTGCAGCACGAGACGCGATTCGGGCCTGCGCGCGCCGTCGAGATCGCGACTCCCATCGCCGATGCGCTCACGTACGCACACCGTCTCGGCGTGTTGCATCGGGACATCAAGCCGGAGAATGTGCTCTTTGCGCAGTCGCATCCGATCGTCGCTGATTTCGGAATCGCAAAGGCGGTGAGCTCCGCCACGAGTGGCGCGCAGCTCACGCGCACGGGCATCTCGTTGGGCACGCCGGGGTACATGAGCCCCGAGCAGGCAGCGGGCTTCGCGGCGATCGATGCGCGGAGCGACGTGTACAGCCTTGCGGTCATCGTGTACGAGATGAGCGTCGGCGAGATCCCCGGTCGCTGGACCAGCGAAGAATCCACACGCGCCGGCAGGTTCCTCGACTGCGATGTGCGGCATCGGACGTACCTCTCGGCCGCGGGCCCGGTGGTCGAAGCGGCACTTGTCCGCGCACTCGCGATCCGTCCGGACCAGCGGACCGCGTCGCCGCAGGCCTTCATCGACGACTTGCGCGGCGCGGGTCGCGGTGAGCGGCGCACGTACCGGCCCGACGAGATCCAGGCCATCGTGAATCGCGCCGCAGAGATCGACCCCGTGCCCGAGAGTGGTTCGATGACCCTCGGCGGCGTCGAGCAGATTGCGCGCGACGTGGGGATCGATACCCGCGCGGTTCGCTCGGTCGCCGCGCAAATGTCTGCTCGACCGATTACGCACGACTCGTCCGTTGAGGCACCGCCGACCAACATCGTCATCGGCGGCCCGACGCGAATCGTGCACGAACGCCTGGTGCCGGGCGAGGTTGCCGAGGTCGACTTCCCGCTGCTCGTGGAAGACATTCGCAACTCCATGGGAGAGCTCGGGCAGGTGAGTCAGCTCGGGCGTTCCTTCACGTGGGTGCTGAACAAGGGATCGTCCGGCACCCGGAACGTGGAGATTGCCGTGATGGTGAGGAATGGTCGCACGCGCATCGTCGTGCAGGAGAACCTCAACAATCTCATCGGTGCGGTGTTTGGTGGCGTGTGCGGCGGCTTGGGGGGCGGTGGTCTTGGCCCCCTCTTCGGGATCTTCTTTGGCGGGATGCACATGCCTGGCGTGGCGGCTGCCTTCTTCGTCCCCGCGTGGCTGGCGCTCGTATTCAGCGGCGCACGCTCGGCGTTTCACTACGCCGTCAAGCGACGCGAGCGCAAGTTGTCCGAGCTTGCCGATCGCCTCGCGACGCTAGCCCGCGATTTGGCGGGACCCTCACAGTCTCTGCTCCCGCGATGATGGCCGTCGTCGATCGGGCCGCCGTGGAAGCCCTCGTCGAGCGGCGCCGCGCCACGCGCGAAACGGGATTCGTGCGCTGGTTCCTGCTCCGGTTCGGCGGCGCTTTGGTGCTGTTGTATGCGATCGCCGTGGCCATCGCGTTCGCCATCCCATCCATGAGCCTGCGCGCGTTGAGCGGCTGGTCATGGACCGTGTTTCTCGCGGTCCCCGCGTTCATGGCGTTTCTGCTGGCTGTGCTCGCGGAGCGGCTCACCTTCAACGACGACGCGCTGGACGCTGCACGGTTGACATCGCGGATCGAGCGTGAGGTTGCCCTGCTCACGGGGGAGGGCTGGCCGATGCGTATGCTCACCGCCGGGCTGGTTCTCGCCGTCTGCATCGGCGTGCCGATCGGCTACGTCGTGTTCCGCACGGGCCGTCCCGTGTTCATCGCGCGCGCCAGCGACGTGGCGCTCATCGTGTTCGCGTCGGCGGTTCTCGCGCTGTCGATCGTCATCGCGTTCATGTTGCGGGCGGCGACGCTGTCCGCGTATCGCGACGTCGTCGACCGTCGCGAGGACGGC
Organism: Gemmatimonadaceae bacterium; assembly: GCA_035248725.1. Classification (GTDB taxonomy): domain Bacteria; phylum Gemmatimonadota; class Gemmatimonadetes; order Gemmatimonadales; family Gemmatimonadaceae; genus DASPMP01. Next base: position 17,039 of record DATFHG010000088.1, on the reverse strand, counting down.
GTCATCTGACGAGCGCCTGATAGACCAGGTTGGGAAACTTGCCGGCGACGTCGGTGCGATTCGGCAGCTGATTGAGCATGAACACGATCACCAGGTGATCCGCGGGATCCACGCGGTACGTGCTCCCATAAGCGCCGCCCCAGCCGAACGTTCCCACCGGCGACGGCGTGTCATCCGCACCCACGCGCTGCACGACGGAAAAGCCGAGGCCGAATCCCATCCCCGAACCCCCGAACAGGGTATCCACCTGATTCGTGGTCATGAGCTGCACCGTGCGCGGAGCGAGGATGCGCGCGCCGTTCAGCTCACCGCCATTCAACAGCATCTGCAGAAAGCGCCCATAGTCGCGTGCGGTGGACACGAGGCCGGCGCCGCCGGAAAAGCTCCGCCGCGGTCCATCGATGTAATGACCCTGTCCGCGCGGACCTTCCGGAGCGCGCGAGAAATGGCCGATGCTGTCGCTCGCATACACCGCCACGAGCCGCTCGCGACTGGAGGCAGGCACGTAGAAGTACGTGTCGGTCATCCGCAGCGGCCGCGCGATACGTTCGTGAATGAACTCGTCGAGCGTCATCCCCGACGCCCGCTCGACGACGCAGCCGAGGATGTCGGACGAGTAGCCGTATACCCACGCTTCGCCGGGCTGCCGCACGAAGGGTACGGATGCCAGGCGCTCCATCGTCGCGCAGATCGGCTCGTTCTTGTCCGCCGTGTACCAGCCGTAGCCGGCTTCGGGACCCAGGCCGACCGCAGAGTACCTGCTGGCGACAATCGCGTCGGTGCCGTACGAGATGCCCGATGTGTGCGTGAGCAGGTTGCGGATCGTGATCGGCCGCTTGGCCGGCACGACCGAGTCAGCGGTGACGGCAACGGTGGTGTGCGCGTAGGCCGGGATGAAGCGACTGACAGGATCGGAGAGTGCGATTCTCCCCTGCTCCACGAGCATCATGATGGCGACGCTCGTCAGCGCCTTGGACTGGGACGCAATGCGGAACATCGCGCCCGGCGTCATGCGTCGCTGCGCTTCGCGATCCGCCCAACCCACGGCGCGCTCATACACGACGTCGCCGTCGCGCATCACCAGCGCGACCGCGCCCGCGATACGGTTGCTATCGACGTACGCCTGAAGGAACGTGTCGATCCGCGCCAGGCGTTCGGGCGCGAACCCGTGAGAAGCGGCGGCCGCCCCGGCCGGGGCGGACCCTGGAGCCTGACATATGCCTGCGCGGGGGATGAGGAGGCTGAAGGCGAGGCTCAGCGCGGACAGGAAGCGGGAGCGGGATAGGCTGGAGGGCATGCGTCTTCCGGCTGGGGACGGGTGTTTAGGGGTGGCGCGCGTCCAAACGATGCGACTGCTGACCCCTATTTTGCTACATTAATGGGGTCGTCGGACAGATCTGACGCACTGGAGCAAAAGCTGCAGGTGCAGGGAGCAATGGGGGTCGCACAGAGGCGGCCTCAAGTACACCGCCAGGAGAGAGAGAGCACGATGCGCACGACAGGGGTTGTAAAGTGGTTCAATGCTGAGAAGGGCTATGGGTTCATCACGCCGGACGACGGCGGAAAAGATTGCTTCGTGCACTTCTCCGCGATCCAGGGCGGGGGCTTCCGGAAGCTCGAGGAAGGCCAGAAGGTGGAGTTCGAGATCGGGCAGGGTCAGAAGGGTCCGCAGGCCGAAAACGTCGTCGCCCTCGATGGTGGCACGGGCGGGGGTGGAGGCGGCGGCGGCGCTGGCGGTGGTGGCCGCGGCGGTTACGGCGGCGGTGGTGGTGGCGGTGGTGGCGGATACGGTGGCGGTGGTGGCGGCGGGCGCGGTGATCGGGGTGGCCGCGGAGACCGTGGCGGCCGGAGCCGCGATCGCGATCGCGAGTTCAATCGTCGCGACGAGTACTGACCGTTCCAGCTCGCAACACAACAGGCTCTCGGCCCGGCGGTTTTACCGCCGGTAGCCGAGAGCCGTCTTGTTTACGTGAAAATCGTACCGTGGTTCACTTCCTTCGTCGGCTCATACATCGGTTGGTACCTCGGGTACCAGATCGGCCTCTTCACCGCGATCCTGCTCTCCATCGTCGGCATGGGCGTGGGGATGTATTACGGCCGCAAGTGGGTGCTGGAGCACCTGTAGTCCACGCCGCCGCCGCGCGCGCCTCTGTGGTCGCCGCGCTGTGTGTGACCATCGCCGTGATCGACGGATGCAAGATCGAGGAGAAGCCTCGTCCATCGCTCCGCGGCGTCTACCTTGGCGTCGCGGGCGGCGTGGGGTCCGTACCGGGGAGCGAGCTGAATTCGTTCATCCCGTGCGGCAGTGACTCGATCTACTGGGTCGAAGGTCGCGGCAAGTCCGGTCTGCAAACCCGTTACGGGCAGATCGCGCACCGGCAATTCCAGCCTGTCTATGTGGAAGCCAATGGCGCCGTGTCACCGCCGAACGGCCAGGCAGTGATGGAAGGGCACAGCGGCAACATGCGCATTGATACGGTGTTCACCGTAACGACGCAGGTGCCGGTGGAGTGTAGGCCGAAGGTGCAGCCGGAATAGCTAAGGGCGCAACTGACGGCGCAGCTAACGGCGCAGCTAACGGTGCAGCTGAACGCGGCATGACTGCGGTGTTAGGCGCGGCATAGCGGCGCCATTGCGGCGAGAATCGAAGTCATTCCATCAAGGGCTTGATCATCTTGATGATCGCCACGATCCGATTGTGGAAGAACCAATACCGCTTCTCGTCGAGCTGGTGCGCGCGCCAATTGCCATTCAGGTGCTCGTCGGTTTCCTCGGCTGATGAGACGGCATAGCCGAAAAACTTCCTGCGATCGCGCGACGACTGACGACCGAATCCTTCCCTGATGTTGGCCGCAATCGATTGAGCGGATTCACGTACTTGATCGCCATAGATCGGCCGACTGTGCGGATGGTCGAGGAAGCGGTTCACCTCGTCGCGGAGCTCTCGGGCCGCCTCCAGCGCGCGGAGCTGCTTTGCCATGGCGGTATGGTGCCGAGCGCTCACTCGATAACCGTCACCAAACGGCCGCCTTCTCTACCGCTTTAATGCCGCTCCCGTAGCCGTCGGCGTGACGCCGTCAGCTGCGCAGTCAGCTGCGCCGTTAGCTGCGTCGTCAGTTGCGCCGTTACCTGCGCCATCAGTTGCGCCCTTACCTCCTCACCTCAAATCCACGAACAAATCTCCTCTCCACCTCCCCGCCGGTTCCAACCCGTGCGAAACATCGAGGCGCACCAGCCCCTGAAGGAGGTGGATGCCCACTCCGGCGCCGCGCAGCGTCGACGGCGCGCGAGTCCAGTCGGTGCGCGCACCTGCCCACCCGACGTCGACAAAGGCGGCGGTGCCGAAGAAAGCATGGCCCTCGGCGATCTCGAGGTGTCCCATCCAGAATGCGTCGCCAACCATGTCGCCGGGCGCGTGTCCGTGAACGGTCTCGGGACCGCCCAGATAGAACAGCCGCTGCACGGGGACTTCACCGACGGTACTGCCGGTCGACCCCGTGAGCGTCACAGTGCGCGCGCGCCCGACGCCGCGGTTCATGGTGAGCTCGAGGATGCCGCGCGCGAAATCCGTTGGCCCGGTCGCCGCGTCCGCGGTCAGCTTTCCGCTCGCGCGCAGGCCGACGGGATCGAGCCCTGACGTGAACGTCGCAGCCAGCGCCGCGCCCGACCAGACGCCTTCGGTGGCGGCGATGTTCGGACGGAAGCGCACGCCATTCATCGCGTGCGCGACCGAGAGCTTCGTCTCGATCGGCGCCGAGTCTTCGCGCTCGGCGAAAACCCGCCACGCAAACGACGCGCGACCGCCGATGCTCTGGCGCAACCCCCTGGTCTCCACGCCTGCCGTGCGATAGTAGAAACCTTCGTCACGACCGAAGAGCAGCGCGGTGATCGACGCGCCGATGCCCATCGGGTTGCCCCAATCGTTCGCCGTGGCGAGACGACGGTAGGCGACGGCGTCGAGCGTGAGACGCGCATTCGATCGCTCGATCCGCGCCTCCGCGTTCGGCTGCAGATCCGCGGTGCCGACGCGCACCAGTGCGCTCTCCGTGTATCCCTTGCCCAGCACGCGCGTCGCCATCGCACCAGCCGACAGACCCTCCACGCGATTGTACCGCAGCAGGCCATTCCTGGGACCGTATGCGATCTGCACCTTCTGCGGCTGCCACTCGGCCTGGCGCGACATCGCGAGGGCGGCATTCGCATCGCGCTGCAGCGCCGCGAAATCCGTCTCGGTGAAGAGCGCCTCGTCGCTGGAGTAGATCGATCGCGGCAGCTCGGGCGACGTCGCGAGGTCCTCGAGTCTGCACGGCAGCAGCACGCGGAAGCGCACCCCCTCCGAGTACATCACCGACAGGCTGGAATCCCCGACCAACGAGTCCGGCGTGAACCGGCGGGCATCGCTGCCGTGCGGGCGGCATCGCCCGTCGCGATCCTGGACTTCACGCCACGTATCCCGACGACGGCGCCCCGTCGCGTCGGTATCGGCAACCGTCTGCGTGGACTGCGCGAATGTGCCCTCTGGCATCGCCGTGACGCGTTCGTAGCTGAAGGTCTGCTGGATCTCGATCGTCATTCGGGCGCCGCGCGCCGTGCCTTCTCCGACCGCCATGCGCGTGCGCGGCAGCCAGAATCGGCCCTCGTACAATCCATGCTCGACGATGATCTCCTGAACGCTGCCCGTGTACGGACCGAACTTGCGCATCGCGTCCCGATCGTCGTCGTCCATCTCGTGCTCGAACAGTGGCCAGAGATCGATGGGCGTGGACGGACGATACGCCGCGCGCACCAGCGCACCCGTCTCACGATCCACCCACAACGAGCCGACGATCAGCTGCTGCGCAGGACGGCGCGGACGCACGCGAATCTCGCGCAGCTGGATCGTCGAGTGGTCCGGGAGTCGAAAGGCGATCGAGTCGCCAAGCGTCAGCACGTACAGGCTGTCGGCGCCGGGATCGAGGGGATGCTCGATCCACACCACGTCGCGCCGCAGTCCCTCGTGCAGGGCGTCGCTCAGCTCCGTGACCGGCCACAAGCGATCGCGGCCCGGGTAGTACGGCAGCGTCAACGCAACGTCGTCACCCTCGTAGTGCGGCTCGCGCATGCCGAGAAAGGGGACGACGCTGCGCGACGCGATCATCTCGGCCCATGCGCCCCGCTCGTGATCCCACCCGACGCGTGCGACGGATTCATAGCGTGCCGCCAGACGCACGCGACCGACCGCAGCCAGGCCGCCGCGCAACCCGGGCGCGACGCCGATTCCCGCGCTCATGCGCTGCCGCGCCATCGCCTGATACGATGCCAGCGCCGAGTCCTGCTGGTAGCGTGCCGCGCGCGCGCGCGCGACGATCGCGGTCACGGATTCGGCATCTCGATGCACCGGACCGACACCGATCTGGAGGAGCAGCGCGCAGGCGACGAGGGACATGCGTACGTTGCCTAACGACCCTGTACGCGCGCCGGTTTCAGCACTGACCGTTGCCCGCGGCGTGACCGGACCTCAATTTCGCGCATGCCTTTGAAGATGCTGCTCGCCGCGCTCGCCGCGCTCACGGTCTTTTTCATCATCATGCTGTTTCGTGCCGCGCGCGGCCGGCCGGCCGGCGACCGCGTGCCGTCGTCCGGAACGGCGGCGACGGGCCTGTTCACCGCGTTCTTCGACACGCTGGGCATCGGCTCGTTCGCCACGACCACGTCGATCGCCAGGCACTGGCGGCTCATCGACGATGCCGACCTTCCTGGCACGCTCAACGTGGGCATCACGCTGCCCACAATGCTGCAGGCCTTCATCTATACGCGGCTCATCCCGGTCGACGCGCGCACGTTGATCCTCATGATCACGGCGTCGGTCGCGGGCGCGTGGCTCGGTGCCGGCGTCGTGTCCCGTTGGCCGAAGGTGCGGATTCAGGTAGGGATGGGTACGGCGCTCGTGATTGCCGCGGCGACGATGCTCGGCGCGCTGCTGTCGCTGCTGCCGGTGGGCGGCACGGCGCTCGCGCTCACCGGTCCGAAGCTGGTCGTCGCGGTGGGCGGGAACTTCGTGCTGGGTGCGCTGATGACGCTCGGCATCGGCCTGTACGCGCCGTGCATGATCCTCGTCAGCCTGCTGGGGCTGACGCCGGCCGCGGCGTTCCCGATCATGATGGGATCGTGCGCGTTCCTCATGCCGGTGGCGAGCGTCCGCTTCATCCGTACGGGACGTTACGACTTGCGTGCGTCGCTGGGACTCGCGCTGGGCAGCATTCCCGGCGTGTTGCTGGCCGCGTTCATTGTGAAATCGTTGCCGCTGACGGCGGTGCGGGTGCTCGTGATCGTCGTCGTACTGTACACGGCCGCGGGCTTGCTGCGTGCAGCCCTGCGCGACCGGATGCCCGCCATCGCGACACCGGCGTGATGCGAACCATCGCTATACTCGCGCTCGTTGCGCTCGTTGCGTGCCTCGATGCAACGGACGTGGACGATCTGCTCACGCTCTCGCTCGTCGCGGACAAGCAATCCATCGGGACGAACGACACCGTCCATCTCACGATTACGCTCGCGAATCATTCGGGCGACGATCTGACGCTGACGACGCCGCCGTGCCGGCCGTATTTCTTCGCGCTCGATACGCTGGGCCGGCAGATCACGCCATCGCAGACGGTGTGCACCACGACGCCGCCGGCGATCATCCTGCCTGCCCACGACAGCGTGCAATTCGCCCAATACTGGTCCGGTGAAGGGCGGACGACCACAGGCGACACGCTGCGCGTGGCGCCCGGCACGTACCACCTCATCGCACTGCTCTACGGAACGCACACTCGGCTGGAGAGCCGCTCGGTGCAGGTAGAGGTCCTACCTTAGGCGGACGGCGGACGGCGGACCGGTACGGCGGACCGGCACTGCGGACCGGCACGGCGGATCGGGTCGGCACAGCGGTTCGAGACTGCGGTTCGGGACGACGCTCGTTCTGTGCGCCTTTCCGATCCCCTGTACCGCGCCGCCGTGCGGATCCGCAGTACCGAGCCGCAGTACCGAGCCGCCCTCCCGAGCCGCCCTCCCGAGCCGCCCTAAGATTTCCCCTGCAGATTCCATCTCTGCATGGCTGCGTTCGCGCTCTGCAACGCAGCGGAAATGGACGCGCGCTGGGTCGCGGTGACCGGCACGTCCGCCGCCTGCAGCTCGTGGAGCAGCCCCACGAGCCGTTCGGCGGCGCCCGCGAGCGTTGTTGGCCCCGGACGCGTCACCGCGGTCGGCGCGGCCGGATTCGGTGGCGCGGCAGCGGGCGCGCCGCGACGGGACGTGTCCGGCGGAGCGGGCGCGTCGATCAGCGCCGTCAGGCGCGCGCGGCGTGCCGAGTCGGCTGCCTGTGCGCGGAGTGCGTTCGCGCTGCCGATCGTCTGCTGCATCCGCAACAGCGTGAAGTACATCGAATCCGTGAGCGCATAGATCTCGCGCATCGCGGGCGCCGGCGTCTTCACGCGCGGGTCCTGTCGCACCACGATGGGCTGCGTGAACGTCCGGCCGCGTGCGGACAGCCGCACGGTGTAGCTGCCCGCCCCTACGAACGGCATCTCGGCCTGAGGCGCGGTGTTGGCGGGCGACGCGGCGATCGGAAGGCCGAAGCGGCCTTCATCGTTCGGCCGCCTTGCGATCGCAAGCGGCTGGTAGCGCACGTCCCAGAAGAAGCGATGCAGGCCTGCGCCACCCGACAGGCGATACGGCCGCCGGTACCAGTAGAGTGGAACGGCGGCGTTCGAATCGGTTGGCATGGGCCACGACAGCGAGTCCGCACTCGTGTATCTGCGCACCACACGGCCGCGCGCGTCCACGATCTCGAGCGTCACCGGCGTCGAGTCGGCGAGTGCGTAGTTGATCGGCGACCCCTCGGGCGGGTTCTCGGCCATCGGTTCGTCCGGCGGAAGCGGCGTGTCGGAGTTCTCGTTCCAGCGCACGCGCAGCGCAGGCGCCGGCGCGAAGAGGACGTCGCCTGACGCCGACGGACCGTTCATCTGTCGCAACGGCGTGACGTCGTCGAGAATCCAGAATCCGCGCCCGTGCGTCGCGACCGCGAGATCGTTGTCCTTCACAATGAGGTCGCGGATCGACGAATGCGGGAGGTTGAGCTGCAGCGACTGCCAGTGCGTCCCATCGTCCCATGAGACGTAGACACCGCGCTCCGTGGCCGCGTAGAGCAACCCGCGGCGCACGGGATCCTCGCGCAGCGCGTTCGCGGGACCGATGTCCTCGGGTCGCTCGGCGATGCTCGCCAGCGCCTGGCTGAGATCCGTCCAGGTTCGGCCGCCGTCGTGGGTCTTGTAGATGTGCGGCGTCATGTCGTCGATGCGCAGCGTGTTCACCGCCGCATACGCCGTCTGCGTGTCGAAGTGGCCCGCGTCGATCATGAACACTTTCCACCACGCGCCGATCTGTGGCGGTGTCACGTCGCGCCAGGTCGCGCCACCGTCGTGCGTCACCTGAATCACGCCGTCGTCCGTGCCGATCCAGATCGTGTTCACGTCGCGCGGCGACGGGCCGATCGTGTAGATCACGCCGCGCTGACGCACGAGCGCGGGATCGGTGTACTTCCCGACACTCGCGGGGATGGGCCACGTCTTTCGTGTGACGTCCTGGCTGATCTGCGTCCACGTCGCGCCACCGTTCGCCGTCTTCCAGAGGACGTTGTTCCCGAACAGGAGCAGGTGCGGGTCGGCTTTCGAGAACACCACCGGCTGCGTGCGCACCTGACGGTACGGGCTCGTACCGGGCGCGAACGCGCGGCCGGCGAGCGGGCCGACGATCGACGTCTGGTTCGTGCGCTTGTCGAAGCGTGAGACGGCGCGTCCTCCGAACACGATGTTCGGATCGAGGGGATCCGGCGCGACGTAACCGTACTCGTCCACGCCGACGGTGATCCAGTCGCGCATCGTGATCTCGCCCCACGGTCCGCGACTCGCGACGCACGCGCTGCCGCTCTCCTGCTGTCCGCTGCAGAGGTGGTACGGGAAATCGTTGTCCGCCATCACGTGATATAGCTGCGCGGTGGGTTGGTTGTACCACGAGCTCCACGTGCGCCCGCCGTTCACCGTGACCACGGCACCCTGGTCGGCGACGAGGAGGATGACGTTCGGATCGACGGGGCTCACCCACAGGTTCTGATAGTCGTCGCCGCCGGGCGCCCCCTTGAACGGCACCCAGGTGCGTCCGCCGTCCACCGACTTCATCGAAACCGTGGACGCCATGAAGACCATGTCGGGATCCTTCGGATTCACCACCGGCACGGGCAGATCACCGCCGCCGATGCGCGACGCCGGGCGCCGGTCGGTCGTGATCTTCGTCCACGATTCTCCGGCGTCGTCGCTGCGATAGATGCCGACAGCGTTCGGCGTGTTCGACGCGACCGCGGCATACAAGCGGTTCGGGTTGCTCGGCGCGATGGTCAGGTTCACTTCGTTGGTGGTCGCCGGCAGCCCATTGGTCAGCTGCTTCCACGTCGCGCCGCCGTCCACGGACTTGTAGAGACCCCCGCCGTTGCCGGTCCACTCGGCGTTCTCCCACGGACCCTCGCGCTCCTCCCAGAGGTTCGCGTACACGACCTGAGGGTTCGACGGATCGATGTCGACGTCGTTGCCACCGGAGTTCTCGTCCTTCTGCAGCACGGCGGTGAACGTTCGGCCGCCGTCGGTGCTGCGATAGATGCCGCGCTCGCGATTGGGCCCGTACGGGTGGCCGAGTGCCGCGACGAAGATCCGGTTCGGGTTGGTGGGATCGACCGCGATCTGCGGGATCTGTTGCGCGTCCCGCAGACCCATGCGCGTCCAGGTGGCGCCGCCATCGCTGGACCGGTACACGCCGTCGCCGACGGACAGGTCCGGCCGGGGCAGTCCTTCGCCCGAGCCCACATATAAGGTATTGGGGTCCGACGGAGCCACGGCGATGGATCCCACCGACTGCGATGGCTGCTCGTCGAAGATGGGGCGCCACGTGCGACCCGCGTCGTCGGTCTTCCACACCCCGCCATTCACCTGCGCCATGTAGAACGTGTAGAGGCGAGTCGGATCACCCGCGGCAGCTCGCGTGCGTCCTCCGCGCAGCGGCCCGATCGAGCGCCACCGCAGCAGGGTGGTCAACGCGGTGGGGGTCTGCTGCGCGGGGAGCGTCGCGGGGAGAATCGCGGCGAGGATCACCAGCGCCGCCGAAGTGACCAGCGCTTTACACGGCAGGGTTTTCATATGAGTCGTCGTCGTGGGTCGTGGGATCGTCAATGCGCGGTCCTGCGCGCCTTCCTATTATGCAGATGACCATGCGGCATCGCATCCTGAGCACGCTTCTCTGTATCGCGGCCACGGCGAGTGCGCAGGACACGGGCGTCGTCAGCGGCGTGGTGCGCGACACGGCCAGGCGCCCGGTGCGCGATGTCGAGCTGGTGGTCACCGGGACGACCATCGCGGCGCGATCGGATTCACTGGGTGCTTTCCGCATCACCAGCGTTCCCCCAGGCGCGCATGAGCTCCGCGTGCGCCGCATGGGCATCATGCCGTTCACCATGTCGGTGAACGTCGCTGCCGGCGACAACGCGCCGCTGGACATCATCGTCGCGTCGTCAGGCGTCGAGCTGCCAACGGTCGAAGTCGCGATGCGCAGCAAGTATGAAGGGATCGGTCAGGTGGGCGGCTCCGATTTCTACGAGCGGGCGCGGATGGGCCAGGGCGAATTCTTCACGCGCGAACGCATCGACAGCATCCGCCCCAATCGGCTGTACGATCTCATGCGCAAGGTCCGCGGCATCGGGGTCGTGTGGGGACGCGACCGCAAGGTGAAGATCGTGAGCAAGCGCGGCATGAGCTCCATCAACATTCCGTGCGAGGTCGCCCTGTACTTCGACGGCACGCGCGTGAATCAGGACTTTCTCGCCGACATCAGCGTCGAGGAGGTCGAGGCCGTGGAAGCCTACAGCGGCCCCGGTACCACGCCGATGCAGTTCGGCGGGTCGACGGCATCGTGCGGCGCCGTGGCGTTCTGGATGAAGCACAGCCGCTAGGCGGCGGGCGCGTTCGTGGCATCCGCGTCTGTGACGCCGGGCGATTCACTGCTCCGCCGACGCCGCCCACGCACGATCGTCGCGATGAACGTGACGGTGTCCCACGCGTTGTGGATCCCGATGTACATCAGCAACAGCGCGGCGGCGCCGATGGCGAACAGCCACCCTTCCGGATGTGAACGCAGCTCCAGCGCGCCGACGAGCACTGCCACGTAGGCGACGAAGGGGAGGATGACGTGCCAGATCCAGTCCTCGAGCACGGGCGTGTACGCCTGCGAGCGCCGCGCGCGCCGCAGGACCACGATCGTGTACAGGACGCCCAGCGCGCCGGCGATGGCGAGCGTCGTCGACGGCCCGCCGAGCGTCTTCCACGGCGCGCTGAGCACGGCACTCGCGAACAGCGCCGACGAGAAGTGCACGACGGTTGGCGTGCTGAACGCGTTCACCTCGGTGTCGCCGCCGCCGATGTCCGCTTCGTTCACGAGTGCGATCACCACGAATTGCAGACCGGTCAACGCGGCCGCCGATGAGCCGACGATGACGTAGAAGCTCTCCCACGCGGACAGGATCTCGTGCGCTGGCATGGCGAGGAATTGACGCCGTGGCTGAAGTGAATGCCAGCCCGCATATTCGGCGCGTATGACGCGACGTACCGTCTCGATATTGCACCAGCTCGCCGCGATCATCTACTGCCTGGTTGCGGTGGTGTGCTACCGCTACGTCCTCCTCGTCATCCTCTTCGGCGCACTGGCGGTGGCGCACTTCGCGGTCTTCAGCACGCTGGACGAAGGCGTCGCAGACGTGGGCCGGGCGGCGGACATCACCCGGGGTATTGTCATCGCTTCGGTGCTCGTGTTCGTCGCATTGCTGGGCGGCGCCGGTTGGATTCCGGTGCTCAGTTTCTACCTGCTGCCCTTCATCGCCGCGGAGTTGTTCCTCGCGTGGGCCGTGAAACGACTCGCGGAGAGGGTAGCCGAAGCGGCGAGTGGCGAGCAGGTTTCCATCTCACCACCTCACTGACCGGGAAAATCGAATGCAGTCCACGCAATTCGACGCAATCGTCGTCGGCTCCGGAATCTCCGGCGGCTGGGCCGCCAAGGAGCTGACTGAGAAAGGCCTCAAGGTTCTGCTGCTCGAGCGCGGCAAGAACATCGAGCACATCAAGGACTACGTGAACGCGACCAAGGCGCCCTGGCAGTACCCGCATCGCGGCGGACGCACCAAGGCGATGGAAGAGCTGTATCCCGTCCTGAAGCGCGACTATCCGCTCAATGAGAAGAACCTCGACTGGTGGGCGTCCGACAAGGACTCGCCATACACGGAGGTGAGGCGCTTCGACTGGTATCGCGGCTATCACGTCGGCGGGCGTTCGCTCATGTGGGGACGCCAGAGCTATCGGTGGAGCGACATCGCGTTCGAGGCAAATGCGCGCGACGGCGTGGCGATCGACTGGCCGATCCGGTACAAGGACATCTCGCCCTGGTACGACTACGTGGAACGTCACGCGGGCATCTCCGGCTCACACGAAGGCATGCCGCAGCTGCCCGATGGGCAGTTCCAGCCCGCGATGGCGCTCAACTGCGGAGAAGTACAGGTCGCGGGGAAGGTGGCGAAGTCCTTCAATGGGGCGCGCCGCATCATCCCCGGCCGCACGGCGAACGCGACGAAGGCGCTGCCCGGCCGCAACCCGTGCCAATACCGCAACGCCTGCTGGCTGGGGTGTCCCTTTGGCGGCTACTTCAGCACGCAGTCGTCGACGCTGCCGGCGGCGATGAAGACCGGAAACCTCACGATGAAAGTATGGTCCATCGTGACCGAGGTGTTGTACGACAAGAACACCAAGCGCGCGACCGGCGTGCGCGTGCTCGATGCGCTGACCAACCAGACCACGGATTACCAGGCCAAGGTGGTCTTCCTCTGCGCCTCGACGTTGAACTCGGCGTGGTTGTTGATGCGCTCGGCCACGGACGTGTGGCCCGGCGGCCTCGGCTCCAGCTCGGGCGAGCTGGGACACAATCTGATGGACCACCACTTCCGCGCCGGCGCGGAAGGCCGCATCGACGGTCTCGAGGACAAGTATGTGTTCGGCCGGCGTCCCAACGGCTTCTACATCCCGCAGTATCGCAACGTGCTCGGCGACAAGCGCGACTACATCCGCGGCTTCGGCTACCAGGGCGGCGCGAGCCGCGAAGGCTGGTCGCGCGCCGTCGCGGAACTCGGCGTCGGCGGACAGTTCAAGGACGCGATGGCGATGCCGGGAGAATGGCGCATCGGCGGCACGGCGTTCGGCGAGATGGTGCCCAACCACGCGAACCAGGTCTCTCTCGACCCGGCGAAGAAGGACAAGTGGGGGCTGCCAGTGCTGAAGATCGACTGCGGCACCGGCCCGAACGAGCAGGCCATGCGCCGCGACATGATCAACGACATGGCCGAGACGCTCGAAGCCGGTGGGGTGAAGGACATCAAGACGTTCGACAACGGTTATTTCCCCGGCATGGGCATTCACGAGATGGGAACCGCGCGCATGGGCCGCGATCCCAAGACATCGGTGCTCAACGCGAACAACCAGGTGTGGGACGCGCAGAACGTGTTCGTCACCGACGGCTCGTGCATGGTGAGCGCGAACTGCGTCAACCCGTCGCTCACGTACATGGCGCTCACCGCGCGTGCGGCGGATTTCGCGGTGAACGCGCTCAAGCGTCGCGAGCTGTAAGTCCCTGCGCCTCTGTGGTGAAAGCTCTCCAGACTATGAGACTATGAGACACGAGGACAGAATGGCCAACGAAGCACTGAACGACGAACGAGACCTGGTCAGCCGGCGGGAAGCGCTGCTGCGCGTCAGCGCGATCCTCGGCGGGATCACGCTCATCGGCAGCGAATCATTCCTGGCGGGGTGCCGGCCGGCCGATCGTCCCGGCGCCGATACCGCATTCACGACGAGTGACGTCGCCTATCTCGATGAGATCGCCGACACGATTCTTCCCACGACGAGCACGCCGGGAGCGAAGGCGGCGCAGACGGGCGCATTCATGGCGCTCATGGTGCGGGACACCTACGACGCGAAGCAGCAGAAGATCTTTCGCGACGGCATGCGCGCCATCGACGACGCGACGCAGAAGGCCTACAAGACGAACTTCATGCAGGCCACGCCGCAGCAGCGTCTGGCCGTGCTGGACGCACTCGACCGCGAGCAGAAATCGTATTCCGACGCGCGAGAGGAAGAAGGCCGGCTCGCGTCGCTGAAATGGCTCAACGATCAGCGCCAGGAGCAGGCGCCCACGACGCCGAAGGCGAATCCCGCGCCGGCAATCAGTGAGGACAAGCCACCGCACTTCTTCCGCATGATGAAGGAGCTTGCGCTGCTCGGATACTTCACGTCCGAGGTCGGCATGACGCAGGCGCAGCGGTACGTCGAGTCGCCCGGCAGATACGATCCGTGCGCGCCGTACACGGCCGGCGAGAAATCCTGGGCCTCCCACGCCTAGACGCTTGCATGCACGACCTCACGACGGGCTCCGTCAGCCGACATCTGCTGAAGACCACGGGCTACATGCTCGTGACCATGGTCTTCCAGACGCTGTATTTCCTCATCGATCTGTACTGGGTGGGGCGGCTGGGTACGGAGTCCGTCGCGGGCGTAGGCATCGCCGGTAATCTCACCTTCGTCGTGCTGGCGCTGACGCAGATGCTCGGCGTCGGCACGACGACGCTGGTGTCGCACGCCGCGGGCCGGAAGGAGCACGACACCGCGCTGCGGGTGTTCAACCAGTCGCAGGTGCTGGCCATGGTCGTGGGCGTGCTGTTCCTCATCGTCGGCATGGCGTTCCGCACGACGTACACGCGCGCGATGGGCGCGGATGGGATGACCGCGCAGCGCTCGGGCGAGTATCTCCTGTGGTACATCCCCGCGATGGCGCTGCAGTTCGCGATGGTCGCGATGGGCGCGGCGCTGCGCGGCGTCGGCAACTTCAAGCCGGGGATGGTGGTGTCCACCGCCACGATCGTCCTCAACATGCTGCTCGCGCCGGTACTCATCTTCGGCTGGGGCACCGGTCGCGCGTTCGGCGTCGCGGGCGCGGCGATGTCGACGTTCGTGGCGGTCGTCGTCGGTCTCGTCTGGCTCACCTTCTATTTCAAGCCGCGCGACTACCTGCACTTCGTTCTGCCTGACTGGAAGCCGGAGTTCGCGATGTGGAAGCGCATGCTCGCCATCGGAACACCGGCGGGGTTTGAGTTCGCGCTCATGGCGGTGTACATGGTGGTGGTGTACGCTGTCACGCGGCCATTCGGCGCGGCGGCGCAAGCAGGATTCGGCATCGGCCAGCGGGTCGTGCAGGCGGGCATGATGCCCGTGGTCGCTCTGGGATTCTCCGTCGCGCCCGTCGCCGGCCAGAATGTCGGCGCGCGCTTGCCGGAGCGGGTGAGGGCGACGTTCCGCGACGCGCTGTGGATGTCGTCGGCGGGAATGCTGGCATTCGCGATCATCTGTCATATCGCGCCGGCGGCGATGATCGGCGTGTTCTCGAACGATCCCGCGGCCATCCAGGTCGGGATCGACTATCTCGAGATCGTCTCATGGAACTTCATCGCCGGCGGTATCGTGTTCGTGAACTCCAGCATGTTTCAGGCGCTGGGCAACACGATTCCGTCGCTGGTCGCCTCGGTGATCCGTATCGTGCTCGTCGCCGTGCCGGCGGTGCTGCTCTCGCGCCTGCCGAGTTTTCACATCACCTGGATCTGGTATCTGTCGGTAATGGCGGTGCTCGTGCAGATGGCGGTCAGCCTGCTGCTGTTGCGTCGCGAGTTCGGCCGGCGCCTGGCGTACCCGGGCGCGGCATTGACGTCGTCTCCCGGCGTCGCCGAAGCGGCCGTGTGATCGTCGCGCTTTTCGCGCTCGTGCTGTTGACGGCATGCGCGGGCGGACCAGGACCGCGTGCGGCAGCAGTAGGCGTGCCGCGGACGGACTCCGCGCTCGTGAGGCGAATCCTGCAGGCCGAGGATCGACGCGACACAACGGCTCTCGCCGCTCTCGCGTCACAGGCGGGCACCGACGAGCGAATGCTTCTGCTTGCGCGACGTGCGGCGTGGCGAATCCGGGATCCGCGCTTCGCGCTTCGCGATTCGCTGCCGCCATTGCCGTCGCCGCCGCGATATGCCGAACCGGCGTGGCGGCTGCGCTATCGCGCACTGCGGACGGTCGCCGGCAACTGCACCAGCCTTGCGACAGCGCTCGCCGACAGTGCGTGGCCCGTGCGCCTGCGCGCGCTGGACGTTCTCACGCCGCCGTGCAGCGACGCAGGCGTCCTGCAAACCTTGCGCGCCTGGGTCGATGACGTTCCCGCGGACGCGAGTCGTCGCGAGCGTGGCGCCGTGTCATGGCACGCCGCGGCCCATTCCATTCTCGCACTGGCTCGCCTTCGCGACGACGGCGCGCGCGATCGCGTCGTCCGGCTTTCGACGCACGCGCAGCCGGAGCTGCGCGTTTACGCCGCGCGTGCCGCGGCCATCCTCGCGGACACGCAGCTGTTGCGCGCGTTCGACCACGATCCGGACGACAATGTGAAGGAAGCCGCGATCGATGCGCTGTCGAAGCTCACCGGCCACGCATCCGACTCGCTCTATATCGGTGCTCTGAGCTCGAGCGGAGCGCCCGCGGTTCGGGCCGCCGCGCTCGCGCTCGTCGGCTCGCCCGTTCCGGGACTGCGCGCGCGACTCGACACCACCTTCGAACGCTGGGTCGCGCGCGGCAACGCGTCGGAGCGGGACGTCCGCGTCGCACTGCTGCAGGCAGCCGGACGTCCCGCGTCCGATGACCAACCGCCGTCGACCATGGCGCCGCTGCCGGCCTCCGCTGCCGCGCTCGCGCTGGGCCAGCCGAGGCAGCTCGTCGTCGTGATGTCGCCGGCGAGTGGCGGAGGATCATTCACCATCCGCCTGCGCGGCGACGTCGCGCCCATCATGGCGTCACGCGTCCTCCAGCTCGCGAAGTCGGGATACTACGACGGCGGGCATTGGCACCGCGTCG
>DATFHG010000087.1:0-3741 GCA_035248725.1 Gemmatimonadaceae bacterium | reverse complement strand
GCTGCAGCACCGCGCGGCCGCCAGCCAACTGGACCTCGACGCCATCAACGCGCGCCGTCACGTGGCCGAAGCCCGGCTCAACAACGGCATCGGCGCGATGGTGAACGCGAGCGTCAGCTTCAACCAGACCGCGCCAGACGTCAATCTCGCGTATCAGAACCTGCTGCAGGCGCAGCGGTTCTCGCTGGGCGTGTCGCTGCCGCTGGTACAGTGGGGCGCCCGCAGCGGCGAGGTGGACGCGGCCCGCGCCGACCAGAAGCGCGTCGAGGCGGTGTCCAAGGCGAGCCGCGAGCAGATCGTGCAGGACGCGCGCTATGCGGCGCTGCAGCTCACCCAGGCGCGCAAGAACGTGCTCCTGTCCGCCAAGTCCGATACCGTGGCCGCGAAGCGCTTCGACGTCGCGTACAACCGGTATGTGATCGGCCGCATCGGCGTGGACAACCTGTACATCGCGCAGAACGAGAAAGACCAGGCGGTGAGCCAGTATCTGCAGGCGTTGCGGGCGTACTGGGCGGCGTATTACCGGCTGCGGATGCTGACGCTGTACGACTTCGAGAGTCAGACGGCGATCAGGTAGTACGGCCCAGATTGCCGGTTGTGGTGTAAGGAGCTATTACTAGCGCCACCCACCGGACGTGTGTGAGTTACCGCACAAGCCGAATCGGCTCCCTTTTTTAGACTTATCGCATGCAAACCAGCACCCTTTTCCGCGCGATCGCCGGCGTCTCCGCGATCGTCGCCCTCTCCGCCTGCAAGGACAAGGTCGCCATTGCCCGTGGCGACAGCCTCCAGGGTCAGCTCACCGATCAGCAGAAGCTCTCCGCGCAGCTGGCGGCGCAGAAGGATTCGCTCACGCGCGTGGTGCTCGACGCCGACGCGTTCATCGGCCAGATGGACAGCGCGATCAGCACCGTCAAGGGACTGCCCAAGAGCCAGCGCAAAGGCACCGAGGATCCGCTCGCGGACCAGCTGCAGTCGCGCAAGGACATGCAGGATCGCGTGAACGCGCTCGTCGCGCGCGCGAAGTCCACGGCCACGCAGCTCGCGCAGATCCAGAAGAACCAGGTCGCGCTCCAGAGCGCCAACGACGACCTGAAGAAGCAGAACGCCGACCAGGCGACCAAGATCGAGGAAGACGCGCAGATGATTGCCGACCTCGGCGCCACGATCGAGCGCCAGAAGACGCAGATCGCGGAGCTCGAGGCGCGGCTTGACAGCCTGGGCACCGAGGTGAAGACGCTCGGCGAGCGCGCGTACAAGGCGTATTACGTCATCGGCAGCGAGGATGAGCTGAAGAAGAAGGGCGTGATCGCCAAGGAAGGCGGCGCGAACCTGATCCTCTTCCGCGCGGGCCGCACGCTGGTGCCGTCGCGCGTGGTGAACCCCGAGGCGTTCACGGCCATCGATCAGCGCGAGGTGAAGATGATCCCGATGCCGGACAGCTCGGCGCGCTATCGCATCGTGTCGCGCCAGAGCCTCGACGACGCGGACGTGAAGTGGCGCGATGCGAGCTCGTTCAAGGGGAACCTGCGGATCTCGAAGCCCGATGCGTTCTGGTCGCCGTCGAAGTTTCTGATCATCGTTAAGATGTGAGAATTCTCGCGGGGACAAGCGGCTACGCGTTCAAGGAGTGGAAGGGTCCCTTCTATCCCGAGGACCTGAAGGACGCGGGGATGCTGCAGTACTACGCGAGCCAGTTCCCCGCCGTCGAGATCAACAACAGCTTCTATCAGCTGCCGAAGGAGAAAGTCCTCCGCGACTGGGCGTCCCAGGTGCCGGAGGACTTTTCGTTTGCCATCAAGGCCAGCCGCCGCATCACGCACTTCGCGCGGCTCAAGCCGGAGTGCAAGGAGACGCTCGAGTATCTCGTGCGCACCACGGGTGCGGCGCTCGCCGAGCGCGTGGGTCCGGTGCTGTTCCAGCTGCCGCCCAACCTCAAGAAGGACGTGGAGCTGCTGAAGAACTTTCTCGCGCTGCTCCCCGAAGGGCGCCGGTACGCGATGGAGTTCCGGCACGAGAGCTGGTTCGAGCCCGCGGTGCTCGACGCGCTGCGCGAGCACAACATCGCGCTCGTCGGCATCGAGCAGGACGACTTCAGCGCCCCGGTCGAGCCCACCGCCAAATGGGGCTACCTGCGTCTGCACCGATTCGACTACGACAAGCCGAGGCTGTCCGACTGGGCGGAGAAGATCCGCGCGCAGGGCTGGACGGACGCGTACGTCTTCTTCAAGCACGACCATGTGCCGACGGGCGGCGCCGGCCCGCTCGCCGTTCAGAGCTTCATCAGGACATGCGCGCCAAGCTGATGCCCGCCGTCATCCCGAGCGCAGCGAGGGATCTGCAGATCGTCCTCCTGATGCTGCTCCTCGCTTCGAGCGCAGGCGCCCAGGTGCCGGTCGAGATTCTGCGTCCGGGCGCGCGACTCCGGGTGATCGCTATGGACAGCGCGGCGAGCGCCGAAGGCCGCCTGCTGTCCCTGGCGCACGACACGCTCTGGCTGCGACGCCCGCACGAGCACGACACGCTGCGGTATCTGTCGCCCATGATTCGCGCGGTGCAGGTCGCGTCGGGCATCTCGTCGAGCGAAGCAGCGGTGAAGGGTGCGGCGCTTGGATTCGTCGGCGTGCTCGTCGCGGGTTCGATCCATCCGCGCACTGGCAATCCCTGTCCGGTGGCCACGCTCGACTGTCCGGCCCACAAGTCGCGCGCATGGGTGATTCCAGCGGCCACGTTCGCGGGCGCGGTCATCGGTGGCGCGCTCGGCAACGAACACTGGGCCGACGTTCGCTGGCCACCAGGCGCAGACTGGGAGCCGGAATCGCCCGAACGCAGCCTCACGCACGGCCGTCACGTAGCGATCCGCACCACGCGCGGCACGTCGCTCAAGGCGCGAGTGCTCGAGCGTCGCGGCGATTCGCTCTACCTCGCCGGCCCCGACCCGTTCGTCGACTCGCTGCGGTACGCCACATCCGACATCGAGTCGATTGCCGTGGCCACCGGCGTGTCGAGCAGTTATCGCGAGTTCTACGGCGCGGTGATCGGGCTTGGCGTCGGCGTGGCCGCGTCGTACTTCGCCGCCAGCCTGCACTCGTGCCGCGGCTGCGACAGCGTGGCACGCGAGCGCGCCGTGTGGCTCGTGCCGCTCGGCACCCTAGCCGGCGCCCTGCTGGGAAAGCGCAGCGGCGACGAGCGGTGGACGCGGATCCGCTGGCCGTGACACCCCGAGCTCGTCGAGGTACGTCGCCCCGCCGGTGGGCTTGCCGTTGCGGACGAGGGCACGCGTGATCACCAGACGGTCGCGCGCGCGCGTCATCCCCACGTAGAACACGCGCCGCGATTCCTCGAGCTCTTCCCGGGATTGGTTCTCCGTCGAGAACTGTGCGTCCTCCGCGCCGATGAGGTACACACGCGAGAACTCGAGTCCCTTCGTGGCGTGCAGCGTGAGCAGGTTGGCGCGGCCGTGCTCGTCGGTGTCCGCTTCACGACCCGACAGCGCCACACGCTCGAGCAGTGTCTTCACCTGCTCCTGGATCGGCGCGCCCGACGTGCCCGTGCTGAGCATGCGCAGCCGCTGCATCGACGTGGGATACCGCTCCTCCGCGCTTTTCGCGCGCCGGATGCGCTCCATCGCTTCCAGCCCTCCAAGCTCCGCAATCACTTTCTCAAGCGGCGGCGCGCTCCCGCCTCCCGCCTCCCGCCTCATGACTTCGTAGTACTCCAGCGCCTCGCTGAACACGCCGA
>DATFHG010000086.1:0-12241 GCA_035248725.1 Gemmatimonadaceae bacterium | reverse complement strand
CCATTTCACGGTTCCGGTGGTTACATCCAGCGCGCTGACGGAAGCACCCCACGCAGGCAGGTAGAGGATGTTGCCGTATGCTACCGCGTGCACCGCCTGCATGAAGCCGGGGTTGCCGTCCGTCGAGTCCACGGGTGGCTCATAGATCCACAGTGCATGTCCATCGAGCGCGCTCACACCCATGGCCCGGCGCAGTCCGATCGCGACAAGCGCATCCCCGGCGACCACGAGTTGTGAGCCCTGTATTTCGCCCGGGAGCATCACGGTACGAGTCCAGACCACCTCGCCGTTCGCCGGATTACGCGCTGTCAGCGTTCCATCGCCCCCGGCGAACACGATGCCACTCGGTGTGACCGCCGCCCGGGACCGCGAGGTCGCGGATTGTGATACACTCCAGAGCAGGCGCACGCCGAGGTCTGGACTGTGCCCGTCGTGACAGGCGCAGACAAACATCAGTGCCGCAGCGGTCACACATCTTCTCATGCACCTTAGAGTGCACTCAGGCGATGGTTGGTCAAGTGCGTGCCGCGGTGGGCCGCGGTGGCTGGGCCACCATCACGGAGCGCATCGCGAAGAGCGGCTCGATGAGTGCGGCGTCGCCCTCCACGCGCGCGCGCTGCCTTGCCTGTTCGTGAGTGAGAGCGTTGTACAGGAGACGCCACGCGAAGTCCGGGTCGAGCGTGACTGTCGCCGAAGCATTGGGTGCCGCGCCGCGATAGAGCTGCCAGGCATTGGCGTCGCGAACGAGCGACCACGCATCCCCGCCGTCGCCGGTCACGCGCACGGTGACCGCCGTGCCCGCTGCTGCGTTCAGGTCGCGATATGCGTGGGGAAGTGCGCGCAGCGACAGGTCGAGCAGCGGATGCAGCCAGCGTCGCTCGAGCAGCAGCGGCGCGCCGACGGCGTCGCGGATCTGCATCTGGTGGTGCCAGCGCTCCGTGTAGTCGCGGCCGATGTCGAACCAGTTCTCCGACTCCTGCTCTCCCGCCCAGCTCACGGGAAAGAGCGCGCGCTCGTGCGGAGGCAGCGACGCAACCAGCTGTGCCACGAGCGGTCCCGTGACGCCGAGCAACTCGACCACGACGCGCGGGCTGAGCCGTCGCGCCGCGGCAACCCAATCGGCGTTCAGGCGATCGAGGAAGCGAACGACGTCGTCGTAGCTGCGGAGAGGCTGGTCGGCGGGGGCCAGGTGTCCGTCGCGATTCACCGAGAGCTTGCGCAGGTCGACATCGAGCAGGTGCGCAGCGACGTCGCGAACCTGCCACGCACGCGCGACGGTGGGGCGCGTCCAGTCCTTCGCGTTCAGCGTCTGCAGCACGGCGATGAGCTCGGCGTAGAGCGGAGCAAACAGCGGCGCGGTGTACAGCGGGGCGGTGGGTTCCATGGTTCCATGGCGGGGAATCGTGCACTGTATTTTCACACGAGCCACCGCTCGCCTGCCATCCCATGTCCCGTCTCCAGCTGTTCGCGCTCGTCGTGCGCGACTACGATCCCGCGATCCGCTTCTTCGTCGACCTGCTCGACTTCGAGCTGGTGGAGGACTCGCCGTCACTCACCACCGACGGCCGCGCGAAGCGCTGGGTGGTGGTGCGTCCGCGCGGCGCGGAGACCGGGATACTCCTCGCGCGCGCAGACGGCGATGCGCAGCAGGCAATCGTCGGCGAACAGTTCGCGGGTCGTGTGGGCCTCTTCCTGCGCGTGGACGACTTCGACGCGACCTGCGCTCGACTCACCGTCGCGGGCGTGGAGTTCGTGCGGCCACCGCGATCGGAAGCGTACGGCCGGGTGGCAGTGTTCCGCGATCTCGAGGGGAACCGCTGGGACCTGCTGGGCGACTGAACGACGAGGAGCGAACGCGCTCTACTTCAGAACTCCCGCGAGCGCCGCAATCGCGGTCACCGCGCTGACCCAGAATACGAACGACCACTTCATCAGATCCGCGCTGCGGCGCTCGATGAGCGCTTCGATGCGCGCAAAGCCGACGTTCATCTCGTGCCGCAGTTCACCCACGTCACCGCGAAGCAGCTCCATCTTCTCGCGCGTGCTGTCGGCATCGATCCACGTCATGACTGCCTCCGAAGCATCGCTTCCCAGGATCTCCTTCAGCTTCCGAACGACATGCGAGGGAAGTGCCATTGGCGAACTCACGACGTGTGGTTCGCTGAGGGTAAGAATATCGCCGAGCCGGCGCGGCATCAATCAATTGCGCGTCGTATCGTGCGACCCCACGACGCATGACCCTATTCGTATCTCAGCGCGACGATAGGATCGAGGCTTGCCGCGCGGCGCGCCGGCCACACGCCGAAGAGCACGCCCACTATCGCCGCGAACGCGAACGCGAGCACCACCGCTACCGGCGAAACGTCGGCATTCCACTGGAACGCCGTGCGCAGGACCGCCGCGGCGCCAACGCCGAGCGCTACACCTATTACGCCGCCCGCGGCGCAGAGCACCACCGCCTCGGACAGAAACTGCAGCATGATCGTGCGGCGCGTGGCGCCGAGCGCCTTGCGGATGCCGATCTCGCGCGTGCGCTCGGTGACCGACACGAGCATGATGTTCATGATCCCGATGCCGCCCACGAGCAGGCTCACCGCGGCCACGCCGGCGAGCAGATAGCCGAATACCTCGGTGCTCTCGCCCATGGTCTGGAGGAAGTCGGCCTGGTTGCGGATGCGGAAGTCGTCGGGCTGATCCGAGCGTCTGCGGTGCGAGCGGCGCATCGCGCTCGCGATCTCCGCCATGGCCTGCGGGATGTCCGCGTCGCTCGTGGCCAAGGCATAGATGTCGCCCAGGTACTCGCGGCCGAACACGCGGTAGCGTCCCGTCTCGAAGGGAACGTTGATGATCGCGTCGGGGTCGCCGAAGGGTGACGTGCGTCCCTTGGCCTCCATCACGCCGATGACGCGGAACTGTACGCCCGCGATGCGGATGCGCTCGCCCACCATCGCGTCCGGCACGTCGTAGCCGAGCAGCTCGGGCACCGACGCGCCCAGCACGGCCACGCGCTCGCGCGACGCGTTCTCGGCGTCGGTGAACATGCGGCCGTACGCCATGCGGTACTTCCGCACGAACAGGAAGTTGGGCGACACCCCCTGGATGCGGACGTACGCGTTGTAGCGGTTGTACGTCACAGGCCGATTCGCGTCCTGCTGCACCTGCACCGCCATCACGTGGGGCGAGCGTTCGGCGATGGCGCGCGCGTCGTCCATGGTGAGCCGGCCCCGGATGGCCTGCTGCACGCCGCCGCTGCGTACCCAGGTGCCGTTCACCTGGAGCAGGGTGGTGCCGAGGCGCGCGATGCGTGCTTGCACGGCGCGGCGCGCGCCGGTGCCGAGCGCGATCATCGCGATCACGGCGGCGATGCCGATGACGACGCCGACCATGGTGAGGAAGGAGCGCAGCTTGTTGGCGCGCAGCGAGGCGAGGGCCACGCGCAGCGTTTCACCGATGAGCATGTCTCAACGTAACGTGCAGATCTCTCGCTGCGGTCGGGACGACAGCGTCCTAGTCCATGCGCCGGTGCATGATCTCGTAGATGGCGCAGCAGCCGACGCCGAACGCGCCGCCCACGAGCCAGCCGCCGAGCACGTCCGCCGCCCAATGCATGTCGAGGTACACGCGGCTGACGCCGACGAGGATCGCGATCGCGAGGCACACCGGGATGATGATGCGCGGATGCACGCGCTGGCGCAGCGCGATGTAGCCGAAGAGGAGCGCGACGGCGGTGCTGCCGGTGGTGTGTCCGCTGGGGAAGCTGTAGCCCAGGTGCGCGGCGATGCCGCCCGCGGGACGGCCGACGTGGAACTCGCGCTTGAGCAGCGCGACGAACTCACCGGCGGCGATCGCCGCGAAGGCGAGCATGGCGAAGAGCGTCTTCGTGCCGCGGAAGAGCCGCCACCCCACCACGGCCGCGATGGGGGCGAGCACTTCCTTCGCGCCGACGATCGTGATGACGCGGAAGATCGCAGTCGCGACGGGCGAGCGGTGCAGGTGCACCCACGTTCGCACCGCTGCGTCCAGCGCGACGAGCTCGCCCTCCAGCATCTCGGACGCGAGCTTCGAGAACGCCCATGCGAGCGCGAGCGAGCCCGTCGCGAGCAGCACGAGCGGTAATTGTTTGCGAATCACCCCACAAACTACCGCCTCCCGCCTGCCGCCTCCTGCCTCGCTACGATGCTTTCCGCTGTGTGCCGCGGAACACCTCGAGCACCGCGAGCACGGACGGATTCGTTTCGTCGCGACGCCACAGCAGATCGAGCCCGCTCGGGATGCTCAGCCCTTCTATGGGGACGGCCACGATCCCGGGGATGGGGTGCGCGCGCAGCGATTGCGGACCCAGCGCCCAGCCGTGGCCGTCGCGCACCAGGCGCCAGAGGGCGCGCGGTCCCGTGTACGACTCGTCGGCCTGCGGCCGCAGCCCGATCTGCTCGAACGTGTCCATCACCGTGTCGTAGAACGTGGGGAACACGTGGCGGCCGATGAAGAGAAAGGGCAGATCGGCCAGCTCGGTGGGACGCACCCACGCGCGCGATGCCAGCGGGTGCGTCGCCGGCAACAGCGCACACTCCATGGCGTCCTGCACCAGCTGCATGGACGCGATCGCCCGATCGTAGCGGGCGTCGGCGTGCGAGAGCGCGATGCCGATGTCGATCTGCCCGCTGCGCAGCGCCGGCAGCTGCCGCGGCGTCATCATCTCCTGGATCTCCACGGCGATGGAGGGCGACTCGCGTGCCATGGTATCGATGGCGCCGAACAGCACGCGGTGGCTCATCTCCGGAGCGATGGAGCCGATGAGGCACACGCCGCTGAAGCCCCGGTCCACGCGCCGAGCCTGCGCGAGCACGTGCTCGAACTCGGCGAGCGCGCGGTGCACGTCGTCCGCGACGATGGCGCCCGCGGTGGTGGGGGTGACGCCGTTCGCGTCGCGGATGAGCAGGGGGACGCCGAACGCGTCCTCGAGCGCGCGGATCTGCCGCGACACCGCGCTCTGCGTGACGTGCAGCCGCGACGCGGCCTCACTGAGCGAGCCCTCTTCCACGGCGGCGAGCAGCGCCTGAATGAAGCGCATCTCGACGTGCGGCGCGGCGTCCGCCGGTGTACGCGCGTGTGAGAGGGCGCGCGTTCCCGCGGCCGGTGTGGCGCGGCGCGCGCGCGGAGCGGCGCTGGGCACGCCGGCGACGCGGCGGAACACGTCCACGATGTTGCGCGTGAGACGCGACGTATCCGACTCGCGCCAGCGCACCATGACCTGGAGCTGGGCGTTGAAGCCACGAATGGGTATGGCGACGGTGCCGGCCGGCGGCTGCTTGAGATAGGTGGCCGGCCCGAGCGTCCATCCGCGGCCGGCGGCCACGATGTTCCACAGCGTGTCGAGTCGTTCGTGCAACTCGGCGTTGGCCAGCAGGCCGTGTCGCTCCATCTCGCGCGACGCCGGCCCGAAGAGCGGCGACATGGCGGCGTCGGTCGTGATGAGCGTCTCGCCGCGCAGGTCGTCGGGGCGCAGCTCGGCGCGTGACGCCAACGGGTGATTCTTCGCGACGAGCGCCATGTTCACCGGCTCGTCGTATAGCGGCTCGGCACGCACGCCCTCTTCCACGAGCTCGCGGTCGGCGAGGCCGAGACCGATGCCGACGTCGATCTCTCCGCCGAGCAGTGCGGCGTCCTGATTGATGCTGAGCGCCTCGAGGACGACGTAGTGCACGTCGGGGTAGTCGGCGCGCATGGTGGCGAGCGCGGCGCCGATGCGCGGGTCGTGAATCGGCGACCGGCCCACTCCGATGCGGACGCGGCCCAGCTGTCCCTCGTGGCTGCGCCGCGCGCGGGCGACGCTGGCCATGACGGCCCGCAGCAGGGTCCGTGCGCCCGCGAGCAGCACGTCGCCCGCCGGCGTGACCTCCACGCCGCGCGGCTTGCGCTCGAGCACGCGGAAGCCGACGTCGTTCTCGAGGTTCTGGATGTGGCGGGAAAGCGCGGGCTGCGCGATGCGCAGCGTTCTCGCCGCGCCCGCAACGCTGCCCTCATCGGCGACGGCGACGAAATACCGGAGGTGTCGAAGGATCAACGTAGGGCAGCTGGAGAGGTATGCGTTTCACGCATGGGGGTGACGCTCAAACGGCATCGAATCGGCGTTTCCCAAGGCTCTCATGTACTAAACGCAATAATAAGGCAATGGGTGGGGCAGAGAGGTAACGAGAAAGAGGTATTGGCCGGGTGCGCCAGGCGGCGCTAATCATGCGTGCAAACAGGCACTTAACAAACGTCCGCTCGCTGTCGATACCTGAGAACCGGTATTAGGGAAGTCTGAGCGCGGTTTCCGACGCTGGAGACAGGCATGGCCGAGAGGGTGTCACGCAGTGTCGTTCGCGAGAAGGCGTCGCACGCGTTCGCGCGCGTCCCGCTCGAGATCAAGCTGCCGCTGTTCATCGGCGCGCTGCTGCTCGCGATGCTGCTCGCGATCGGGATCGGCGCGTACACCGAGTCGCGCCGCGTCACGCTGCAGGTGGCGACGGACCGGCTCAACGCCGTCACCACGCAACTGCGCGACCTGTTCCAGCAGTCCGCGGTGCAGCTCCGCACGCAGGCGGCGACGGCGGCCAGGAAGGTCGACCCCTCGCTGCAACACTACGCGTACGAGGGGCCGAACAAGGAGCAGGTGGTATCGTCGCAGCTGCGCGACAGCACGGGCAAGCTGCTGGCGAGCACGGGATCGTGGACCACCGCGGTGGATACGGCCACGCTGCACGCGCTCACGGGGATGAAGGCCACGGACTCCGTGGCGCTCGGCGGGTTCCGCGCGGCAAACGACTCCATCGTGTATCCCGTGATCGCGCGGATCCCGGGGCCGGCGCGGAATTATCTCGTGTACTGGCGCAAGCTGGGTGGGTCGCGCCGAACGCGGGAGCAGATCACGAAGCTCGTGGGGTCGGATGCGTCTGTTTTCCTCGGCACTCCCGCCACGGGACGCTGGACGGACCTCGAGGGCATCGTACCGCCCCCTACTATAGATAAGGCGCGGCCGGGGTACCTGACGTCGGCACAGGACATCGCCGGCACCCCATGGCGCATCGCGGTGGAGTTCCCCGTGGGCCCGGTGCTGGCGCCGGTGCACGCGTTCGGACGCCGCATCATCGGCATCTCCATCCTGGTGCTGCTCCTGGCCTTCGCGGGCACGTGGGGCGTGAGCCGCAACATCCTGCGCTCGCTGGAGACTCGCATCGAGCAGCGCACGCTGGAGCTGAACCACGTGCTCGACGAGCTGCGAGACGCACAGGAGTCCCTCGTGCGCAAGGAGAAGCTCGCGATGCTTGGCCAGCTGGCGAGCGGTGTGGGACACGAGCTGCGCAACCCGCTCGGCGTCATGACCAACTCCGTGTACTTCCTGCGCATGGTGCTGAACCCGCCGCCCTCGCCGCAGGTGACGGAATACCTGGACATCCTGCAGCAGCAGATCACGCTGTCCGAGAAGATCGTGGGCGACCTGCTGGATTTCGCGCGCCTCAAGCAGCCGCAGCGCAAGGCGACCAGCGTGGCCGAGGTGACGAAAACGCAACTGGGCCGGCTGGGGTCGACGAACGGCGTGGACGTGGACATGGAGATTCCGGAGAATACGCCGCGCGTGATGGTGGACGATGTGCAGGTGGGACAGGTGGTGTTCAACCTGCTCACGAACGCGGTGCAGGCGATCGACGGCAAGGGACGCATCGTGATCCGCGCGCATGCGGAGAACGGCCACGTGCGCTACGACGTGGCCGACAGCGGGCCGGGGATCACGCAGGAGAACCTCAACAAGATCTTCGAGCCGCTGTTCACGACGAAGGCGCGCGGCATCGGGCTGGGACTCGCGGTGTCGCGCACGCTCGCGCGCGCCAACGAAGGAGACCTGACGGTGACCAGCGTGCCCGGGCAGGGAGCAACCTTTCATCTAACGCTTCCCGTTGCGAATGGCTCGAGCGGTGGAGCGGTGGAGCGGTCGAGCTGATGCAGCGCGTTCTCGTGGTCGACGACGATCGCAACATGGTGAAGACGCTGCGCGACGTGCTGTCCTTCAAGGGGTGGCAGGTGGGCACGGCGTATTCCGGTGAAGAGGCGGTGGACGCGGCGACGAAGGAGAAATTCGACGTCGTGCTCATGGACGTGAAGATGCCCGGCATGGACGGCGTCGACGCGTTCAAGGCGATCAAGGCGCAGCGTCCCAACACCACCGTCGTGCTCATGACTGCGTATGCCGCGCAGGACCGGCTGGCGGAAGCCGAGCGGTCGGGCGTGTGGCGCGTGCTGTCCAAGCCGGTGAACGTGCCCGGGCTCATCGAGCTGCTGGCCGGCGCGCTGGGGAGCTCGCGTCCCGTGCTGCTGGTGGACAACGACGCCACGTTCCTCAAGACGATGAGCGAGGTGCTCAAGCTGCGCGGCTACGCCACGGTGGACGCGACGTCGGTGGACGACGCCACGCGGCTGATGACGGAGCAGCGGCCCGTGGCCGTGCTGCTGCACGCGAGCGTGGGGCAGCCGCTGGACGAGACGGTGGAGAAGGTGCACGGCGTTGGGCCGTCCGTGGCGGTGATCCTGTACAGCGGGAAGCCGGAGACGGCGAACGAAGTGCACCAGCGCGTGCCGCCCGATCGCGTGCGCGCGTACCTGCAGAAGCCTTTCGCGATCGAAGAGGTGATGAGCGTACTCGATGCCCTCCGTACTGTCGGATAATCCGCTTCCCGTCCTCGTCGTCGACGACGACAGCGCGCTGATACGCACGCTGGCGGACATCCTGCGCATGCACGGGTACGATCCGCAGACGGCGTCGAGCGGACTGGAAGGGCTCAAGCTCGCGGCCACGAGCGCGCCGGCGCTCGCGGTGGTGGATCTGCGTCTCCCCGACATGGACGGCGTCGAGCTGGCCGCCCGGCTGCACGAGCTCTCGGAGATCACCCAGGTGGTGGTGCTCACCGGCAACGCGTCGGTGGAGAGCGCCATCGCGGCGATGCGCGAACGCAGCATCGACTACCTGGTGAAGCCGGTGCAGATCGACCGGCTGCTGCAGGTGGTGTCGATGGCGGGCGAA
Source organism: Gemmatimonadaceae bacterium (assembly GCA_035248725.1). Taxonomy (GTDB): domain Bacteria; phylum Gemmatimonadota; class Gemmatimonadetes; order Gemmatimonadales; family Gemmatimonadaceae; genus DASPMP01. Next base: position 3,183 of record DATFHG010000086.1, on the reverse strand, counting down.
CGCTGGCAGCGTCGTCTCGCCGAGGAGCGGCTGAAGGAGAGCGCCGAGACGCTGGCGGTGCGCGTGCGGCAGCAGGCGGCGGTGGCGGAGTTCGGCCAGCGCGCGCTGGCGCTGGACGACGTGGGCGCGCTGTTCACGGAGGCCACGCACCTTGTGGCGCGCACGCTGGACGTGCCGATGGCGGCGGTGCTGGAGCGTCGCGCGGACGGACAGTCGCTGTATCCGCGCTCGACGTTCGGCTTCGGCGCCGAAGTGGGGCCGGCGACGAACGTGGCGCTGAGTGAGGCCACCCTCGCGGGCTGCACGATACTGGGGGGCGAGCCGCTCATCGTACCCGATCTCACGATCGATCCGCGGTATCAGGAGTCGTTCGTGCTGCGCGCGTATCGCGTGCGCAGCGCCATCTCCGTGGTGATTCCGGGCGCCGTGCATCCCTGCGGCGCGCTGCAGGCGTTCGCGACGGACGTGCGCGAGTTCACGCAGGACGACGTGTACTTCCTCACCGCCATCGCGCACGTGATCGGCACCACGGTGGAGCGGCACCGCGCCGAGCGCGCGTTCCGGCAGTCGCAGCGGCTGGAGGCGGTGGGACGGCTGGCGAGCGGCGTGGCGCACGACTTCAACAACATGCTGTCCGCGATGACCGGGTACACGGAGATCGTGCTGCAGGACCTGAAGCCCGACGACCCGCACCGCGACGACCTGAAGGAGGTGCTCAGCGCCGCGTCGCGCGCGGCCGGTCTCACGCGTCAGCTGCTGGCGTTCAGCCGGCAGCAGGTGATGCAGCCGCGGCTCATGAGCATGAACGACGTCGTGACGGGGATGGAGAAGATGGTGCAGCGCCTGATCGGCCAGGAGATCCAGCTGTCGATCCAGCTGGACCCGAACGTGGACTGGGTGAAGGCGGATCCGGGCCAGCTGGAGCAGGTGCTGCTGAACCTGTGCGTGAACGCGCGCGACGCGATGCCGAACGGCGGACGTCTCACGATCGAGACGGCGAATACGCGACTGGACGCGTCGCGGATGCAGGACCACACGATCGCGTCGGCGGAGCCCGGGGACTACGTGATGCTCGCGGTGACCGACACCGGCACCGGCATGGACGCGGACACGCGCGCGCGCATCTTCGAGCCGTTCTTCACCACCAAGGGCCCGGAGAAGGGCACCGGGCTGGGGCTCGCCACCGTGTACGGCATCGTCAAGCAGAGTGCGGGGGAGATCTTCGTGTACAGCGAGGTGGGGCACGGCAGCAGCTTCAAGGTGTTCCTCCCGCGTTCCACGGAGATGCCGGGTGCGACGGAGACGCCCGCGCCGGCGCACGAAGCCAAACCCGGGAGCGAGACGGTGCTCGTCGCCGAGGACGAAGAGGCGATCCGGCGCATCATGCAGAAGTGCCTGACGCGCGCGGGGTACGACGTGATCCTGGCGTTCGACGGCGAGGACGCGATGAAGATCCTGGCGTCGCACGACAAGCCGATCGATCTGCTCATCACCGACATGGTGATGCCGAACATGAACGGGTCGGACCTGGCTGCGCGGGCGCGGGAAAAGCATCCGGGGCTGCGCGTGCTGTTCCTCTCCGGCTTCACGGCGGCGTCGATGACCGCGGTGCAGGCGATCGGTGCGGACGACTTCTTCCTGCAGAAGCCCTTTGGCGCCGAGGCGCTGGTGCAGAAGGCGCGCGAAGTGCTGGACGCTGCGTGACTGACGGGCGGCAGGTGACTGGCGGCGGGCGACAGGAGTGTTTCGAGGAGAAAATGGCCGCGCTCACGCGGCTCGCCGGCGGGATAGCCCACGAGTTCAACAACCTGCTCACGGCGATCCTGGCGACGACGGACCTGTCGCTCGCGTCGCCCGCGCTGGAGCCGGCGGCGCGAGCCGACCTCGATTCCATCCGTGACGCCACGTTGCGCGCGGCGGGGATCACGCGCCAGCTGATCGCGTTCAGCGGCAGCCAGTCGCTGGCGCTGGAGCCGCTCAAAGTGGACGAGGTGATCCGGCGCATCGAGCCGATGTTCGGCCACGTGCTGCCGCCGCTCATTCGACTGGAGCTGCAGCTGTCGTCCGGCAATGCGGTGTCGGTGGACGCGCTGCGCCTGGAGCAGATGCTGCTGAACCTCGTGCTCAACTCGGCGGACGCGAGCCCCGACGGCGGCAGCATCCGCATCTCCACGCGCGACCTGGCGGATGGCGGCGCGGAAGTCGAGGTCGCGGACAAGGGGCGCGGCATGGACGAGGCGACGCTCGCGCGTGTGTACGAGCCCTTTCATACGACCAAGGCCGCGACCGGCGACGGCGTGGGGCTGGCGCTGGCGATGACGTACGGCACGATGCGGCAGCACGGCGGCTCGGTGCACCTGGACAGCGCGCCGGGGCAGGGCACGCGCGTGACGCTGCGCTTTCCGGGCGCGCCCGTTCCGCCCGCGCCGTTCCAGGTGGAGCAGTCGAGCTCGAGCCCGATCCTGCCATCCGAGGTGGTGCTGGTGGTGGAGGACGAGGCCGTGGTGCGCGCGCCGCTGTGCCGCAGCCTGCGCAACGCGGGCTACTTCGTGCTCGAGGCGAACAACGGCGAGGACGCCCTGGTGGTGATGCAGGAGTATCACGCGCCCATCCATCTCGTGATCACGGACGTCCAGATGCCGGAGATGGACGGCGCGGAGCTGGTGGGTCTGCTGCGCGACTGGTATCCGCGGATGCGCGTGCTGTTCATCTCGGGGTACAGCAAGCAGTACCTCGATTCTCGCGGAGGCACGGTGGACGGGAGCGCGTTCCTGGCCAAGCCGTTCGGGATGCGCGAGCTCACGGCCCGCGTGCGCGAGATTCTCGACACGGAGTTCGAGCCCGCATGAGCAGCGGCCCGCACAGCGGACCCACGGTGGTGCTGGGCTCGTCGCCGCAGGAGACGTTGGCGCGGCTCGCCGAAGAGGCTGCGGAGATGTCGGCGCAGCTTCGGGAATTGGCCGAGCGGGCTTCTGTCGCCGAGAAACAGGAGGCGCAGAGTACGCGGAGTACGCCGAGCACGCAGAAGGGCGAAACAGCGGTGGCGCGGATTCTCGTCGCCGACGACGAGACGGTAATCCGCGTCATGCTGGCGCGCTATTTAAGGAAGCAGGGCTACGAGGTGACCGAAGCGATCGATGGCACCGCGGCGCTCGAGGCGGCGCAGAAGGAGGCCTTCGACCT
>DATFHG010000085.1:0-16394 GCA_035248725.1 Gemmatimonadaceae bacterium | reverse complement strand
GCCGCCGACGCTGTACGGAGTGTCGTGCACCTTTCGCGATTCGGGCGGCGGACCCGGAGGAGTAGGCGGCGCCGCGGTGAGTGGCTCGGTCATGCGCAGCAGAAAATGTCCATGCGCCCACTGGACCGCGACGGGCGCCACGTGGCAACACTCCTGTTGACTTCCGACAATACTCCGGGTTAGTGTCGAAAACCGACACCACAATGCCCAATGGCCGCGCACGACCAGTTCGATCTGCTCCGCGGGACCCTCGACCTGCTGATCCTCAAGACGCTCACCCTCGAGTCGATGCACGGCTGGGGCATCGGGGCGCGCATCGAGCAGTTCTCGAAAGGGGCGCTCGATGTCAATCAGGGCTCGCTCTATCCCGCGTTGCAGCGGCTGGAGCAGAAGGGATGGATCGAGAGCGAATGGCGGACCACGGACCAGAACCGGCGAGCCAAGTACTACCGGCTCACTGCATCGGGCCGTAAGGCCGTCGGCGCGGAGACCAGCACGTGGCGTAAGTACGTGCTCGCGGTCGAAGCCATCCTCGCCACGGAGTCCGCATGAGTCTCTGGCATGCTGCGCGCGCGCGCTTCCGCGCGCTGAGCGACGACGGCCGGGCGGACGCCGAGCTGTCGGAGGAGATCCGCTTCCACATCGACACCGAGACGGCGAAGAACGTCCGTCTTGGCATGTCGCCGGACGAGGCGCGACGCATGGCGGTGGCGCACTTCGGCGGCGTCCAGCGCGTGCGGGAGGACCATCGCGACGTGCGTCGCCTGAAATGGATCGAGGATTTCGTGGCCGACGCCCGCTTCGCGCTCCGCACCATGCGGCGCACGCCGGCACTCGTGTTCGCCGCCATCGTGGTCCTCGCGCTCGGCATCGGCGCGAACGTCGCGATCTTCTCGGCGGTCAACGCGGTCGTGCTGCAACCGCTTCCATTTCCGGCCGCGAATCGCCTGATGATGATCGGCGAGGACAATCCCGAGAAGAAGTGGCACCTGCAGGTGGCCGCGCCCGCGAATCTGCTCGACTGGCGCGCGAGCGTCGCGGATTTCGAGGACGTCACCGGCTACTTCGAGGGCGTCGGCAACGCGACCCTCACCGGACGCGGCGAGCCCCAGGTGCTCAACCGCTCCGGGGTGATGGGCAACTTCTTCTCGACGCTCGGTGTGCGGCCGGCCCTCGGCCGCGGCTTCACCTTCGACGAATCGTTCGAGAACGGAACGCACGTCGCCATCCTCAGCGATCGGGCGTGGCGCACGTACTTCGGCGCCGATCCCGCGATCGTCGGCCAGTCGATCGTGCTGAACGGCGTCACCTTCCAGGTCGTGGGCGTCATGCCGCCGGGATTCTCCTTTCCGCAGGAGGGCATCGACCTCTGGCGGCCGATGGAATGGTCGCAGGACTATCGCGCGAGCGTCGGCTTCCGGCGCGCGCACTCGCTGCGCACGATCGCGCGGCTCAAGCCCAACGCGACGATGGAGCACGCGAACGCGCAGCTGCAGGCGGTGGTGTCGCGGCTCAAGCACGACTATCCGGCGACGAATCGCGTGATGGGTGCGTCCATGCTCCCGCTGCACGACTGGCTCATCGGCGATACCCGACTGCCGCTTCTCGTGCTGCTCACGTCCGTGGCGTTCCTGCTGCTCATCGCGTGCGCGAACGTCGGCAACCTGCTGCTGGTGCGCGCCGCGGGACGCGAGCGCGAAGCGTCGCTGCGTCTGGCGCTTGGCGCGGGACGCGGGCGTCTGGTGCGTCAGGCGCTCGCCGAGAGCGGCGTGCTCGCCACGCTCGGCGGCGGGATCGGACTCATGGTCGGGTGGGCGGCGACGCGCGCGCTCGTGCGGCTGCAACCCGACGGGATGCTGCGCGTGCGCGACTTCGGCGTCGACATGACCGTCGTCGCATACGTGCTCGGCATTACGCTCGTCAGCGCGCTGATCTTCGGTGTCGCGCCGGCGCTGTGGATGCGACATCGATCGCCCGCGGAATCGCTCAAGGAGGGCGGGCGGGGCGCCGCGCTGGGCCGGCACGGCCGGCGCTGGGCCGAGGTGCTGGTGGTGAGTGAAGTGGCACTGGCGCTGGTGATGACCGTCGGCGCCGGTCTCCTGGTGCGCAGCTTCCTCGCGCTGCGCGACGTGAATCCCGGCTTCGATCCGCGCGGCGTGCTCGTGGTGCACGTTGGGCTGAACTCCAAGTACGACACCGAGGAGAAAGCCGCGACGTTCATGACGCAGCTCGAGGAGCGCGCGCGTGCGCTGCCCGGCGTCACCAGCGTCGGTCAGGCGATGAACGTGCCGTTCACCGGGGCGACGTATACGTCGGACTTCATCGCCTTCGGACGCCCCGAAGGCGACTACGGCACGGAGGTGTCGCACGCCATCGTTTCGCCTTCGTACTTCGCGACGATGCGCGTGCCGTTGGTTCGCGGTCGCGTGTTCACCGATGAAGACCGGCGTGGAACGCCCGCCACGATCGTCATCAACGACGCGCTGGCGCGCTCGTATTTCCGCGGCCAGGACCCGGTCGGACAACGCATCGCCTTCGACAAGGTGCCCACGGACAAGTCGCAGTGGTACACGATCGTGGGCGTCGTCGGAAACGAGCACGTCACCGCGCTCGACGCGGCACCGCCGATCGAGGTCTATCACAACGTGGTGCAGGAACCGTCGGACTTCATGGAGTTCGTGCTGCGGACCAACGGACCACCCGCGGCGCTCGCGTCGCCGATGCGACGGCTGGTGCAGGAGCTCGATCCCAGCCTGACGCTCCTCAAGGTCACGACGATGGACGAGCTGCGCGATCGATCGCTCGCGCGGATGCGCTTCCTCACCGTGCTCCTGCTGGCCTTCGCGATCGTCGGGCTCGCGCTGTCGGTCGTCGGTGTCTACGGCGTGCTCGCGCAGACCGCACGCAATCGCACCCGCGAGATGGGCATTCGTCTCGCGCTCGGCGCGCAGTCCACCGACGTGCGCTGGCTCGTGGTGCGCGACGGCCTGCGGCTCACGCTCGCCGGGCTCGGCATCGGTCTCGTCGTGGCGATGCTCGGCACACAGACCATGACGAAGCTGCTCTTCCACGTGGTGCCGCGCGATCCCGCGACGCTCTCGGCGGTCGCGGCGATCCTTGCCCTCACCAGTGTCGTCGCCGCCTGGATTCCAGCGCGCAACGCGAGCCGCGCGGATCCCGTCAGCGCGTTGCGAGCCGACTAGCCGATCACGGACAGATAGCGCCGCCAGGGACCCACGGCGTCGCGGTACTGCCGCGCCATCACGCGCGCGATCTGCGCGATGTGATTGAGGTCGTGCGCCACCCACGTCGCCAGCAGCTGGCGCAGGGTGACGTCGCCGAACTCCGGGTGCACGCCGCGCAGTTCGAGCTGCTGCTCCGTGAGACGCCAGTCGCGCAGCGTCGCAAGGTTCGCCGTTCGCAGCGCCGCAAACTCGTCGAGCAGCTGTGCCAGTGTCTTGCCGCGGCTTTCCGTGAACTGCGCGAAGCGATCGAAGGGCACGAAGCGCCGGTCACCCTTCTGGTCGAGGATGATGCGCGCGCGCGCGATCCAGTCGGTGCGTTCGCCATGGATCAGGTGACCGACGACGTCGAACGGACTCCATGTGTCGCCACCGTCGTTGGACGCCGTCCAGTCGTCCGGCAGGCCGTCGAGCATCGCACGAACCACGGAGGGCGTACGTGTGAGAACCGCGCTTCCCTTGGTAAGATCGAAGTGCATGGACATGGTGGAATATGGCTGAAGGTCACGCCGTCGCCCGATGGGCTGACGCACTGCGCCCGCTTGTTGGCGACACGATCCACGCCGTCGCCACGCCGCCGCGTTGGCGCGAACGCGCCGAGCGCCTGATCGGAACGCAGCTCACGGGCCTGCACACGCATGGCAAGCACCTGGTGCTCGAGTTCTCGAACGGCTGGGTGATCCACACGCACGCCATGCAGTACGGCTCGTGGCAGATCGGCAGCCGCCGCCAAGCGCTGCGCAAGGACGCGCGCTTCGTGCGACTGCGCCTCGAGACGCCGCGACGCCGCGCGGTGTTCTTTCATGGACCCGTGATGGAAGTCCTCTCGGCCGAGGAGTTCGCGGCGCACGACCGTTTTCATGCGCTCGGCCCCGACGTGCTGCACGACGGCTTCGACGTTAGCGGCGCCCACGCCGCGGTCACGTCGCAAGGTGAGCGCGAGATTGGCGACGTCGTGCTCGATCAGCGCGTGGTCTCCGGCATCGGGAACATCTACAAGTCCGAATGCCTCTTTCTCGCCGCCATCCATCCGCAGCGCGCTGCGTCGAGCATCGGCGCCGACGAGCTCACGACGTTCTTCGCGGAGCTCATCCCGCTCATGCAGGCTGGCCGTCGTCAGCCCGGCATGATCGAGACGCTGCCGCACGAGCTGCGCTACGAACCGTGGATGCGCACGTGGGTCTATCGCCGGCGTGGCCAGCCCTGCTTCGTCTGCGCCACGCCCATCCTCATGGTCCGCCAGGGTGACTTTCAGCGGACCACGTACTTCTGTCCCTTTTGCCAGCCGGCTACGGCGCCCGCGTCGACAGCGCCGTGATCGGGGTGAGCAGCAGCTTGCGGAACTCCACTTCGGCGCCCTCTGCCTGCAACGCGATCTGGCCGTGATCCGCCGTCGCATTGGTGCCGTCGTTCACCAGGTCGCCGTTCACCCACACGCGAATCGAGCGGCCGAGCGTCTCGATCACCATGCGGTTCCACTCGCCGACCGGTTTCTCGGAGTTGTCGGTGAGGTTCACGATCCTGCGTCCTTTCCCCTCCGTGATGCCCCACTCGGCGCGCGGGCCACGGCGCGCTTCCATGTTCGGCACGGTGATGTCTTCGACGATGCACCAGAAATCGCCGGCGTTGCCGCTCTCCATCTGTACCTCGATGGACTTCGGGAACATGCCGTAAAGCGCGCGCGGGGTGGACGCATGCACGAGGACGCCCGCGTTGCCCGGCGCGCCCGGAAAGCGGTACTCCACCTCGAGGCGATAGTCGCGGAACGACGAGTCCGTGATGAGATGTCCGCGCGGATCGCCCATGCTCACGAGCAGGCCTTTGCGCACGATGAACGAAGGCGGCAGCGATTTGTTCGTATCGGCCGCTGGGACGTCCGCGTGCCACCCCGCTAGATCGCGACCGTCGAACAGGGAGCGCGACTGCCCCGACGAAGATGGGCAGCGCGATACGCCGAGTGTCGCCAGGCCGCACACGAGGACGAACGGGATGAGGCGTTTGTTCCGCGCGTCGCGCATGGCTGAGAATCTGGCGCTACTCGGCGCGCAGGGCCACCGCCGGATCCACGCGCGCCGCGCGCGCCGCCGGCACCCAGCACGCCGCCAGGCCGATCGCGCCGAGAACGCCTGCCACGGCCGCGAATGTCTCGGGATCGTGCGCACTCACGCCGAACAGCATGCCGGCGAGCAGGCGCGTCACCGCGAGCGCGCCCACGGTGCCGAACACCAGCCCCGCGACGAGCAGGATGCCGCCCTCGCCAAGGATCATCCGACGCACCCGCCGCGCTTCGGCTCCGAGGCTCATGCGAATGCCGATCTCCGCTGTCCGCGAGCTCACTGAGAACGCGAGCACGCCGGCAATCCCCACCATCGCGATCAGCAGCGCCAGCGTCCCGAACGAGACGATGAACAGCGCGTTCAACCGGCGCGGTGCTACCGCGTCGTCGCGGATCTTGTCCAGCGTCATCACGCGCTCGATGAGCTGCTTCGGCGCGATCTCGCGGATCGCGCGCATCACGGGCACCTGCAGCAGCGCGGGATCGCCGGCCGTCCGGATCACGAGGCCGCCATTGAGGATCGGCCCCTCCCAGAACGGCGAGTACACCGTCGGCGCCGGGTCGCCATCCAATCCCTGGTCGCGCGTGTCGCCCACAACGCCCACGACCGTTCTCCAATCGCCGGAGATGGGCGAGAACTTCAGCACCTCACCGGTCCACGCGATGCGCCGCCCGACGGGGTCCAGGTCGCCGAACAGCTTCTTCGCGAGCGACTGGTTGAGGATCACCACATGGCCCGCGGTGCGATCGTCGGTGCTCTGGAACGAGCGCCCGGACAGGATCGGGATGCCCGCCGCGCCGAAGTACTGCGGGCTCACCGCCTTCACGTACGCGTGCGGCGTCGGCTCGTCCGCGGCCACCGGCCGGTCCTCGGCCTTGAGATCGAAATCCACGGCGGCGCGGCGCAGCGGGATCGACGTGCCGAGTCCCACCATCTCGACGCCCGGCAGCGTGGCGACGCGGTCGCGCACGCGCGTGAAGAGCACCTGATACTCCATCTGCTGCTGCACGAAGCGGTCGAGCGCGATGTCCACGGGCATCTGCAGCGTGAGCACGTGATCGGTGCGTACGCCGGTGTTCACCGCCTGCAGCTTGGTGAGCGTCCGCACGAGCAGTCCCGCGCCGGACAGCAGCACCATGCACACCGCCAGCTGCGTGACCACGAGCGAGCGCTGGAAGCGCTGGCGTCCCCGGCCCAAGGTCGTGCGCTTGCCCGACGGCGCGAGCGACACGGCCAGCACGTGCTCCCCGCCGATGCGCGGGATGAACGCGAGCACCACGGCCGCGGCGATGCTGGTGAGGATGCCGACGGCGAGCACCAGGCCGTCCACGCGGATCTCGTACGCGCGCGGCGTGAGTTGCGTCGCGAACGCGACGAGCAGCTTGAGCCCCGCACCGGCGACGATGATTCCCAGCACGCCGCCGAACAGCGCGAGCGTGAGGTTCTCGATCAGCAGCAGACGACGCAGGCGGAATGTCCCGGCGCCCAGCGCGGCGCGCACGAGCATTTCGCGCTCGCGGCCGACGCCGCGCATGAGCGTGAGGTTGGCGACGTTCGCGCACGCGATGAGCAGCACGAACGCGGCTGACCCCATGAGAATCCACAGCGTCAGCGACGCGCGCTCGTTGATCGCGTCGCGCAGGGGCATCACGCTGATTCCGTACCGCGCGGCCTTCTGGTAGGCCTCGGGGTGGTCCCTGTAGATGTTGTCGGAGATGCGCTGCATTTCCTCGCGCGCCTGCTCCAGCGTCGCGTTCGGCGCCAGCCGCGCGAACACGTCCGACATCCGGTGCGAGCGATCCGTCACCATCGTCGCGCTGAGGTGGTGCGGGCTCGTGACGAGATTCACGAAGACGTCGGTTTTCTGCGGATACAGCGGCGCGAGCTGCACCACGCCCACGATCGTCGACGCCTTGTCGTTGATCCGGATCTGCTGGCCGACCACGTGCGGGTCGCCGCCCATGCGCTCCTGCCAGAACTGGTACGACAGCACGGTCGCGGGGATCGCCGCGGCGCCGTCGTCCTGCTCGTTCAGCAGACGGCCAAGCGCGGGCTCGAGCCCCATCACGTGGAAGTAGTTGCCCGTCACGATCCCCGTGCGCACGTGCATCGGGTCGCCGTCCTTGCCGATCATCGTGAACGTCATCGACGAGTATTCCGCGATCGTCGACAGGGTGTGCGTCGCCGCGCGATAATCCGCGACCTCCGGCACCGAGAAGTAGGCGTTGTCGCGCCCCGTGATCTGCGCCGACTGCCGCAGGTACAGCAGGCGACTGCCGTCGCGGTTCGGGAGCGGACGCAGCAGCGTGCCGCGCAGCAGCGTGAACATCGCGGTGTTGGCCCCGATGCCCAGCGCGAGCGTCAGCACCACGACGACGCTGAACCCCTTCGCGCGGCGAAGCGCGCGCACGGCGTAGCGCAGGTCCGAGCCCAGGCTGTCCAGCCAGGGCAGGCCTCGTTGTGCGCGAACCGCTTCCTCGGCCTGCACCAGTCCGCCGGCCGAGAGCAGCGCCTGGCGTCTGGCCTCGTCCGGCGACATGCCGCGCCGGATGTACTCGGCGGTCTCCATCTCCAGGTGCGCGCGGAACTCGTCGCGCAGATCGTCGTCCCCGTGGTCGCGCGTGAATGCGCCCGCGATGCGCGCGAGCGCCGAACGGATGAACCTCATCGAGCCTCCTTTTTGGGAGCCAGGAAGGCGGCGATCAGATCCGCCGTCTGGTTCCACTCGCGCGTCTCACGCGCCAGCTGCTTTCGTCCGGCCGCGGTGAGCGCGTAGTACTTCGCCCGGCGGTTGTTCTCCGACTGCCGCCATTCCGCGACGATGAACCCCTCCTGCTCGAGCTTGAGCAGGGCGGGGTAGAGCGTGCCGTAGTTGAGCTGGAGGCGATGCCCGCTGGTCTCCTCGATGCGCCGCGCCACGCCATAGCCGTGCAACGGTCCCAGCCCCTCGAGTGTCTTGAGGATCATGAGTGCCAGCGTGCCCTGCTTGACCTCGAGCTTGTCGACCATGCGCCGTCCTATGGGGTTCCAATACGACACTATGGGAAGGGTACGGACAGCGCAATCGGGAAGTTTCGGATGGCCTTTTCGGCGCCGGCGGGCCATGTTCCCGGCATGGACGCGGTGACCGCCTCCAACCGGACTTCCGCTTCGGGGCTCCGCCCCGAGGACCACGAAGTCGATCTCTTCGGCATCACGCACCAGGGGCGTGTCCGCAAGGAGAACCAGGATCATTTCCTGGTCGCCACGGTCCACCCGAACATCATGGTGCACGGGTCGAGTCTGCCCGACGTCGCCTCGCTCCCGCTCAAGGGCGGACGCCTCGCGACGATCCTCCTGGTCGCGGACGGCGTCGGGGGAGCGGACGACGGCGGGACCGCGGCGCGCGTGGCGACCGAGAGCGTGATGCGGTACGTGGCGTCGTCACTCCGCTCCTACCACGCGATGAGCGGAAGCGTCTCGGATGACGAGTCGTTCTACAGCGAGCTGCAGGACGCGGCGCTCAAGGCCCACGACGCCGTGCGCGCCGAGGCGGCGGCGCGCGGCGACCACGCGCGTCTCGCCACTACCATGACGCTCGGCATCGTCGTCTATCCATGGATGTATGTCGTGCAGGTGGGCGACAGCCGCGCCTACATCCACACGCACGGCAAGCTGCAGCAGATCACGCGCGATCAGACCGTCGCGCAGCAGCTCGTCGACGAGGGCGTGATGAAGGCGAGGGACCTGCGCCGCTCGCCGCTCAACAACGTGCTGGCGAGCGCGATCGGCGGCGACGAGGCGATGCCCGTCGTCTCGCGCGTGGACGTGAGCGAGCGCGGTTGCATCGTGCTCCTCTGCAGCGACGGGCTCACCAAACACGTGAGCGACGAGGAGATCGAGCACGCCTGCGGGACGGCCGAGTCGGCCGAGCGCCTGTGCCGCGGCTTGGTGGACCTGGCGCTTGAGCGCGGCGGCTCGGACAACGTCACGGTCGTCGTCGGGCGCGCGCCACTGCGGCGGCGCTGACCGCGCGCGCAGGACGAGGTACACCGCCGGCAACCTGCACATCATTCACGAGTTTCCAGAAGTGTCGTTCGCCGATGACGGTGACATGATGTCCCTTCGACTCCAGGCGGCGGATCTCCATCAGCTTGGTGCCGCCCGCGGAGCCGGCGACCTGCAGTGAATTCGGCCGGCCGCGCACGAGGACGTCGGTGTGTCGCGTGGGCTTGCTCTGCACGAGGGCGCCGGCGCGCTTGGCGGCTTTCGCCGCGTCGGCGCGCGGACGGCTCAGGAAACCGGTGAACGAGACGCGCTTGCCTTTCAGCGACGCCACCCGTCCCAGTCGCGGCGCCCGCGGCCGGTGGCGCAGCGCCTTGATCAGCTCGTCCGCCGCCTCGTACCGCTTGCCGCGCGCGCCGAGGCAGCGGTGGATCACTTCCTTCAGGTGATCGCTGCAGGGCAGGCGGCGCACGTCGCGCGTGTCGATCGGCTTCATGATGTCGCCGCGCAACAGCATCGCAGCCAGCTGTCCCACCTGATAGATGTCGTCGCGCTGCTGCCAGCGCCGCACCTTGCCCCACGCGATCTCGTTCGGCGCGTTGAAGATGTTGAAGGCGTCGGCGGTCACGCCTCGGCGGCTCATCTGGTGCGTCGCGATGCCGAAGTCGCCGATCTTGAGCTGCTCGTCCTCGCAGACGAAGACGTTGAACGGCGTGAGGTCGCGGTGGAGCGCCTGTCCGCGATGCAGCGCGTGCAGCGGCGCCAGGATGGCCGCGATCTCCCGGCGCACGAAGCGCTCGGGCTGCGGCCCCTTCCGCGCGATCCACGCGCCGAGGTCGCCGTGCTGCGCGTACTCCATCGCGAGGCAGTACCGGGTGCGATCCCCATCGACGACGGCAAACCGGTCGTAGACGCGGAGCGCACGCGGCTGCCGCGCGAGCATCTCCGCGAAATACGCTTCACGCAGCCAGGGCGACAGCCGGTCCGTGACCTTGATGCACACCTGCTCGACCCCGCCCGACGCCGTGGTCGTCGTGGCGAGGTACACCTCGCCGAACCCGCCCTTGCCGATCAGGCGATCGAGCTGGTACGTGCGGCCGCTCTCGGAGCTGTGCAGGGTCTGGGACGAAGTCACGCCGAGTCTCGGTGGGGATCCAAAGATAGATCAGAGATCGCTGGGGCTACAAAACGCTGACGCAGAATACGCAGAGCACGCGGAATACGCAGATGGACACAGATGGGCACAGGTGGACGCAGAAAGGCTGAACGGCGAAACCAATATTTTTTGTTTTCCGCACTTACGGTTTTCTGCGTCCCTCTGCGTACTCTGCGTATTCTGCGTCCAGGTATTCTGCGTCAGTCAGCCTCAATAGCGCGAGGAAGCTCGCGATGAATGTCGCCGCGCTCCGCCTGCGGAATCAGCACCTCCTCACCACCACGCTCACGCGCGCCGAGGACGTGGTGCGCGCGCTGGGGGCAGTGCAGTCGCAGGATTACGCGAACGCCAAGTGGGCCATCGGGCGACGCATGACCGCGGCCACCGACGCCGACGTGGAGCACGCGATCGCGTCAGGCGCGATCCTGCGCACGCACGTGCTGCGTCCCACCTGGCACTTCGTGCTCCCCGAGGACGTCGACTGGATGCTCGATCTCACCGCGACGCGCGTCGCCGCGGCCATGGGCACGAACAATCGCTCGCTGGGGCTGGATGCATCGGTCTTCCGCCGGGCGAATGCCGCGATCGAGCGCGCGCTTCGGGACGGCGCGCAGCTCACGCGCGCCGAGCTGGCCGTGGCCCTTCGCCGTGCGCGTGTGGATCCCACCGGCCAACGGCTCGCGCACATCCTCATGCAGGCCGAGCTCGATCGCGTCGTCATCAGCGGCGGCCGGCGTGGCAAGCAGTTCACGTATGCGAGCTACGACACGCGCGTTCCGCGCAGTCCGAAGCGCGATTGCGACGACGCGCTGCGCGACCTCGCCGAGCGGTACTTCGCCACGCGCGGGCCGGCGACGCTGCAGGACTTCGCGTGGTGGTCCGGCCTGACCGTCGCGGACGCCAAGCGCGCGGTGGAGGCGAGCGACGGCGCCGTGGTTCGCGAACGGATCGCGGACCGGGACTTGTGGGTCACTCCCGGCGCACGTGCCCCGACACGCAAGACGCGCACGACGCCCGTCGTGCACCTGCTACCCAACTACGACGAGCTGTTCGTCGGCTTCCGCGACCGTTCCGCGTTCGGCGTGCGACTCGGCCGCGAGCCCCGCCTGGACGCGCTCATGGGGCACATGCTCTTCGTCGACGGACAACTCGTCGGGGGCTGGCGACGGACGCTCGGTAAGTTTGTCGCAGTCACGCTGCGTCTACTGGTGCCGGTAAGTCAGCGCGAGCGAGCACTGATCCATAAGGAAGTCGAACGCCTGGGCGCGTTCCTGCAACTGCGCACGGCGCACACGATTGTCGGGGCGACAAAAGACTGACGCAGAATACGCAGAGTACGCAGATGGACGCAGCAAACCGTAACTGCGGAAACAAAAAAATATTGGTTTTTGCCGTTACGATCTTCTGCGTCCATCCGCGCCCACCTGCGTCCATCTGCGTCTTCTGCGTAATCTGCGTACTCTGCGTCCAGCAGTGTTCGCACCCGTGATGCCTACCCCGAGAGCTGACGCACCGCGCGATCCGCCTCGCGAATCGAGTTCCGATGGTCCGCTGCGCCCGCGAGATCTGTGTTGGCGAATGTGATGCGTCCGTGCGGCTGGTTGCGCAGCACGTCGCGCGGAGCCGGCTGGCCGTTCACGCCGAAGAAGAATCCGGGCTGCGGGTTCACGTACGCGTGGCCCCAGCGGTTCAGGATCACGCCCGCGACGTCGCGACGAGGATCGAAGCCGCCGGACGCGAACATGTCCGCCATCTGCTGGCGGAACGCGCGCTCATACTCTCGGAACGACGTGCCGAGCAGTTCCGCCCGCCCGCGCGCACCCTGCTCGCCGATCGGCAGGCCGGGCTTCGCGAACAGCACCTTGATCGTCAGCGCCGTCGGTGAATCGGGCCCGAATGTCTCCGGCTGCCCTCCGATCCTCGCCATGCGTCGCACCGACAGGTAGTCGCCGAGCCCGCCGAACCAGCGACAACCCGACAGCCCCATGTCGTACAGGAAGCGCCAGTTGCGCACCGCGACGTTGGCCATGAGACACGGCGAGCGGTAGAACTGCGCGTACGCGTCGCGATGGCTCTGCGGCAGGTCAGCGACGACGTGCTTCGTGGTCCAGCTGCCGCCCGCCATCACGACGCCGCGCGCGTGCACGCGGTGCAGCGTGCCACCCTTCACGTACGTGATCGCGACGCGCGACGCCGTCGCGGGACTTCCCTCGTGTTGCACGCGCACGACCGTCGCACTCGAGCGGATGTGCGTCGGCTGACCCGCGCGATCAAGCGCGCCGAAGTTCACCGGGTTGCGCCACGTCGCGTCCACCGAGCGCGGACCCGCGATCGCGTCGGGAATGAGCGTCTTCACCATCAGGCGCGCGAATCCCGTGTTGCCGTCCGGGAACATCTGGTCGCCGAGCTCGTCGTCACCGTCCTCGGGGAATTCCGTCTCGATCGCGTAGTTGCAGTACGCCGAGAGCGCGTCGGGGCCCAGCCCGTAGCCGCCGCCCTCGATCGGCGAGAGGAACGTGCGCACCGTCTCGCGGCTGATGCTGTGCACCTGCATCAGATGATCCTCGAGCGTGATGCTGTCGAGCCGCCGCGAGATCTCATCGCCCTCGCTTGCGGGTCGCGGGTCGCGGGTCGTGGGTCCGGAGCGCCAGCGAAGCAGGTCGCCCTTCTGCGCGTCGGTGAGCGGTGCGCCGTCGAGCCTGCGTCCCCACGGATCCATCACCCACACGCCAGGCCGCTGCCCGAACTGCGGGCCGAAATAGAAGCCGTAGTTCGCCGGCTCGCCGTACGGGCTGTGGTTGAGATGCATCTCCGGCTGCGGGCCGCGCCACTTCTGGTACTCGAAGAAGCGACGGTCCATCCCGATCGTTTCGTAAAAGCGCTCCGTGTACCCGCCCTTGCCGGGCACGAGGAAGATCGCCGAGCCCTGATGCGCGACGACCCGCTGGCCGTCCACGAGAAATTCGTTGCGCTTGGCTTCGCCGCCGAAGATCGGATGGTTGTCGATCACGAGGCAGCGTCCGCCCGTGTTCTTTTGAAAGAACACCGCGGCCGCGAGCCCGCTGATGCCGCCGCCGACGACGACGAGGTCGTACGTCTCACCCGTGTCGTGCGCGGCTGCGAGACGCTTCTCAAACATCCCGTCCCGCATCGCGTGTCCCGCGCTCACCACCTCGTACGTGTTGCCGTTCGAGTGGCGATAGTCGCCGACGCCGCCGTAGCCGGTGAACGCATCGGGGTCCTCGGCCAGGAGAAGGCCGTGTCCGGATCCGCCCACGAGCAGACCCGCGCCGGCCACCAGTGCGCCGTTTACGAAGTCACGACGCGTAATGCCGTCGTTGAGCCCCAGGCGTTCGTCGCCCTTCTTCTGATCGCTCATGGCTTCGGTGTCACCTCGATCACCGCGGCGCGCCACTCCGAATCCAGCGCGACGCGCAGGCCCGTGTCGATGAGCTGCTCGCCCGTCGCGGTGAGCAACGGCGTCCCGTCCACCGTCACGGCGTACGTGACGTCCCGCAGCAGCCCGTGCAGCCGGAACGACTCGGCGAGCGTGCTCCTGGCCAGACGATACGCGAGCAGCACCGTTCGTCCGTCGGCGGGCTGCACGTACTGCATCGCCATCCACCCCGTGGGATTGTCGTGGTCGGGCGCGGGCGTCAGATGGTAGACGTCCGCGCCGGTGATCGTGCCGCGGATGCGCTTGTACAGCGCGACGTTGTCGGTTGCGCGCTGTCGCAGCGCCGCGCTCCAATCCTGCACGCGACTGGAGATGCCGAACTGTCCCGTCATCGGCACGCGAAACATGAAGTCCCACCACCCCACCGCGCCGCTGGTGTCGACGACGCCCGCGTCGTTCTCCCCCACCATCCAGTGGTTGCACAGCTCGGCGGCGAACTGCAGCGTGCAGCCGTATCCCAGCTGCAGCGATTGCTTCGCATTCACCACGTCTGACACCCAGGTGCTCGCCGTGTGCGCGATGATCTCGCTGTCGAAGCGCAACGCGCCGCTCGAGCAATTCTCGACGACGAGCTGCGGGTACGTCGCGCGCAGCTCGTCCAGCCAGCGGTAATAGCTCGTGAGATGATCGTACAGCCGCGCGCCTGCGCGACTCGGCCGCGACGGATCGAAGCGGTCGCCCGCGTTGATGTTGTAGTCGATCTTGATCCAGCCGAGGTGATAGCGATCGATCAACCGCTGCACCGTCGCGCGCGCCCACGCGCGCACTTCCGGCTTCGCGAAATCCAGCTGGCAGCGGCGGTCGTCGATCACCGGCGCGCCGTCGAGCGGCAGACACCAGTCGTGGTGCTCGCGGAACATGCGTGACTGGCGGCCCACATTCTCGATCTCCACCCAGAGGCCGAACTTCATCCCCTTGCCGCGCACGTAGTCCGACAGCTCCTCGAGACCGTGCGGAAACTTGCGCGGGCTCACCTGGTAGTCGCCGAGCTCCAGCACCCAGTCCTTGTCCACGTACCAGCCGGAGTCCACGATGTACACCTCGGCGCCGATCGCCGCGGCGACGTCCGCGGCCTGCTTCGCCTTGGTGATGTCGACGTCCTGCCCGAACGGGTACCACGTGTTGAACTGCACGAGCAGCGGACGATTGCCCGGCGCCGGGGCGGCGACGAACGTGCGTTGCCAGCGATGCATCTGGTTGGCGGCGTCGTCCAGCGTTCCGCCGGACGCGGTGAGCGCGAGCCGAGGCGCGGTAAACGACGCTCCGGCGGCGATGGTCACTGGGCCGCCGCCATCGTGGCGGATGCCCAGCGCGACGCGAACCGGGCGATCGGCGAGCATCACGTCGTTCTCGCCGGGATACCGATCCACCGCCATCCGCCAGTTACCGGACCACGCGAGCTCGGCGATGTATTCGACGCCAGCGCGTTCGTTCCGGAGCGACAGCCAGGGCACGTAGCCGCGCGACGAGCGCCCCGATCGTTGCTCGAACACGCGCGCGCCCGCGCCGAGCGCTTCGACGCCGAGCTGGCGCTCCTGTCCCCAGTTGCCGTACAGGTAGCGCATCGTGTAGTCGCCGCGCGGCAGCAGCCAGGTGGGCGTGATGTCCACGCGCACCGCGCGCGTGCCGCGATTCACGAACGTGAGCTCGCGCGTGATCACGCCGGTCTCGTCCCACGCCGTGAGTCGCTCCTCGATGTCCACGGGCGCCGACGCCGGGCGCAGCGTCACGCGCAGCTCGGCGACGCCCGGTTTCACCTGTCGCGTGCGCGCGCTCACGAAGCGCACGGCGGTCGAGTCCAGCTGGCGACCGTCGATGGCGCCGACGAGGCCGACCGGACCGACGCGCGGATACGTCGGCAGCACGCGCGTGGTGTCGCTCTCCCGGTCCGCCGGCCCGAAGTAGTCGAGCGACAGGATGCCGCCGCGCACGGCGACGCGGTAGACCACCGGGCCGGACCGCAGCGCCCAGCTGTGCTCCGCGGAGTCCGCCGTCACCTGCTGTGCCCGGGCGGACGTCGCTGTCAGCGCGAGGGCGCAGATGTACGCGAGACGTCGCGTCATGGGCGTCGCACGTAGAACAGCGTGTCGTTCTTGCCGCCGTCGTTCCAGAAGATGAGCTGCAGGCCGACGTCATCCTTCCGCAGCGCGAACTGGACTTCGGCCACGTCGCCCGGGTCGTGGATGTCCTCGTGGTGCGCCGCGGTCGCGTACATCGCGTCTCCTTGCGGCCGCAGCGACTTGATCGAGAACTCCTGGACGATCGGGTACGCGCGCACGGTCGGGGATCCCGCGCGCAGCACGCCGTGCGCGATGTGCAGGTTGTCGTTCATTGCGACCATGCGGTCCAGCAGCGTCTGGCCGAGCGCGGCGCGCCGCGGGTTCACTTCCTTCGCGATCTCGTCGCGCAGGCGGCGGAACGACGCGGTCGCGTCGAGCGTGTACGAGCCGTCGTACTCCGGCGTCGCGATGCTGGACGGAATCAGGACGTCATCGTCG